>JASGDI010000154.1:0-5075 GCA_049841335.1 Niabella sp. | reverse complement strand
TACGTTTATTGACAAGATCTTTGACTATTTGCTTCTTTAACGCTTCTGAAAATATCCTTTGTTCCCGAATCTCTAATTTTTGACGATTTTGACCCATTATAAGTGACTTTTTTTTGTCAACCTATTTCAGGCACGCACAGACATCGATTATCAGGTACAGACACATAATATATACAAGTATAGCATTTCTATATTACATATTTGGTTAGGTTTTTAAGTATCCAGTAACCAGCATCTATGAACCATAAGCCTCCGGCCTCTGTTTCCGGACTTTTTAACCGATCAATAATCGCTCCAGCACATAATAGGTTATGGGGCAAAATTCGCTGTTCTTGAGCGTGAGGGCCTGGCGTTTCACAATAATGTCTTCATCTGTATAAGGAAATCTTGCGCAGTCTGACGGGCGTTCGTCATAAACAGAGCAGGTATTATCTCCGTTCAAAAAAGGGCAGGGAGATGATTTTACCACAAAATCTCCTTCTTCATCCACACGCAGGTAAGTGTCGATAAAGACGCTTTCTTTCATTCCCAGGTATTTCGAAATGCGCTTTACATCGGGTGTTTTGAAACGGGGCGAATAGTTTTTACAGCAGTTGGCGCAGGTAAGGCAATTTACTTTTTCGTAAGCTTCTTCATCGAGCCGGGGCAGCTGCTTCAAAACCTTATTCTTATCAGCCCGCTTTAAAAATTGCTGGTATTGTTTGCGATGCTCTTTCGATTTTTTTTCCCAGTTATATAAAATGTCTTTACTCATCTGTTTGGCGATTGCTAAGCTCGTATTGTTGCTCTGTTTTTCTCATCTGCTCGCTGGTTTGCCTGCTGCCATCATGGCTCCAGCCTGGCGGACCAAAAATATAGCCCAGCTTTTGTTTCCAGGTCAGGTCCTTTCGCTTCAGGTCCTTAAAAATATTGATCCATTCATAAAATACGATAGTAAAGGCATCCTCCCTGGGAATAGGGGTGGTGAGACCGTATTTTATGGGCTGATAGTCTTTAGCAGGTAATTCTTCCTGAAACGTACCGAAAAGCTTATCCCAGATGATCAGGAACATACCCATATTTTTATCCAGGTATTTAGGATTAGAGCCGTGGTGCACACGGTGATGGGACGGGGTAACCAGGATATATTCAAGAATTCCCAGCTTTCCTACTTTTTCGGTATGCACTAAAATGCCCCATATCTGTGTGGCAGCATAAATAAAGATAATGTCTATAGGCTGAAATCCCAGCCAGGCAAGAGGTATGAAATATACAAAGCGGTAAAGCGGTTCTAATACTGATGAACGGAAACCTACAGTAAGATTGAATTTGGAAGAGGAGTGATGCGTAAAATGGGTGGCCCAGAACAGGCGGCAATAATGATCTGCCCGATGTAGCCAGTAATACATAAAATCCTCAAAAATCAGCAGTACCAGCCAGTAAATAACCGGGTTGGCAATGGGTGCTGCTATGCGATGGTCGTAAAAAAAAGTAAGGATAACACCTATATAAACGGCCCTGAACAGCAGGTCGAGGCCGCCGTTTAATACCATGAAATACACATTTTGTAACGTGTCCTTCAGCGAATAAGTATCCTGTTTGCGTAAATGGCTTAAGATCATCTCTGCGCCAATTACAATAATATACAGGGGAGTAGTAAGCAGTATTAACAGTTGTTCTCTGGCAGTATCCATAGCTGCAAAAATAGAAAGTAAATCCGGGTTTATCAACTTCCTGGCCGGTAATAAACAATACCTGTTCTCGGTCTGTGCACATACTTATGCACATGTTATGTTACTGCACAATCGCTTGCGCATAACAAGCTGGCAAATAACCATTATTTTTGCGCATTCCCGAGCAAGCTTCTAAAGGAGCCTTTTTCGGACCTTCGGACAAAATTTTTAATTTCTACTATAAATAATATGAGCATTTTAGAACTCAAACATCAGGAGTTTACGAAAAGACATATCGGCCCCAATGAAGCTGAAACGCATAAAATGTTATATGAAACCGGTTTTAGCAGCCTGGATGACCTGGTTGGGAAAACCGTTCCTCCCGGCATCAGGATGAAAACGGCCCTGAATATACCCAGGGCAATGAGTGAACATGAGTATCTCAGGCATATAAAGACTGTTTCTTTAAAGAATAAGATCTTTAAGAATTATATCGGGCAGGGTTACTACGGCACCATAACTCCCTCGGTAATATTGAGGAATATTTTTGAGAACCCGGGCTGGTACACGCAGTACACCCCGTACCAGGCAGAAATTTCGCAGGGCCGCCTCGAAAGTTTATTAAATTATCAGACTTTAGTAAGTGATATGACCGGCCTGCCCCTGGCTAATGCTTCTCTTTTAGACGAGGCCACTGCAGCTGCTGAAGCCATGATCATGTTTTTTCATCTTAAAAACAAAACAGGTCATATTGAAAGACCTAAGTTTTTTCTGGATGCAGAAACTTTTCCCCAGACTAAGGATGTGGTTTACACAAGGGCGAAGCCTTTTGGCATTGAAGTAGTAGAAGGGAATTATAAAACGGCTGATATCAATGAAACTTATTTTGGCGCTTTGATTCAATATCCCAACAACCTGGGGAGTATTGAAGATTACAGGACTTTTATCAGCAATGTTCAGGATGCAGGCGGTTATGTGGTAATGGCTACTGATCTGCTGGCGCTGACTTTATTAAAATCACCGGGTGAGTTGGGCGCAGATGTAGCGGTCGGCTCTGCCCAAAGATTGGGTGTGCCTTTAGGGTATGGTGGTCCGCACGCTGCTTTTATAGCTGCTAAAGATGATTTTAAACGAGTGTTACCCGGCCGCATTATCGGGATAAGTGTAGATGCACAGGGCAACCGGGCTTTGCGTATGGCGCTGCAAACGCGTGAGCAGCACATCAAAAGAGAAAAAGCTACTTCCAATATTTGTACGGCGCAGGCTTTGCTGGCGAATATGGCGGCTATGTACGCTGTATATCATGGGCCGAAAGGGCTTAAAGCCATTGCAGAAAGAATTGCTGTGTATGCTCAAACTGTTGCGGAGGAAATTGAAGCGCGTGGTTTTGAGCTGGTTTCTGTAAACTTTTTTGATACGCTGGTAGTAAAGGTAAATGATGCCGGGGTTATCAGACGAAAGGCCGAAGCTCAGAAGATCAATTTCAGGTATATAGGAAATAATCTTATCGGTATTTCCATTGATGAAACAATTATTGTAGAAGACCTTTTTGATATCATAAATTGTTTTGAGAATGATACCGATCCTGTAGCGTTTGATATCAATGCAGATGAAGGAATGTACCGTATCCCTGAAAGGCTGGTGCGTACTTCTTCTTATCTTACCCACGCCGTATTTAATACCCATCACAGCGAAAGCCAGATGATGCGTTATATTAAATACCTGGAGAATAAGGACCTTTCTTTGAATACTTCTATGATCTCTTTGGGCAGCTGCACTATGAAGCTCAATGCAGCTACACAAATGATCCCGCTCAGCTGGTCACATTGGGCCAGTATTCATCCTTTTGCGCCACTTGAACAGGCAGGTGGCTATAAGGAGCTAACAGAGCAATTAAGCAAATATCTCTGTGAGATCACTGCTTTAGATGCCTGCAGCCTGCAGCCCAATAGCGGGGCACAGGGCGAGTATGCAGGACTGTTAGCTATTAAGGCTTACCATGAAGCGCAGGGAAACCTGCAACGTAATGTGATGCTGATCCCTATTTCGGCACATGGCACCAACCCTGCGTCGGCAGTAATGGCAGGAATGAAAGTAGTAGTGGTTAAAGCCCTGGAAAATGGGTATATTGATGTGGAAGACCTGAAAGCAAAGGCTTCGCAATATGCAGAGACTCTTGCCGGTATTATGATCACCTATCCCAGCACTTATGGCGTATATGAAGAAACAGTGAAAGAAATTACCGCGATCGTTCACGATCATGGAGGGCAGGTATATATGGATGGCGCCAATATGAATGCGCAGGTGGGCCTCACTGCACCGGGTTTGATTGGTGCCGATGTTTGTCACCTCAACCTGCACAAAACATTTGCAATCCCTCATGGTGGCGGTGGTCCTGGTGTAGGACCTATTTGCGTGAAAGCCCACCTGGCAGCATATTTACCGGGGCATGTATTTCCCTCCCTTTCGGGAAATCGGGGTGGAGCTGTTTCTGCCGCACCTTATGGCTCGGCATCTATACTGCTGATCTCCTACGCTTATATTGTAATGTTGGGTGCAGAAGGGCTTAAAGCTGCTACGGAGTATGCTATACTGAACGCTAACTATATGCGTGCCCGGCTGGCTAAGCATTATGATATTCTTTATACAAACGATAACGGCTTGTGCGCTCATGAGTTTATTGTAGATCTCCGGCCGTTTAAAAAAACGGCGCAGATAGAAGCTGAAGATATTGCAAAGCGTTTGATGGACTATGGTTTCCATGCACCTACTATGAGCTTCCCTGTACCCGGGACTATTATGATAGAACCTACCGAAAGTGAGGATAAGGCGGAGCTGGATCGTTTTTGTGATGCATTGATCAGCATACGCGGAGAGATCAGGGCAATTGAAGAGGGTGTGGCTGATGTTAATGATAATGTATTAAAAAATGCGCCTCATACGCAGTTTGCAGTTACTGCCAACGAATGGAATCATTCCTACAGCAGGCAGGAGGCCGCTTACCCATTGCATTACGTAACGCTGAATAAGTTCTGGCCTTCGGTTGCAAGAGTAAATAACACAGCTGGCGATCGTAACCTGGTTTGTACCTGCGAGCCGGTAGAAATGTACGCCGAAGCATAATTTTTTAAGGGAGGGAAGAAGTCGGGAAGACATAAGCTAAAGGCCGAAGGCATAATGCTTAATGCTTTAGCTTCCGGCTTTCAGCCTTTCGCTTTCATCTCGTGCATTATACATCTTACATTTCGGGTTACTGGATTCTATATACTGGTTATAAGCTAAAGGCCGAAGGCATAATGCTTAATGCTTTTAGCTTCCGGCTTTCAGCCTTTCGCTTTCATCTCGTACATTGTACATCTTATATTCCGGATTACTGGATTCTATATACTGGTTATAAGCTAAAGGCCGAAGGCATAATGCTTA
>JASGDI010000153.1:0-42804 GCA_049841335.1 Niabella sp. | reverse complement strand
TTCAGCTTTAATACCGGCGTGAGCGGTTTTATGATTTTGGTAAACGAGATTACTGATCTGAAATGCCACAAAAAAGAAATGTTACAGCCCCTGCTGGTTATGTTAGCGCCTTATGCGCCGCATATAGCCGAGGAATTGTGGCATGCTTTGGGAAATACCACTTCTGTGTTGGATGCATCTTATCCCAGGCTGGAAGAAAAATACCTGGTTGAAACCAGCAAGGAATATCCCATCTCGGTAAATGGTAGGCTGCGCACCACCATGAACATTTCCTTAAACGTCGCACAGGAAGAAGTAGAAAAAATAGTGCTTGCCAATGAGGTTATTCAAAAATGGGTAGAAGGCAAAACACCGAAAAAGATCATCTACGTAAAAAATAAAATGGTGAATATAGTGGTGTAAGCGTACTGCACAACCCGGTAAAAAGTACAAACAAGGTTTTCTGTTTAATAATACCGTTCCCTCGCAGCAGATGGAACGGTGTTTATTTTTGAATATTAGGAACATTTTTTGATTAACCTTAACTGTGCTGCTCAAAATCAATTTTAACAATTAAAAAATCAAACCATGTCAATCAACATTGTAGATCTTGTAAAAAATTACATTTCACAGGATCTGATCTCCAAAGCCGGCGCATTTCTTGGCGAAAACGAAGGTGGTATTTCTAAAGCCGTTTCTGGTTTAATACCTTCCATACTGGGAGGTGTTGTGGCTAAGGGTACCGGGTCAGAAGCCAACGCTCAGCAGTTGCTCGATGCTGCTAAAGAGGCTAACAACTCGGGTTTATTGGGCAACCTAAGCTCTTTATTTGGTAATGCTGATCTGCTGTCCAAAGGTACGGGGTGGTTCAACAGTCTTTTTGGCGGACAGTCCAGCTCTATTATTGATACTATTTCAAACTTTGCAGGCATTAAGTCGTCGTCTTCCAGCTCGCTGATCAGCATGATAACCCCACTGATTATGGCACTGCTTGGTAAAAAGGCCCAGGATGATAATTTAACAGCAAGCGGGTTTTCAGGCTTCCTGTCCTCTCAAAAAAGCAGTGTGCTAAACGCACTTCCATCAGGTTTAGGTTCTGTTGCCTCTGCGTTAGGCCTTGGTGCTATTGGCAGCGCGGCAAGGGAAACAGTGGAAGATGTAAAGACTACCGCGGCATCGGCCTATAATTATGCTGAAGGGCAGACAGAAAAAGCTGGTGGCGGCATGAAGTGGTTATTACCCTTATTATTACTGGCGGCCCTCGCATTTTTGCTTTGGTGGATAATGGGTAAAGGCTGTAATAAAGGAGAAGGTACCACAGGTGCTGATACTACGGCTACTGCTCCTGTGGATACAGACAACGCTACATTAGAACCAGTAACTGTTTCCGGCACGCTTGATACTACTACAGGCAATTATATTTATAATGTTGGCGCAGATAAAGAAATAAGACTGGCAGATGGAACTATTTTAATAGTGGGTGAAAACAGTACAGAAGCAAAGCTATATAATATGCTGAGCGATGCGGCATTTACCGTGGATACGGTTAATAAATCTGCTAATTGGATAGTACTGGACCGGGTGTATTTCGAAACAGGCAAATCTGTACTTACCGCGGCATCTGCAGCACAGGTAAAAAATATTGCTGCTATTCTTAAAAATTTCCCCAATGCTGCCATTAAATTAGGCGGCTATACCGATAATACAGGGGATGCTGCTGTTAACAAAAAAGTATCGCTTGAAAGGGCTAAAGTGGTAGCAGGCGAATTAATAAAAGCCGGTGCCGCAGAAAAGCAAGTAGCGGAGGCAGAAGGTTACGGACCTGAATTCCCCGTTTGTCCGGCTAATGACACGCCCGAATGCCAGGCCCAAAACAGGAGGGTTGATTTAAAGGTTGCTGTAAAATAAATTACAATAATGCTTACTCAAAAAACCGTCTCATGAGGCGGTTTTTTGTTTGTGTACGATTTACGAATCAGGAGAAAGGCAGGGATACAGATTCAATAGTTATCTTTGGTAATAATAATGAGCAACCCAAATTTGAATAAAGAGAAGCAGGGCATGAATGCTGCGGAACGTGAGTTTGAGAATACCATCCGCCCGGGGCAGATAAAGGAATTTGCAGGGCAACCGCAGCTGATTGAAAACCTTACCATCTTTATTAAAGCGGCTAAAATCCGTGGTGAAGCATTGGATCATGTATTATTTCATGGACCTCCCGGCCTGGGGAAGACCACCCTGTCGCGCATTGTAGCCAATGAGTTGGGCGTTAACATAAAAGAAACCAGTGGCCCTGTGATTGAAAAGCCCGGCGACCTGGCCGGCCTGCTTACATCGCTGGAACCTAACGATGTATTGTTTATTGATGAAATACACCGGTTAAGCACGGTTGTGGAAGAATACCTGTACGCAGCAATGGAAGATTACAGGCTGGATATTTTAATAGACAGCGGCCCCAATGCGCGCAGCATCCAGTTGTCGCTAAACCCCTTTACATTAATCGGGGCAACTACAAGAAGCGGTCTGCTTACCGCTCCTTTGCTTTCGAGGTTCGCCATTAAATCGCGCCTGGAATATTATTCTACAGAAACATTGCAGAAAATTGTATTGCGGGCTGCCCGTATCCTGGAAGTTACCATATCGGTTGATGCTGCAAAAGAGATCGCCCAACGCAGCCGTGCTACGCCACGCATTGCCAATGGCCTCCTGCGCCGTGTGAGAGACTTTGCACAGGTATTGAATGATGGTGAGATAGACCTGGGCATAACCCAGCACGCCCTGAAAGCGTTGAACGTGGATGAATACGGACTGGATGATATGGACAACCGTATCCTGCTTGCCATTATTGAAAAATTTAAAGGCGGCCCGGTAGGCATTACTACTATTGCTACTGCCGTTGGCGAGGAAGCCGGTACGCTGGAGGAAGTGTATGAGCCATTTTTAATACAGGAAGGTTTTTTACAGCGCACTCCACGTGGCAGGGAGGTTACACAAAAGGCTTACGAGCATTTAGGCAAGAAGCCTAACCGTGGAGGGGGTCAAAGTCTGGAACTTAATTTTTAAACCAGCAGCCCGGTACCCTTGTAAATATCCCTGAGGTAAATAGATACATCAATGGCCTTAATGATTAAAGCATCCTCCAATGTTTTGTATTCCTCCAACTCCCAATGCCTGCGGGCATTTAGCCTGAATATTTCTATGTTTACCGATTCAGAATCAACCAGGATATATTCCTTCAGGGAAGGTATGTCCCTGTACAGTTTAAATTTTTCCCCACGGTCGTAATTTTTTGTTGAAGAAGATAAAATTTCAATGAGCACAACAGGCAATATGGCGGTATCTTCATCTTCCTGCGATGGGATGATATCGCCGCAGATAACCGAAATATCGGGGTAAGTGAATAAGGTGTTTTCAGGGATATGGATACGCATATCACTTCCATAAGGTTGACAGGAATTGCCCTGAAGACCAATATATAATTGTCCAAATATGTTTTTGAAAATAATATTATGCCTTGCCCCTGCTCCTGCCATAGCAAAAATTTCTCCCCGGAAAAACTCATGTTTTGTAACCGATGCTTTCTCCATTTCAAGGTATTCTGCTACAGTGTAAAAAGCTCTCTGATAGGCTGGCTCGGGTTCGTTCAATATGTTATCCATATATGCAATTTACGAATTTTTTGCAGGCAGTTGTCTGGCGTGCTCTTTAGGATGTATTGTAACAAAAAATATCCGCCCGAAAGGCGGATACTTCTTTTTATATATTATTTCCGTACTAAGCAATAGGCTACTATATAAGATTATTAGCCACAAGGTATTCTGCAATCTGTACGGCATTGGTAGCGGCGCCCTTGCGCAGGTTATCGCTTACCACCCACATATTTAAAGTTTTAGGCTGTGTTTCGTCTCTGCGGATGCGGCCCACAAATACTTCATCTTTTTCGTGTGCATCCATAGGCATGGGATATTGCTGGCTGGCCAGGTCATCCACCACTACCACTCCCGGTGAGCTTTCCAGCAGGTTCCTGACTTCTGCCAGGTCAAACTCATTTTCAAATTCAATATTTACGCTTTCACTGTGGCCGCCCATTACCGGTATGCGTACTGTGGTTGCCGTAACTTTAATATTATCATCCCTCATGATTTTTTTGGTTTCATTCACCATTTTCATTTCTTCTTTGGTATAACCATTATCTGTAAATACATCAATCTGGGGAATCACATTCAGGTCAATAGGGTATTTATAAGCCATAGGATATTCAGCCTCTTTTCCTTCTACTGCTTTAGTCCTTTCGCCCAGTAACTGGTCAACCGCTTTTACACCGGTCCCTGTTACACTTTGGTAAGTAGAAACCACTACTCTTTTTATTTTATACTGTTTGTGCAAAGGAGCCAGTGCTACTACCATTTGTATTGTAGAGCAATTGGGATTGGCTATAATTTTATCGTTGGTAGTTAAAACATCTGCGTTAATCTCGGGTACTACCAGAGGTTTGGCAGGGTCCATCCTCCAAGCAGAAGAGTTATCTACTACTGTAATTCCTGCAGCAGCAAACTGAGGAGCCCACTCTGTAGACGTACCGCCCCCTGCTGAAAATAAAGCCACCGCCGGTTTTGCAGCAATAGCATCGGTCATGCTTACCACTTTATATTTTTTACCTTTAAACTCCACTTCCTTTCCAACACTTCTTTCAGATGCTACGGGGATAAGCTCCGTAACAGGAAAATTTCTTTCGGCCAATACCTGTAACATTTTGGTGCCTACAAGGCCGGTAGCGCCCACAACTGCAACTTTCATCGTTTTTATTTTTTTGCCCCTTCTCTCCGCTAAAGGCGGATGGGGGTGAGGTTAAAAAAAACCTTCCGTTTGTACGGAAGGCCTGTTTAAAAAATTTATGTCTGCACACAAAAACCACAACCTTCCGTTAAGGATGTTTCTTAATCTTTGTATGTTTCTTTATTGTCATCGGGCTGCAAAAATAGAGCGATGATTCAAATCAACAAAAAATTTTTTATTATTAGTAATGCTGTATGGTTGTTCCTTTCCCTTTTGTGGTGTTATATCGTTACACTACCGTAGGAATAATGGCATTATTGAACTCATATTGGACACCGAACAGTGCATCTATTTCTAAACTAGCCTGCCTGTTTAAAGCTCCGCCATAACTCCTTGAAGCCGGGGTCATATACCCGAATTTACGTGATACAGCTGTTTTGATGGTGGTAACAAAATCTTCCCCAATGGTGTAAATAGACGAATACTTACCAATAAGTTGCTGTATTTCAGCCACTTCCTCCAAATTGCCGTCATTGAGGGCGCCTATAGTCTGTACAAACAGTTCGGGAACAATATTATTGAGACCCGAGATAACACCTGATCCCCCTGATAGCAAATTGGGTATAAAATACTCATCAAAGCCGGAAAGAACCTGGAAGTCTGGCCTTATTGCTTTTACTTCCCGGATAATGGCCCGGGTATGAGATAAAGTATCTACAGTATCTTTTATTCCCACAAAGTTGGGCATTTCTGTAGCCAGTGCTGCCACCAGCTTGGCGTCTAAACTACATCCCGTGCGGGCCGGAAAGTTATAGGCCAGCCATTTGCCCTCTATGGCGCTTCCTATTTGCAGATAGTATTCGAACATTTGGTTGTACGTCTGGCCAAAGTAGTAATGAGGAAGAAACATTACGGCATCATACCCAACTGTATAGGCAGTATCTGCCAACTGTTTCAGATCGTCTATGCATGTGGAAGATACATTCACTACCAAAGGTATATCAGTCATGTTTCTGGCTTCGTGTATCAGTTGTAATTTTTCATTCTGGTTAAGCGAAGTAAACTCGCCGATGCTTCCCATAATAAGGATTACATCTGTACCGGCATCTGTAATCCTGCATAAATGCTTTTCCAGCGCTCTGAAATCTAATTTACCGTTTGTAGTAAATGGTGTTACCGAAGGACACCATGCCCCGGAGAAGATAGATTTTTTATTCATGTATAGAGTATTATTTGCCTAAAAGGATGACTTCATGAAAAAACAATAGGCAAAGTACTCAGGGTTTGATAATGGCCGCCTAATTTGTGTCAGCAATAAAGATGATTGTCATCAGAAAATAAAGTAGGGAGGTGTTACAGTCTGGTTATGCCAAAAACTCCCGCATACATTGCTGCTGCCGGGAGCTGTGTTGAACTATCAACGATCCCTATTTTGCCTTTACAGGAATAATATTTGAACGCCTGGATGCCCCGGCTTTGTTGGTGAGGAACCACATAATAGTAAAGGATGGAATGACGTCCATACCGGGCATAGCCTCTTCTATAAAGTTGAAGATACCACCCAGCACTCCTTTGGTGCCACCAAATGCTTTAGCAAAAATGATAGCTGAAAGAGGCGCCCAGATCACATCCGAGAATTCCCCGATACCCGGAATGGTGAAGGACAACATACCAATAGCGTCCATAATAATACAAAACAATAATGACGGTGATTTCTGGATATTGTTCATTTTTTATTTGTTTGTATTAATGATACCAAATGCCGTGCAAACGTTGTATGGTAAAGCTTCATTTCACCGGAGTTTTTACTGCTTTTACCGATAATAAAAACGGCCTTCATTATACAGTGAAGGCCGTTTTTGTTATAAATAACTGTAATTCTTATAGTTCTGTCTGGTAATGGGTAAGCTCTTTAAATTGCTGTAAACGGTCATGAATATCTTCTTTTGTAACCTCTTTTAACCGCGTGGTACCAAATTTTTCTACACAGAAGCTGGCCAGCGCACTACCTGCAATGATCGCTGCCTTCATATTTTCAAAAGAGATATCGCCTGTTTTAGCCAGGTAGCCTATAAATCCTCCTGCAAAACTATCCCCGGCCCCTGTTGGGTCAAATACATCTTCTAACGGTAATGCAGGCGCCACAAACACCTTATTCTGGTGAAAAAGTAAAGCTCCATGCTCTCCTTTTTTAATAATAAGGTATTTAGGCCCCATTGTAAGGATCTTCTTAGCAGCTTTTACTAATGAATACTCGGCTGTAAGCTGGCGGGCTTCGCTGTCATTCACCAGCAGTACATCTATTTTGCTGATCGCCTCTTCCAGTTCGGGCAGTGCAACATCCATCCAGAAATTCATGGTATCCAAAACAATCAGCCTGGGCCGGGTCTTTAACTGGCGGATAACACTTAACTGTACTGCCGGTGCCAGGTTACCAAGCATCAAAAAGTCTGCGCCCTGGTAGTTTTCTGGTATAACCGGCTTAAAGTCGCCCAATACATTCAGTTCCGTTACCAGGGTATCGCGCGTGTTCATATCTAAGTGATATTTACCGGCCCAAAAGAAAGACTTCCTGTCCTTAACTACTTCAACAGCTTCTGTATGTACGCCACGTTTACGCAGCTCCTCCAGTTCTTCCTCCGGGAAGTCGTAGCCTACTACTGAAACCTGCTTTACAGGCTGAACAAAATGGGTTGCTGCATAAGCAATATAGGTTCCGGCACCGCCAATAATTTTGTTTGATTTCCCAAAAGGGGTTTCAATATCATCAAAGGCCATAGAGCCCACTATAATAACAGACATAATTTACTTGAGATTTATAATTTTGATATTCCTGATTATGGCCGCAAACTTAGTATTATTTGGCAGAAAAATAATCAATATCTGATAATCAATGCTCAATATTCATTGATGGGTTTACAGTTAAGTATTGATTATTGAATATGGCGTATCAAATGTTAACTCAACTCACACTAATTCTTTACGGAGTCTTGCTACTGGTATATTCAACTGTTCGCGGTATTTGGCAACCGTGCGGCGTGCAATATTGTACCCTTTTTCCTGTAATAATTCTGTAAGCTTTTCATCGCTCAGCGGATGCTTTTTACTTTCAGATTCTATCATATCGCTCAGGATCTTTTTCACCTCCCGGGTAGAAACTTCCTCACCGCTATCAGTGCTCAATGATTCACTGAAGAAAAATTTCAGCCGGTAAGTGCCAAACTCGGTTTGTACGAATTTACTGTTGGCCACTCGGCTTACGGTAGAGATATCCAGGTTGGTTTTTTCTGCAATATCTTTAAGGATCATAGGTTTGAGGGCCGTTTCGTCGCCGGTAAGAAAAAATTCTTCCTGGTGGTGCATAATAGCGCTCATAGTATCAAGCAAAGTGTGCTGACGCTGTTTAATAGCATCAATAAACCATTTGGCGGCGTCTATCTTTTGTTTGATGAAGAGCACCGCTTCCTTCTGCTGCTTATCTTTTTTATTGCCACGGCTATATTCCTTCATCATGTCCTTATATCCTTCGCTGATTCGCAGCTCGGGAGCATTGCGGCTGTTCAATGTAAGCTCCAGTTTGCCGTTATTGTTCAATATAAAAAAGTCGGGCACTACATAGCTTTCTGCTTTATTTACGGAGCCTATATTACCGCCTGGCTTAGGGTTGAGCCGGGTTATCTGCTGCATTACCTCTTTCAGCTCTTCATCTTCAAGTCCCAACCCCCGCTGTATTTTTTCATAATGCTTTTTGGTAAACTCATCGAAATATTTTTCAATAGCAAGGATAGCTGTATCAACATCTTTTCCTTCCTGCTTTTGCCTTTTAAGCTGTAATAAAAGACATTCCGGCAAATCCCTTGCTCCTACTCCCGGCGGGTCAAACTGCTGTATCTGGGAAATGATATTATTGACTTCTTCAACAGATGTTTCTATGTTTTGCCTGAAGGCCAGGTCGTCAACCAAAGCAGGTGTGTCCCGGCGCAGATACCCGTCCTCATCTATGCTGCCGATAATATGCTCTGCGATCTTTTTTTGCTTATCATCCAGCGAAAGCAGGCCCAGCTGGCTTACCAGCATATCGTAAAAAGTAGCTTCCGTTCTAATAGGCAGCTGCCGGCCTTCATCATCATCGGAATAATTGTCATCGCGGGTCTTATACTCCGCTATCTCACCGTCATCATCGTGCAGGTATTCAGTGACATCAATGTTATCATAATCGTCTACGCTGCCATCCTGTTCTTCATAAGGGTCTGGCTCTTCATTACCGGCAAACTCATCAGCATATTCATCATCCTCTTTTTGCTGACCTTCTTCTTCCAATGCAGGGTTTGCCTCCAGTTCTTCTTTAATTCTTTCTTCCAGGTTTGCAGTAGGCACCTGCAGCAATTTCATTAGCTGAATTTGCTGGGGTGAAAGCTTCTGTAAAAGTTTTTGTTGTAAAGATTGTCCTAATGCCACAATATTAAATTAATAATTTGAGAGCTCGGGTACTCAAAAATCAAGCCACTCTTGCAAATATACATACTATGCAATTGTCGGGCATATTTGATTACCAATTATTAGCAGCCCTGAAAGAATAAATATTCGTAATAAAACAATAATGTTAAAAGATTGTTGTATTTTCAGGTACCAAATGGAAACGATTTTGCATGTCAGAAAAAGACTTCAATAAAGAAGCAATCAGGCTCCTCGAACAAATTGATAATAGCAATGAGACCGCTTTTGCACGGCTATACGCCATGTATGCCAGGAGACTTATTGTTTTTTCCAATTCTATACTTCATTCCAGGGAAATGGCCGAAGAAGTGGTGGAAGATGTTTTTGTGAAGATATGGAATAAAAGAGGCACATTAGCAGGTATCGAAAATATCTCTGTTTATTTATACACCGCTATAAAAAATCAGTCATTAAGCCGGCTTTCAGATAAAGCCCACAAGCTGATGACAGCACCGTTTGATGACCTTAATCCTGCCGTGGAAGCAATAAACCAGGATCCCTATTCTATATTTATCACTTCAGAAATGCTAAACCGTGTAAATGATGCAATAGAAACCCTGCCGCCCCGCTGTAAAATGATCTTTAAGCTGATCAGGGAAGATGGCTTGAGATATAAGGAAGTAGCAGCCATATTAAATATATCAGTAAATACCATTGATGCACAAATGGCCATTGCTGTAAAGCGTATTTGTGAAGCTATAGGCATTACAAAAACAACGGATAAAGCCACCAAAATAACCGGGTAAAAAAAATTTCGAGATTCTTTTAGTAGATCGTCTTCTTTTAGCAGTCCTTACCTGTATAAGGATTGTTTGTACATGGAGAATGAAGCCGATATATGGGCACTGATGGCCAGGTGCGCTTTTAATGAAGCTACTGAAGCAGAGTATCGTTCATTTCAGGCGTTGCTGCAGCAAAACCCTCAGTTGCAACAGCAATACGACTGGTTGCTTCAGCTTGTTAGCAGGGAAGGCGCCTCAACAAATGATTTTGCAGTGCCTGAAGCCGATACGATCAATAAGATACTTTCCCGGGCAGCATTGCTGGAGAACGAACAACAATTCAAAAAAGTAAGAAAGATCACAAACAGGACATGGGCAATTGCAGCCAGCATTACAGCATTTATTATTGCAGGATATTTTTTGTTTTTTTTAGTTAAACAGCAAACCCCTGCTGTAATAGCCATGAAACCGCTGGTAACCAAAGCAACAGCCATGCACGAAGCCACAATTTTGCCGGATGGAAGTAAGGTATGGCTGAATGCCGGATCAAAATTGCTTTTCGAAAATGATTTTAAAGGCGCTACCCGTGAAGTGAGATTGGTTGGGGAAGCGTTCTTTGATGTAGTTAAAAATCCCGACAGGCCCTTTATTGTACATATAAATGATGTAAACATAAATGTTCTGGGGACGGCTTTTAATGTTAAAGGGTATGAAGAGGATAAAGAGATACAAACAACTTTATACAGGGGTTTGGTGAAGGTTACAAAAAACAACGACAGCCATTTTCAGCCTATCATGCTATACCCCAATCAAAAAATTGTAATTCCGAAAGTTGTTTTAAATCACCGGGAGGAGGGGCCTGTTAACCATCATACCGCAGCCATAGCCTTATTGCCGGTTGACAGTACAGTGAAAGAAGAGCAGCGGACGGAAACGGCATGGATATATGGCCGGATTGATTTTAAAGGAGAAAGCCTGGAGCAGGTAACCAATAAAATGGCCTACCGTTACCAGGTAAGCTTTGTATTTGAAGATGAAGCAGCAAAACAACTAAACTTTACAGGCTCTTTTGAGAAAGAAACCCTGGAAGAGGCGCTGAAAGCCTTACAAACAGCCATCCCATTTCATTATAAAATAAATGCCCATGAAGTTATTATCAGTACAGCCAGATAAACCGCTGCCCAATTAAATGGCAGCCCGTTAAAAAGAACCGATTAAATATTAAATCAATTAAATAACCGTTTGTATATGGAAAGCTTGCTAAAAAGGATGATCTATCCATTAAAATTAAAGTCTTTGCTTATTATGAAACTGACGCTCGCCTTTTTGCTTTTATTTACCTTAAACCTGTCTGCCAGCAGCTTTAGCCAGGACCGTGTAAACCTGCGTACTAAAAAGGTAGAAATAGCAGAGGTGCTAGCCTCTATTGAACAGCAAACCCATTACCGCTTTTTGTATAATGATGATTTGACTGCCTTAAAGTATAAGGTAACCATCAATGCAAAAGACGCAAATATTACAGATGTGCTGGATATGCTGCTGCATGGCACAGCACTCACTTATACCGGCATGCCTAACAGGCTCTTTATAATTAAAGAAGACCCGCTGGGCAAGAAAGACGTTATCATCAGGGGTACCGTAACTGATGAGAAAGGATTGCCGCTTGCCGGGGCCTCGGTTCTGGTAAAAGGAACAACCATTGGTACCACAAGTGACACCGAGGGTAAATTTTCTTTGAGTATTCCCAATGCAAATGTAACCCTTGAGATCAGTTCTGTAGGATATGAGCCCATGGAATATCCGCTCAATGGAAGCACAGAGATAACTGTAGCCCTGAAGCCATCGCAGCAGGTGATGGACCAGGTAGTGGTGATTGGTTATGGTACAGCCTCAAAAAGAGACCTGACGGGGTCTATAGTAAAAATAGGAGGAGAGGAAATTGCAGATAAACCCAATCCCAATCCTGTTGCTTCTTTGCAGGGAAAAGTAGCGGGCCTGTCAGTGGTGCCTTCTACAAGCATAGGCGCTGCACCGGATGTTAGAATCAGAGGAACAATAAGTATCGGTTCGGTAAGGCCGTTATACGTTGTTGATGGAATATTGAATGATAATATTGATTTCCTGAATCCTAATGATATTGAGTCTATTGAAATACTGAAAGACCCTTCTTCACTTGCTATTTTTGGTGTACGTGGCGCCGGTGGGGTAATAGCTGTAACTACTAAGAAAGCTAAACAGGGACAGGTAATGGTAAATCTAAGCTCTAATATTGGTATTAAGAAGCTGGTAGATAAAATAAGTGTGCTTACTAACGCTGCAGATTTTAAAATGTTATATGAAGAAGAAAACAATAATATTGGCGCACCCAATACGTTCGATTTTAGTCCGTGGACCGGTAATACCGATTGGATAGATGCTGTAACACAAGCCGGATTTTTTAATAGTAATAACCTGAGTGTAATGGCCAGCAGCGAAAAGAACAGGTTTTATGCAGGGTTGGGTTATATCAGGGATGAAGGAATTGTGGTGCATGAGCAACTGCAGAAATTACTGTTTAACTTAAGCAATGAGTACAAATTTAATAATGCGTTCAAAATGGGCGTTACCTTTAACGCTACCCGCACCTACAGCCCCAGCGACGGTACTAATACTTTAGAAGTTGCCAGGCGTATCGCACCAATTGTAAGCGCAGGCACTACTCCTTATCGCATGCGTATCTATGGTGCTGATAGCGCCACCTATGATTTATACTCTGGGTTACCCTCCATTCAAAACACACTTCAAAATCCATTGGTAACAAGAGAAAATACATGGGACAAATATATTGGAAGAGAAAACAGGTTTTTAGGTAGTATATACGGGGAAGTGAACTTTCTGAAAGATTTTAATTTCCGCGTAGCCTATTATGGTGATATTAGCTATTTGACCAACACCACTTATAGTCCGTTGTACGCGGCGTATGATCCTGCAGCACAGGCGCCGTTCCTCGTAGGCAGACAAACATCAGTTTCTGCTGAAGAGGCAAGATGGAATAAGTATCAGCAGGAATATATCCTGAACTATAAAAAGAAACTGAACGACCACAATATTCAGGCAACTGCCGGTTGGACTACTTACTTTTTTTCAGAAAACCACCAGTATGGAAGCGTTAAGCAGGCTGTTTCCGGCGATCCGATTCCGAATGATCCCAGGTTCTGGTATTTAACTAATGGCTTTGAAGATAAGGCAACTTCCCAGTCCAACTCTTATCAAAAGGAAAGCGCTACCACCTCCATGCTTTTAAGAGGGTTGTACAATTATCGTAATAAATACTATTTCAATGCTTCTTACAGAAGGGATGGATCCTCTCTTATATATAACCCTGATACAAGGTTCCAGAATTTTTGGGCGTTAGGTGCTGCATGGGAAATTTCGAGAGAAGACTTTATGGCTGGTTTTACAGCACTTAATTTCCTGAAGCTAAAAGGTTCTATTGGGGTGTTAGGTAACCAAAACACTTACGGAGTTGATTATCCTTATTTCCCTACATTGGCGCAGGGCAATACTGCTGTATTTGGCAGCTCAGTCTTCCCCGCCTATGTAAATACTTACGAAGTTGATCCCAACCTGAAATGGGAAACCGTTCATGGACGTGAAGTGGGTATTGAGTTTGGCTTCTTAAGAAATAAATTAACGGGTGAGATCAACTATTATAATAAGCTTACAAAAGATATGTTAGCTTACCTGGATAACGGACCCAAGAAAACACTCGGAAATTTCGGCTCTATAAAGAACCACGGTCTTGAGGCAATACTTACTTATAGCACCAGGGTTGGCAGTGATTGGGGATATAGTGTAAGCGCTAACCTTACTACTTACAAAAATAAAGTACTGGCTTTCGGAACGTTCCTGCCGGCATCCGAATCAGCGCCTAACCAAACCCAGGTAGGCTTTCCTATAGGATATTTTTATGGTTATGTAGTTGAAGGCGTTTATCAGTCTTATGCTGATAAATTGTCTTCTCCAACAGTTGTGGGTTATGACTATGGGCCCGGGGATTTGAAGTATAAGGATATTGACAATAATGGTGTTATTAATACAGAAGACAGAACAATGATAGGCAATCCTACTCCCGACTTTACATACGGAGCTTCTTTTGCAATTGACTATAAAGGATTTGATTTGGGTATAGATGTTCAGGGTGCCTATGGCGGCGAAGTGTACAGGGTGTGGGGCTCGTCAGAGCTTCCTTACTCAAGGTACAACTACCCAACATTTAAATTAGACCGGTGGACCGGTGAAGGTACTTCCAACTGGGTTCCAAGGCTGGGAGATAAGTTTGCCATCAACAGGCTGCCATCCACGTTCGGTATTGAAGACGGAAGTTATTTAAGGATCAGAAACATTCAAATTGGATACTCGTTTGACAAAGTTGCTTTGGCTAAAGCTAAAATTAAATCGCTGAGGCTCTTTGCCAACATACAAAATCTTAAAACATTTAAGAGAAATTCAGGGTACACTCCGGAATTTGCCGGTGGCCCAACATCTTTCGGTGTAGACTGGGGTAATGGAGCAATCCCTGTGGTATATACTGCTGGTTTTAATGTTTCTTTTTAAAAACTGAAAATAATCTATTTATGAAAAAGATATCTTTTCAAATAATATATATTACGCTGTTCCTGGGGCTGGTGATTTCCTTTACAGGGTGTAAAAAATTTCTTGATCGGAAACCTTTGCAAGCTACCTTAGATGATCTTAACCAGGGTGGATTGGAAGGATTAGTATATGGCTTGTACGGAGGCTTACGCAATCCGGATCTGGGCGGTGCTGCATGGGGTCATATTCCATGGCTCGCTATTCACAGCTTTAGGGATGATGATTGTATAAAAGGAAGTAGTGAGACTGATGGTGCCGACTGGGCAGTAATATACGATAACTTTCAATACTCTAAAGATCACTGGAGCACCAATATTTACTATGAAAGAAAGTACCAGATGATCAATGTAGCGAACGAGATTATTTATACTGCCGATTCATTAAATCTTACGGATCCTGCATCTTTAACAAACGTAGCTGAAGCAAAATTTGTACGGGCACTGGCTTACTTTGATTTGGTACGAACCTATGGAGAAGTAAGAAAAGTGGAACAGCCCATAAGGAATGCGGCGCAGGTAAACAGTATGCCCAAATCTACAGTTCCAGAAATTTATGCGCTGATTGACGAAGATTTGAGTTTTGGAGAACAACATCTGCCTATAAACTGGAACTCGTCTACAGGCGAAAGCCGCTTTCCCGGAAGAACAACTTTGGGTGCTGCAAGAACATTGCATGCAAAAACACTTATGCACCGGCAGCAATGGGGACCGGCGCTGGTACTGTTAGAGTCTGTTATTTCTTCGGGCGAGTACCGGCTCGAAACAAATTATTCAAGAATATTCCAGGATGCAGGGGAAAACGGACCTGAATCTATTTTTGAAATCCAGGCATATAAGGGCCCTGCAGGCGTACCCGACTACTACACATTTTTTGCAACAGCACAAGGCGTAAGAGGTTCTGATGCTTCCGGCTGGAATATGGGCTGGGGTTGGAACACTCCCAACCAAAACCTTGTAAATGCGTATGAATTAAATGATCCCAGGAGAAGAAGAACGATTCTTTTCTCGGGCCAGTCAGATGACCCTCAATATGGAGGGTATGGCAGAACGCTTCCGGCATATCCGGATGTATTACCGCGCCCATACTGGAATAAAAAAGTATATGCCGATCCTGCTGTACAAAAAGCAACAAATGACCCTAACGGAAATGGAGGATATAATCAACGGATCCTAAGGTATGCTGATGTGATATTAATGGCAGCAGAGGCAGCAAATGAAACCGGCAACGGAGCAAGAGCTGAGGTGTTGTTAGAAATGATCAGGGCAAGGGCAAGAGAAGGGCAGGCTGGCGTGTTGCCGCAGGTAATCTATGCCAACCAGGCCCAAATGCGCGCAGCAATTAAGCATGAAAGACGCATTGAGTTTGCGATGGAAGGAGAACGCTTCTTTGATCTGGTAAGGTGGGGAGATGCTGTAACCGTATTGGGTCCTCTGGGATATCAAAACAGGAACAGGTATATGCCGCTTCCGCAGCCTATTATAGATCAGTCCCAGGGCGCGTTAAAGCAAAACCCTGAATATCCATAGTAGTTGAATACATAACTTAATTTAATTACTTCAAAAAAATAAATAATGAAACGTATAAATATTTTCACCTTACTGTTTTTGCTGACAATATTCAGCTGTCAGAAAATGGAAAGACCGCCCCTGAGTGACTATCCTAAAGACGCAAATCCTCCCGGGGGGCCGTTAAAGTTTTATGCAGCGTTTGATGGAACTATTGAAGATCCATTGCGTAACGCCGTGGATAGTATTCGTGCCAATTTCGCAAGTGAGAATCCGTTAAAGTCAATTGACGGTATAAGTGGTAAAGCTGTACAAGGCGAACTTGGGAAAGAGATAAAATATGCTTCAGCAAATGATTTTATTGGTAGCAGTAGCTTTTCTGTATCTTTTTGGATGAAGCACAATACACCACCTGCAACAGAATCCCAGTTTGTTTTTTGTTTTCCAACAACCGTGGGGCATTGGTCTGGTTCTACCATGTTCTTATTAATTGATCATGCTGGCGCTGGAACAACCGCTTCTCTCGCAGTGGCTAAATTCTTTGTACTTGATAAGAAAGGCGAAAAGTGGTTTGAGTTTGTTGGGGATAACAGAATTCCCAACATTTTCGATAACAATTGGCATCACTTTGTTTTTGTTTACGATGAAGTTTCATCTGTAATGACCTTATACAAAGACGGGGTTGCGTTTAAATCACTTGACTGGGCGGGCCATGGAAAGATTGAAGTAGATGTTGAAAAGGTTTCTGGTTTCAAAATAGGGGGAAAAACTACAGATTGGGGAGAGACCTGGCAAGGCGGATTAGATCAGTTTCGCTTGTACGGTACAGCAATTTCTGCAGAAGAGGTACAACAACTATATGTTGGTAAAAAATAGCCCGTATTTAACGGTTCTTTAAAACCCAAAACACCCGCAGCGTATATTTATATAGCTGCGGGTGTTTAAATAATTTCAATCTCTATGATCATGTACTCTAAAAAAAATGGAATAGCTTTAATATTATACCTTTTCGCGCTTATTTCTATTTCTGCCCAATGCAATAAAAACGGCAATGGCAGCGGCTCTAACCCGCCACCGGCTACCGTGAACTATAATGCTGAAGTGTGGCTTACCAACAGCAACCAATCCGCACTGTTTCAAAAACAGGCATCAGCGCTTGCTTTTTCCAGTGCCTCCAATAGTTTCCCCATGATAGATGTTGATTCTGCACAAACATTTCAAACTATTGATGGATTTGGATACACGCTTACGGGCAGCAGTGCATATCTTATTCAAAAAATGGGAGCGTCAGAACGCAGCAATTTGCTGAAAGAACTGTTTAGCAGCGATGGCATAGGCATCAGCTACCTGCGGGTAAGTATGGGTGCTTCAGATTTAAGCCCGTCTGTATTTACTTATAATGATCTGCCCGCCGGTGAAACTGATACAGAACTTACAAAGTTCAGCCTCTCAAAAGACCTTGAGGATGTAGTGCCTTTACTGAAACAGGTACTGGCTATCAATCCGTCCATAAAAATTTTAGCCTCGCCCTGGACAGCACCCACCTGGATGAAGACCAATGGCAGTTCCATCGGGGGCAGCCTGAAACCGGAATATTACAGCGTTTACGCAAAATATTTTGTAAAGTATATAGAAGCTATGAAAGCAAACGGCATTACTATAGATGCTGTTACCATTCAGAATGAGCCTGAGCATGGAGGCAATAATCCCAGCATGCTAATGACTGCAACAGAACAGGCCGGTTTTATAAAAACCAGCCTGGGGCCTGCATTTAAAGCGGCCGGTCTTTCAACCAAAATCATTACCTGGGATCATAACTGCGATAAACCCAATTATCCGATCACTGTTTTAAACGACGCTGATGCCAGGCAATATATTGACGGGTCTGCCTTTCATTTATATGCCGGAGATATCAGCGCTTTATCTACAGTATATAATGCGCATCCGGACAAGAACCTCTATTTCACAGAACAATGGACCTCGGCTACCGGTGATTTCGGGGGCGACCTGAAATGGCATATAAAGAACGTTATTATTGGCTCCATGCGCAACTGGAGCAAAGTGGCATTGGAATGGAACCTGGCCAACGACCCTTCATTTGGACCGCATACAGAAGGCGGGTGTACAGAATGCAAAGGGGCTTTAACCATTAATGGTTCTGCATACACAAAAAATGTGGCCTACTATATTATCGCGCACGCATCAAAATGGGTCAGCCCCGGCTCACAGCGCATCAGCAGCACTTCACATTCTATTGTGCCAAACGTAGCCTTCAAAAGGCCCGATGGTAAAAAGGTGCTGATCGTTTTAAATGATGGCAATAATCCTTTCAGCTTTAACATCAGGTTCAAAGGCGCATGGGCCACAGCCAATCTTGCTGCAGGCGCTGTAGGGACTTATATCTGGTAAAAAATTATAAGCAATAAAATATTTACAAATGAAAAAAATCCTGGTTTTAGTATTTGCAGCAGGAGCCCTCTCCTGTAATCAGGGCGCTACCAACGAGAGTAAAGAAAGCGAAGCAGCAGCTCCTGGTAATATATCATTAGACAATAAAAAGATCACGGTTTATACCACAGCCGACAGTACAGATTTTCGCTTAAGTACATCTGATACGGCTTTATTTACAGCAATGGGGCAACCTTTGGAATCGCAGGTTTGTGTTTTTGTGGATCCGGATAAAACCTTTCAAACCTTTGTGGGCATAGGTGCGGCGCTTACAGATGCTTCTGCCGAAACTTTTTATAAGCTGCCGGAAGAAGTGAGGCAGGAATTTCTTACCGCGCATTTTGATAAGGAAAAAGGAATAGGATATACCATCGGGAGAACAAATATTAATAGCTGCGACTTTAGCAGCGATACCTACACTTATGTAAAGGATGGTGATAAAGAGCTCGCCTCTTTTACTATTGATCATGACCGGAAGTATAAACTGCCGTTTATTAAGGAGGCTATTAAGGCCGCAGGCGGTAAGCTCACTTTATTTGCAAGCCCCTGGAGCCCGCCGGCATGGATGAAGGACAATAATAACATGCTTCAGGGAGGAAAGTTAAAGCCGGAGTTTTATGATAGCTGGGCATTATATTACACTAAGTTCATTAAGGAGTATGAAAAGGAGCAGGTGCCGGTATGGGGCATTTCGGTTCAGAATGAGCCAATGGCTACACAAAAATGGGAGAGCTGTATTTATACTGCAGAAGAGGAGGCCTCTTTTTTAAAAAATCATTTGGGACCTACCATGCAGAAAGAAGGGCTGGGTGATAAAAAAATTATTGTATGGGATCATAACAGGGATTTGATTTATCAACGTGCGCAGACTTATATGAAAGACCCCGATGTAGCTAAATACATTTGGGGCATCGGTTTTCACTGGTATGAAGACTGGAGCGGCGGAACGCCTATGTATGAAAACCTGAAACGAGTGCAGGAAGCATTTCCTGACAAACATATCTTTTTTACAGAAGGCTGTGCAGAGAGCTTTAATCCGGGCCGCTATAATGCCTGGGTATTAGGTGAGGAATATGGCCGGTCTATGATCAATGATTTCAACAATGGGATGGTGGGATTTACCGACTGGAACATTTTGCTGGATGAAACAGGCGGCCCCAATCATGTTCAGAATTTCTGCTTTGCACCGGTACATGCCGATACTAAAACCGGTAAACTGATCTATACCAATGCGTACTATTATATTGGTCATTTTTCAAGATTTATTAAGCCCGGTGCAAAGAGAATAGTAGCTTCAGCTACCCGCAGCCAGCTGCTGACAACCGCATTCAGAAATGAAGATGGCAAACTTATTGTGATAGTAATGAACCAGGGTGGCCTGAATACCCCTTATTTTTTATGGATAGATGGCAAAGCTGCTTCATTAACAGCCTTACCTCATTCTATTCAAACAATTGTAATCTGATATTTATAAATATTGCAAAGTGAGTCGTTGTACATTTATTTTTCTTGTTTTTTTCCTGTTCGCCTGTGGAAAAGATGATCCGGTTAACGGGGGAAAGGAGCCTCCTGTTATACCTAAGCCCTTATCCCTTACCCTGGCAGCCATCAACGGACAACCGGTTACAGGTCCTGTTTACAATATAAATGTGCAACCGACTGTAGCGCTGCATTTTTCTGCGGTATTAGATAGGAGCACTGTTGGAAATGCAATTACAATGACCAGCATAGCCGGAGCTGCTGTTCCTGTAGCATTATCCTACCAAAGCAATGACAGCGCTGTTATTGTTAAGCCTGTTGGCCCTTTGGCAAACCTGGATGGTTATACACTTCATATTGCTGCTACTTTAAAATCAAAAGAAGGGGGTCCTTTAAACGCAGGCCGCCAGCTGGCTTTTGCAACAGCCATCGACTCTTCCCGCAAGTTTCCCGCAATCAGCAATGAAGCATTGCTCGATACCGTTCAGAAACGAACCTTAAAATACTTCTGGGATTTTGCGCATCCTGTTTCTGGTCTGGCGCGTGAAGGTTCAAAACATGATTCAAAAATTGTTACCAGCGGCGGCAGTGGTTTTGGTATCATGGCTTTGCTGGTTGCTGCGCATCGGGGTTTTAAAACAAAGGCAGAGGTGCTGGCACGCTTACAAACCATCGTATCCTTTTTAAAAAATAAGGCACAAACCTTTCATGGCGCTTACCCGCATTGGTTAGATGGAGAGTCAGGAGCTGTTATTCCTTTTAGCGCCAATGATAACGGGGCCGACCTGGTAGAAACTTCTTTTTTAATACAGGGATTGCTGTGTGCGCGTCAGTATTTTAACGGTGCCGCTGCAGACGAGGTAAAGCTGCGAGATGATATTAATACAATAATTGACCGGGTTGAGTGGAACTGGTTCCGACAAAATGACCAGGAGGTTTTGTACTGGCATTGGAGTCCGGACAAAGCCTGGACTGCTAATTTAAAGATCCAGGGATGGAATGAGTGCCTGATCACTTATGTTTTAGCAGCGGCTTCAAAAAACTATAGTATCCCCAAAACAGTATATGATAATGGCTGGGCCAGGAATGGCGTCATGAAAAACGGCAAAACATTTTATAACTATACATTACCGCTGGGACAGGACTACGGGGGGCCTTTGTTTTTCTCCCACTATTCATTCCTGGGTATTAACCCCAAAGGATTAAGCGATGTTTATGCAAATTATGAAACACAAACCCGGAGCCATACATTGATCAATTATAACTTCTGTAAAACAAACCCTAATGGTTATTTCGGGTACAGCGATTCGGTTTGGGGATTAACAGCAAGCAATATTAAAAATGGTTATACGGCAAGTTCACCAGCCAACGACCGGGGATTTATAGCACCAACAGCAGCCCTGTCCTCCATGCCTTATGCTCCCAATGAGTCAATGGCTGCTTTACAGTTTTATTATTATGTGCTGGGCGATAAATTATTTAAAGAGTACGGCTTTGTAGATGCATTTAGCCTGGATGTAATAAAAAATAACGGAGCCTGGTTCGATGATGCTTTTTTAGCTATTGACCAGGGGCCGATAATAGTGATGACAGAAAACCATCGTTCCCAACTTTTGTGGAATTTGTTCATGAGCGCACCGGAAGTCAAAAGCGGCTTGTCGAAGCTGGGCTTTTCAGGATTCTGACTTATAGT
Organism: Niabella sp.; assembly: GCA_049841335.1. Taxonomy (GTDB): domain Bacteria; phylum Bacteroidota; class Bacteroidia; order Chitinophagales; family Chitinophagaceae; genus Niabella. The sequence goes on along the minus strand of JASGDI010000153.1, from coordinate 21,070 downwards.
CCTATAAGGTATTGAACGCAGAATCTTATAAGTCTGGTACCCAACATTTTTCGGTTTAGAATGGATTAAGTATTGAATGGAATCGGAATATCCCCCTCTGGAGGGGGTGGCCGAAGGCCGGTCCAACGGACTCCTATGGAGGGGAGGATCTGTCCACCCTCCCCTTGGGTCAATGTCGTTTAGTTAGTGAAAAAATTTCCCAAAATAAGGAACTCAATAGTTAACCTAAGCAGTACTTGATCGTTAATTTAATATTGTTCCGTAAGGAACAAAATGTATATAGAAAAATTATCCATCCAAATGTGGTGCCACGTACGGGGCACCAGAAGCGCTGTTAAATGTTTCATTCTATCAACGTTTTATCGCTATGCGATATTTAGAGTATCTAAAATGCACATTATTTGCAACCCCTGTTTTCTCATGATTCAATCTCCGGGAGATTATATCTTAACATTTGATCTGCCTGTGGATCCTTTTTTGCTTAACTAAATGACATTGCCTCGTACTCCCGCTCCAAAGGAGTCCTTCGGACCAGCGGGAGAAATATCGTGTTCAAATGTTATGTATTTTAGATATTTTCATCGAAAAAATATCCTATATATTTGTTTTAGAGATCCTTTTATTTGGCGGGTTCCGGGCTAATAAAACAAAGAGGAGTAAACAGTATGGGTAGAAATAGTGTTATTCCTGATATACTTCGGTGTATTTTCGCAGTAATGATTGCTTAAGTTTTGGCAGGCGATGTTGGAAAATGGTCATCATAATGAAAAAGAGTTGCTTACGCGCATTTCCATGGGCGATGAAGGAGCATTTGCCCAACTGGTACATATTTACGAACCACTGGTTCGTTCTTTTATAAAAAAACATATACAGCGCTCAGATTGGCTGGGAGAAATTGTTGATGATGTTTTCCTCCAATTATGGCAAAACCGCGCTGCAATCACCGGGATACAGGATTTTAACCGGTATTTATTTGTGCTTTGCAGAAATAAGGCCATTAACGCTATGAAAAAAGAACTCAGGGAAATAGTTCGTAACAGAAACTGGTACCAGGATTACCAGGCTGATCAGCCGGTTAGCCATCCTGATAAAGAAGCTCATCTTGCCCTGCTCGAAAATGCGGTTCAGACACTTTCGGAGCGCCAGCGCGAAGTGTGGGTAATGAGCAAGGTCAAAGGGCTTACCTATGAACAAATATCCAATACATTGCATATAGGAAAAGAAACTGTAAAAAGCCACCTGCAGGCAGCCAATCACAGCATTAAAAGCCATGTATTAAAGCACGCCGGATCCCTGCTTTTAGCAGGCATAATCATTTCGGTATATTGCGAGGGATAATAAAAGTGAATCCGGAACAAAAAAATCTTAAAAAAAATCAGCTAACCACTCCCCCTTTTCTTTTTTGGCGTTGTCCATCTTATAAACGGGTAAAATGGATTGTTTGCCGGAAGAGGTCTCATTACTCTACAAAAAATGGTTGAGCGGAGCTGCCACAGAAGAAGAACAGGAAGCGCTTCTTCAATGGCTTGAAACACCTGGTATTGAAGAAATGCTGTCCGGGGATATGTGGAATACCTGGGAAGCGTTAAGAGCTAAGCATATAGGGGGGCGGGAAAGCATAACAGAACCATTGCTGCCAGGAAAAGAAGCGCCAATTGTACCCATAACAGCAAAAAAGATCACCGGAAAAATAGGGTTCAGGAAAGCAGTGGTCGGAGTTGCAGCAGCCATACTTATTATGATTACTGGCTATGTTTTTTTATTGCAGCCCGGGAAACCCGTAAATACAATTAGTTCCGGAACGGGTCCGGAAGAAGTTTCAAGCAGTAACGATATGTTGCCGGGCCGGGCCGGGGCCATTCTTACATTAGGAGATAAAAGCACATTAGTGCTTGATGCAATGTCCCGGGGTATTGTTGCCCGTCAGCAGGATGTAGTAGTACATTTAGAACAGGAGCAATTGAAATATTTGCAGGAAACAGATATTAAAGCCCCGGTGGTGTACAATAAAATGACCACGCCCAAGGGGCGCCGTTTCCGGGTGGTGTTGGCCGATGGAACGAAAGTATGGCTCAATGCGGGAAGCTCTATCTCCTATCCTGTACCGTTTGCGGGCACGGAGCGGAGGGTAGAAGTGAGCGGGGAAGCCTATTTTGATGTGGCACCCAACAAGAAAAAGCCGTTCAGGGTAGTTTCAAAAAATGCAGAAGTGGAAGTGCTGGGAACGCAATTTAATTTTAGCGCTTACGAAGATCAGCCGTTTGTCAGTGCCACGCTCCTGGAAGGTTCATTACGATTCAGTTCAGGTAAGGAGCAGGTATTGCTAAAACCCGGTCAGCAGGCAGTAAAAAGCGATGAGGTACAGGGTTTAAAGCTGGTAAAAAATATTGATTCAGCACATGTAGCTGCCTGGAAGCGCGGAGTATTCGATTTTAATAATGCATCGCTTCAGGAGGTGCTGCGCGAGCTTTCCCGGTGGTATGATTTTGAGGTCGTGTACCAGGATGCTGCTGCTCCAAATATAGTATTTGGTGGTAGAATGGGAACCGATCTCAGCTTGTCGCAGGCATTAAAAGCCTTGCAGGTAATGGGAGTAAAATTCACTTTACAAAATAAAACGCTATATGTAAAATAAAAGAGAGTTATAAAAACAAACCGCCATGCGGCCAGGCATGGCGGGAGATGTTTTAAATAAATAACAGTAAAAGCAATTATTCATTTATCCAAAACTTTTCAAAAGTATGCAATTATTCACTATTTGTAGAAGCGGTGCTGCGGCCATACGAAAAGCCCTTCTTACTAAAAAAAACATGCGTATCATGAGGATAACAGCAGCCTTAATGTTGGTATTCTGTTTACAGGTCAGCGCGGAGGGACTCTCCCAGAAAATTACGTTTACCGCCAAAGGAATTTCCTTAAAAAATGCACTTGAACAGGTTGAAAAGCAAACAGATTATTTTGTTGTGTACAATCAGCTTATGTTAGGGAAAAACGATAACCGGATTTCTTTGAAAGTTACCAATATGTTGCTCAGGGACTACCTGGATCTTGTATTAAGAGATACAGACCTGGACTTCATCATGGAGAACAAAACAATTATCCTAACGCAAAAAAGGGGAGCTGCCAGGCAGGCTGAAGTGTATCTGCCACCTATAAAAGGAGTGGTTCGAAGTGCAGACGGCACCGCTCTTTCCGGCGCATCAGTAAATGTGAAAGGAGGAGCTGCCGGCACCAAAACCGATGAGAACGGAAGGTTCTCTATTGATGCCGAAGTGGGGCAAACGCTTATCATCACTTTCGTAGGGTACAGCCCCCAGGAAGTTCCCATAACCGGTACGGAGGATCTTAACATAAGCCTGGTCCCTTTGGATAATAAGCTTGAAAGTGTTGTAGTTGTTGGTTACGGTACCCAGAAAAAAAGAGACCTTACCGGATCTATTGCTTCCGTAAGCGGAGAAGAAGTGGCCCGGATGCCTGCAACAAACCCAATGGCTTCTTTACAAGGGAAAGTTGCAGGGTTAACAATTGCAAATTCCGGAAGGGCGGGCTCCAGCCCGGTAGTTCGTATTCGTGGTGTAAACAGCACTAATACCGCCAATCCCGTGTATGTTGTGGATGGTATGCTTGTAGACAATATAGATTTTCTGAACCCTATGGATATTGAATCTATGGACATTCTTAAAGACCCTTCTTCTATAGCTATATATGGATTAAGAGCTGCTAACGGCGTTATTGCTGTTACAACAAAAGCAGCATCCAGGGGGAAGACCAGGGTAAGTATTCAAAGCATTCTAAGTCTTCAAAAGGTTCAGGATAAAATTAAAGTTACTGATGCCCAGGGGTTTATAAAACTCTATCAGGCGCAGGAAGTAAACATGAATGTACCTGCTGCTGACAGATTCGATTTTACTAATTTTACAGCTAATACCAACTGGCAGGACCTGATTTTTCAAAATGCTTTAATGACGGCAAATAATATCAGTGTTGCCAATAGTGGTGAAAAGACCACAACGTATTTGAATATCGGGTATACTAACCAGGAAGGCGTATTAAAAAATGATTCCTACAAAAGATTCCTTTTACATTTAAAAGAAGAAATCAGGATTAGCAAATCCATTAAAATAGGAGGTGATATTTCAGGGTATCATGCAAACTTTAATCCTCCGGCAGCATCAATAACCCATGCTTTATGGGCTGCCCCCGTATTCCCGGTACAGGTAGATGAAACAACCTTCTACAGTCCGCCCTTATTTCAAAGTTCTTCTATTAGTAACCCCGTAGCGTTCCTTAAACGGGACGACAGGAATTCAGTAAATAAAAACTACAGGGTATTAGGAAATGTTTTTGCAGAAATAAAGCTTCCTTATAATTTAACCTGGCGTTCTACAGTTTATGGAGACCTTAATTTTTTTACAAACAGGAGGTACACCCGTTTGCCATTCAACTATGTTAATCTGAGTACCGGGGAAACTACCCGCGATGCTAATGCAAGAACATCAGTAACCCAGGTCCAGGGAGAAACGCAGCGTTATCAGCAGGACCATACTTTATCGTATGACGGAAAATTTGGAGATGGGCATAACTTAACAGCAGTAGCTGGTGTAACAACAGTATATAACACTGGTTCTGTTGTAGACGTAACAGCAAGGGACAACTCACTTTTCATCCCCGATAACCCCGATTATTGGTATTTACCGATCATAACAGATCCGGCTGTAAGTATCAATGCGGCGGATGGAAGAAATTTAGAGAACTCAATGTTCGGTAGCTTTTTAAGAGCAGCTTACTCTTTCAGGGGAAGATATTTGCTAAACGCCACTGTTAGAAGAGATGGATCTTCAAAATTTGATAGCAAAAACAGGTGGGCTACTTCAGCAAGCTTAGGCGTAGGATGGGTGATTAGCCAGGAGGACTTCTTTAGGGGCGCTTCTTTTATCAATTTTCTGAAAGTAAGAGGCGCCTGGGGACGCCTGGCTAACTCAAACGGTATTCCTGATAACTTATTCCGTCCCGGCTTAAGAACAGGGCAGGGCGCTATTTTTGGGGACAATGTATACCCATCAATAGTAGCAGCATTTAGACCTGATCCTAATATTGGCTACGAAATTGTTGGAGGATATGATGCAGGATTTGATATCAGAGTGTTAGATAACAGGCTGAGCGCAGAGTTTTCAGTATATAACCGTACCACCAACAATATCTTAACAAATATTACATTACCTAACCTGGATATTCCATACACAACGAACCTTGGAAAAATTACTAATAAGGGCCTTGAAATTAGTATGGGATGGAAAGATAATATAGGTGAGGATTTCACATATAATATAGCCGGTAATTTCAGCTATAATAAAAATGTTGTAAACTCCATAGGAGACGGTTTTGATTTTCAGCTTGTTGGTAACGGTGGAATAAACCTAACTAAAGCAGGACAATCAATAGGCCATTTCTTTGGATACCGTCAGGTAGGTATTTACCAGTCAACAGCTGACCTTGTGAATCAGCCTGCTTTTGCTACATCGTTGCCGGGAGATATTGCTTATGCAGATATAAGCGGTGACGGTAAGATCAGTTCTGATGACAGGGAATACCTGGGCTCGCCATTCCCTTCTTATAATTTTGGTGGGGCTATTACCTTGAATTATAAAGGAATTGATTTAGTGATAGAAGGACAGGGACAGGCCGGCCACAAAATATATGCGCAAAGAAGGGCAGCTAATTTTACAGCATTAAACTTTGAAGCGAACCGGCTGAATGCCTGGACAGGGTCAGGAACTACCAATGTTGAACCCATCATGAACAATTCGAGAGCCAACAATTTCCTGTTTAGTACTTATTACCTGGAACCTGGAGATTATTTCAGGATCAGAACATTGCAGTTGGGATATAATTTCACCCCCGCTCTTTTATCAAGAGTTGGAATATACAATGCAAGAATTTATGTCAGCGGTCAGAATATTAAAACCTGGAGCAAGGTAACAGGATACTCTCCTGAGCCACTCATTGGTAGTATTTTAGGAGGAGGTGCCGATAATGGTGCATATCCTGTGCCTGCTGTTTATTCATTAGGGGTGAATTTAACTTTCTAAAAAGTTGTAAAGAATTTTTGACTTAAAAGAAAGGATTAAAACAAAAAATTACGAATATGAAATCTTTGAACAATATTTTAAAGAATCAGGCTTTCTTACTGCTCGTGCTGCTACTCTCTGTAACGGGATGTAAAAAGTTTTTAGATACAAGAGCTCAGGGCTCTTACAATCTGGATGATTATCCCTATCCGTCAGGATCAGGGCCTTATGACCAGTTTATTTTTGGCGCTTATAATGAATTAAGAGCCTTTAATTTACATAGCCAGTCGTTTATCACTGCGTTTAGCATAAGAAGCGATGATGCTGACAAGGGCAGTACCCCAACTGATGGAGGGGCTAATGCTGCGGATATGGATAATTTCCCGGTACAACCGGCTAACGGCTTCTGTAATACTTTATGGATAGGGAATTACGGTCTTGTAGATAAATGCAATCAGGCATTAAAAAATATAGACGAAAGGGAAGACATTGTTGCCCCTGAAGAAATTAAAACTCAATCAATAGCTGAGCTGAGACTTTTAAGAGCCTATGCTTATTTTAACTTAGTTCGTTTGTTCGGAAAAGTTCCTTTGATTGAGGCTGCAGGAGGACCGGATAATGTTCCGCAAAGTACTGCTGCACAGATATACGCGTTTATTGAAACAGAACTAAATTTTGCACAAGCTCATCTGCCTGCCAGTTGGGATCCGTCAAAATTTCCGGGAAGGGTTACATCTGGTGTAGCAAATGGCTTGCTGGCAAAAGTTTATTTGATGCAGCAAAAATGGTCTCAGGCAATGACTGCAGCAAATACAGTAATCACTTCGGGCCAGTATGATTTAAGCACGCCGTATAGTAAAATTTTTGGAGAGGATGGAGAAAACTCTAAGGAATCTGTTTTTGAAGTACAGGCAACAGCCACATCCGCTATTCCTACAGCGAACGGAGTGCAGTATGCACAGATACAGGGAGTAAGAGGTTCCGGATCATGGGATTTGGGATGGGGCTGGAATACGCCAAGTATATACTTGGAAGCAGCCTATGAGCCAAATGACCCGCGTAAAGCAAGAACAATAATGTACACCAGTGCCGGATCTACCACCATTTATGGTGATCCCCTGCCTTCCGGATTACCTAATCCACGTTATAATCATAAAGTTTATACAAATCCTTCTCTAAGAGCTTCCATAGGAAATAGATTTGGTTATTGGATGAATATCCGGCTGTTAAGATATGCTGATGTTGTTTTAATGTTTGCTGAAGCTGCCAATGAAGTGGGAGGTACAGATAATATTACAGCTGCCAGGAACGCATTAAACAGTGTGCGGGCAAGGGCAAGACAGGGTGCTCCTGCAGGAACCTTACCAGATATTACAACCACTGATCAGAATGATTTGAGGGACGCCATCAGGCATGAAAGAAGAATAGAATTGGCTATGGAACATGACCGCTTCTTTGATTTGGTTAGATGGGGTATTGCTCAATCGGTATTAAGTGCATCCGGAAAACCCAATTTTAGTAATTCCAGGGACGTGCTGCTGCCTATTCCTCAAACACAAATTGATATAAGCGGAAGTACGCTAACTCAAAATCCGGGCTATTGATTGTAATAAACATAAATTGTAAACAATGAAATATTTAATATATACGTTTAAAGGATGGGGACTTGTTACATTCATTGCAATGTTGGTAACCTCATGTAAGAAGGATGGGAATCCCAACAATCTTCCCTCTGTTTCACCAAAGGATTATGAAGGTAAAGTAGACGGCTTCACAAGCTCAGATGAAATTTTCCCCAATAATCTTGTTGCATATTGGTCCTTCGATGGCACAGACAATGAGCTAAAAAGCGGTACAGCTCCAACAACTACTGCAAACGTTTCTTTCTTCGATGCAGGTGTAAGAGGAAAGGCAATAAAGCTGAATGCAGGGTATCTGTATTATGCTAAACAGTTTGGGGCTTTTAAGAAAGATAGCCTTAAAAGCTTTACTATTAGTGAATGGATACAGATCTTAAATAACGGCTCCAAACGCACTATGATTTTCCAGATTGCACGACCCGGTATTTTTAACGGGAACCTCAATTTTCGTTTAAATACCCATTCGTTTCCAGCTTCAAATACTTCTGAGCTGAAGATTAACCCTTATTTTGTTACAGTTAACGGAACAGGTACTCAGGATAATATAAATACTTTAAGAGATTCTCCGGGAATGCCTAATTATTTCCCTTACTTAACCCCTACTATTGGAGCTGATGTTTGGGTGCATTTAGTTTTAACTTATAATTCAGAGACCGGATTCTTTTACATTTGGGCCAATGGGATTCAGGTTGGTGCTTTCTCAAGCAGGGGAACCGGAAATAACCTTTTCACTTCCCACGAGCCTAACGAGGTTATAATTGGAGCAAATTATAATACTATCCCCGGCAAGGCTGTTGATGCCAATGCTGATTATGTGGCAATGACAGGAAGTATAGATGAAATAAGAGTATATAATACTGTTTTACCTGATGCTTTTATCCGGGCTTTGTACAATCTCGGCAAAGCTAATATGTAGTAAGAGTAGTGTATGTTGTCTAAAACCTACACAGATTATCACTCATACAAATAATTTAATAAAGGCTGTTTTACAATAAAACAGCCTTTATTTTGCCTGTTAATGAAGTCGCGGGGACTGGCGCTGGTTGCAGCAAATAAAATAAAAAAGAGCGTGTTATTATTACGCTCTTGTCAATGTCTTGTGTTAGCCGGTTTTCTTTAACCATAAAGAAAACCGGCTTTATTGTTACTTCTGATCACAGAACTTATGCCAACCCCTGTATATCAATACTCCCTTTTCTGCGGCGGCAGCGTGATCCAGTTCCTGCCATCCCTGGCAATCAGCGCTTCAGCATCTTCCGGCCCCCAGCTGCCCGGCGCATAATTGGGAAAATCAACCGGCGGCCGCTTTTCCCAGGTGTCCAGGATAGGCTCTATGACCTTCCAGGCAATTTCTACCTGGTCGCTCCGCATATATTGTGTAGGGTTGCCCATCATGGCATCCAGCAATAAGGTTTCGTAAGAGTCGGGCTGCGGCTCATGAAAAGTATCCTGGTAGCTGAACACCATGTTCACAGGACTGAGCGACATAGTTTGTCCCGGCCGCTTTGCCTGGAAACGTAGCCGGATATCCATTTCAGGCTGAATGCTGATAGTAAGCCTGTTAGACCGCCACGTTTCAGAAGCTTCCGGCGGGAAAGCATACTTGGGCCCCTCTTTAAACTGTATGGTAATAAGGGTTGTTTTCTCTTTTAAAAATTTCCCGGTGCGTACATAAAACGGAACGCCCTGCCAGCGCCAGTTATCTACATAAAACTTAACGGCAGCAAAAGTCTCTATTCCGGAGTTGGGATCAACCCCCTTTTCTTCACGGTACGCTTTTTCCTGTTTTCCCTGCATCCAGCCCTGCGAATATTGTCCGCGAACCGCATATTTTTGCACATCCTCCTTTTTTATTTTGCGGATGGCATTTAATACATCTGATTTTTTATTGCGTATTTCGTCTGCATCAAACGATACAGGTGCTTCCATGGCAACCATGCAAAGTAACTGCAGAATATGATTCTGCACCATATCACGCAACGCGCCCGAACGTTCATAATAGCCGCCACGGCCTTCCACACCTACCGTTTCTGATGCCGTGATCTGAACATGATCAATATAATTGCTATTCCAGAGCGGCTCAAATAAGGCATTGGCAAAGCGCAGCGCCAGGATATTCTGAACCGTGTCTTTACCGAGGTAGTGGTCTATCCGGTATATCTGGCATTCATCATACATATCGGTCAGCAGCTTATTCAGTTCCTGGGCGCTTTTAAGATCGTGGCCAAAAGGCTTTTCCACCACAATACGCATTTTATCCCTGGCTATGTTCAGTTCCAGCGCGTGAAGATTGGTGGTGATTTCAGGAACCAATTGCGGCGCCACTGCCAGGTAAAAAATAACATCGGTTTTTACGCCCCATTCTGCTTCACGTTCTGCTATGATCTTTTTTATAGGCTGATAGGTTTCAGGCTTGTCCACGTCCATTCTTAAATAAGAAATATGACCTGAAAAATCGTCCCATACCCCATTGGTATTTCCTTTTCTGCGCGAAAACTCTGCAATGCCTTCATGCAGGTGTTCCCTGAATTTTTCATTGCTGTAATCTGTACGGCCGGTACCAATAATGGCAAACTTATCAGGCATGAGACCGTCTATAGACAGGTTGAATAATGCGGGCGTAAGTTTACGCTGGTTTAAATCGCCGCTGCCACCAAATATAAAAAGTATGGTTTCGTTAGGCCTTCTGTTATCTGATTCTGTTTGCATGTTTTATTTTTCTGGAGATAAGCTCTTGTTTTTTTGCCCGGCAAATGTAGGTCAGATGTTTTAAAATATAAAGTCTGTCTGAAATATAGACAAAATACAGACAAAAGGTAAGACTTATCATGCACTCTTCTGCCTGTTACATAACGTTTTTGCATTTAGAATGGATAAACGGGGGAAGGATTTTTCTACCCTCCCCTCTTCGGGTACTCCCGCTCTCAAGGGAGTCCTTTGGACCAGTGGGAGATATTTGGTGTTCAACAAATGTTAGACACCCGTTCTGCATTTTCCATTCTCCGTTTATTTTCATTCCCTTAATTTTGCACATGGCAACAAGAAATATTCCTGCAGCAACTGCAAATTCCCCCAAAATTTCATTAGAAGGTTTAACGTTTGACGATGTACTGTTAGTACCGGCATATAGCGAGGTTTTACCCAGAGATGTGGATATCCGCACCAGGCTCACCAAAGATATCAGCTTAAATACCCCTATTCTGTCCGCAGCAATGGATACGGTAACTGAAGCAGCGCTGGCTATAGCCATTGCACGCGAAGGCGGGCTGGGCATTTTACATAAGAACATGAGCATTGAGCAACAGGCGGCCCATGTGCGTAAGGTAAAAAGAAGTGAAAGCGGGCTGATACTGGATCCCCTTACGCTTTTGGAAGATGAAACTATTGGAGATGCACTGAGACTGATGAAGGAGAATAAAATTGGCGGTATTCCTATTATAGACGCCGGCCATAAACTCAAAGGTATTCTTACCAACCGTGACCTGCGTTTTGAGCATGATCCTGGCAGGAAAGTGAAAGAGGTAATGACCAGCGAAAACCTGGTGACAGCGCCTGCCGGAACCGATCTTAAAAAAGCAGAAACCATCCTCCGCAAACATAAAATAGAGAAATTACCCGTTGTAGACAAGCAGGGCAAGCTGGTGGGTTTAATCACCTACCGCGATATTTTACAGGTGACCAGCTTCCCCAACGCCATAAAAGATTCATTTGGCAGGCTGCTGGTGGGTGCCGGCATTGGTATTACTGCCGATGTGCTGGATCGCATCAGCGCGCTTACCGCTGTGGGAGTGGACCTTGTGGTATTGGACAGCGCGCACGGCCATACGAAAGGAGTGATAGAAACCCTTAAAAAGGTAAAAAAGAATTTTAAAAAGCTGAATGTGGTAGCAGGTAACGTAGGTACGGCAGCCGGTGCATTGGCCCTGGCCGAAGCAGGTGCCGATGCGGTAAAAGTGGGTATTGGACCGGGGTCTATCTGCACCACCCGTATTGTTGCAGGCTCCGGCATGCCGCAGCTTTCGGCTATTATGGAAGCGGCAAAAAGCCTTTCTAAAAAAGGCATCCCGTTAATTGCAGATGGAGGTATCCGCTACACGGGCGATATGGTAAAAGCCCTGGCTGCCGGCGCCGACTGTGTAATGATGGGCAGTGTGTTTGCCGGAACGGAGGAAAGTCCCGGCGAAACCATCATTTTTGAAGGTCGCAAGTTTAAAGCTTACCGTGGTATGGGCTCTTTAGGCGCTATGGCTACCGGTAGCAGCGACCGCTACTTCCAGGATCCCGAAGATGATGTAAAGAAATTTGTTCCCGAAGGAATTGAAGGCCGTGTAGCTTATAAAGGCTCTTTAAAAGAAGTGATCTACCAATATGTTGGGGGCTTACGCGCCGGTATGGGCTATTGCGGCGCTAAAAACATTGCGGAGCTGAAAAAAGCGCAGTTTGTACGCATTACCAATGCCGGTATGAACGAAAGCCATCCACACGACGTAATTGTAACAAGGGAAGCGCCCAATTACAGCAGAAAGTAAGCCGAAGGCATAAGGCCTAAGGCTGGAAGCTTGAGGCATAAAGCTTTCAGCGAATGAGCATTGGTTGTTTATTATGTGAGTATAGAATTTCTGTACTATATGGTTTATAGCTAAAGGCCAAACGCTTAAGGCGGGAGGCATAAAGCTTTTAGCCTTTAGCTTTTATCTCGTACATCGTACACCTTATATCGTACATTTTACATCGTGCTGGATACTGGTTTCTGGTCGCTGGTTACAACCTGCAACTTGAAACCTTAACTTTGAACTTTCAAACTTTTCAACCTTACTATGAAACCCGTTATCACCATAGAATACTGTCCCAGGTGCAACTGGATGCTGCGCGCGACCTATATGGCGCAGGAGTTCCTGTCTACTTTTTCAGACGAGGTGGAAGCAGTTTCCCTTAAACCAGGGGCTGTAAGCGGGGTTTATAGAATATCCGTTAATGATACGATCATTTTCGACCGGAAAGAAAATGGAGGTTTTATAGAAATCAAAGAATTGAAACAATTGATAAGGGATCAAATTGCTCCTGGGATGAGCTTGGGCCATTCTGACCGGAGATGAGTCGATGGTCCATAGCCAAAGGCCGGAGGCTTGAGGCATAAAGCTTAAGGCTTTTAGCTTCCAGCCTTCAGCTTTTAGCCTTTGCCTAAAAGAGCATTCATTGTTTATTATCTGAGTATAGAATTTCTGTACTGTATGGTTTATGGCCAAAGGCCGGAGGCATAAGGCTTTTGTCTTTTGGCTTCCAGCCTTCTGCTTTTAGCCTTTAGCTTTCATCTCGTACATCGTACAGCTAATATCGTACATGCACCGCTGGCAACCAGTATCCAACAAACTTTTCAACCTTAAACTTTTCAACCCCGTCAACCTTCATCTGTCAACTGTCATTTCCCTAATCCTTGCTCACGCTGCCTGCCCCGCTGGCCTCAGATGTAACCTGCGGGTTGCCTTTGTACTTTACCGTGCTGGCTCCATTAGCTTTAGCCTTTAAAGCAATGCTGCTAAATACACGTACGGTGCTGGCTCCTGAAGCTTGTGCATCGGCCTTTTCCGACATCAGGTTAAAGGCATTAATAGTGGAAGCTCCCGAAGCATCCACTTTTACATCGCGGCTTTCCCCATCAGCAGTAAGTGTGCTGGCCCCGCTGGCTTCCAGTTCTACCACAGGAGCCCTTACTGAAACTTTACCACTTGAAGCACCCGAAAGATCAAATTTGATTTTCCTGTCCTGGGAAAACTTTCCCCGGGTTTGCACTTGCGCCGCACCTGAAATGTCCACCTTGTCCAGCCAGGGCGCTGTAATATGTACTTTTACCTCGCCGGTAGCGTCGAGGTTGGTATTATTGGTTACATCCACCTCCAACTTTTTACCATCGTGCACATTTACATCCAGGTATTTAAACAGGTTCTCATCGGTTTCTATTTTCACACTATAATCTGCCCCCTGCTGAATGTAAACATCCATATTATCTCCAATATCTATTTGCGCAAAATCTTTCAGGTCATACGTTTTGGAAATGACATGTCCGTTGCCTTTAACACGTTTGTGGTCAATAATATTGCAGGAGCTGAAAGCGATCACTGCAATCAAAAAAGCGCTTAAATATTTCATATCCCGGTTTTATTTTTTTAAACAATTACTTCCGGACTTTCTGACTTCCGGACTTTCTGACTAACTCCAAATTGTATTACCTTCGCCGCATTATGACGGAAAGAATACTTATTCTCGATTTTGGCTCTCAATATACCCAGCTAATTGCACGTGCGGTGAGAGAAGCCAGTGTTTACTGCGAAATTATCCCTTATTCAAAGCCTTTCGAAATTAATAGCAATTTAAAAGGAATTATTCTTTCCGGCTCACCATTTTCGGTAAACGACCCGAATGCTCCTGTTATTGACATAAAAGCCTTAGTAAAAAACCTGCCGGTGCTGGGTATTTGCTACGGTGCGCAGCTTACAGCAAAAACCTATGGTGGCCGTGTAGAAAAAAGCAGCAAGAGGGAATATGGCCGGGCTTCCATGCTGGTAAAAGATGAAACCGATGTATTAATGCAGGGGGTAAGCTCCAAAAGCCAGGTATGGATGAGCCACGGCGACAGCATCCTGGAATTACCGGAAGGATTTGAAGTGCTGGCCACAACCGATAGCATACCGGTAGCCGCTTTCAGGAATAAAAACGATGAAAATGCACTGTACGGATTACAATTTCATCCCGAAGTATATCACAGTACAGAAGGAAAGCATATCCTGAAAAACTTCCTGGTAAATATTTGCGGCTGCAGCCAGGACTGGACACCAGCGCACTTTGTTACCGATACTGTAAACGCTTTAAAAGAGCAGATCGGCAACCGCCATGTAATTATGGCCCTGAGCGGCGGGGTAGACAGTACGGTTGCTGCCACACTGATACATAAGGCCATCGGGGACCGGCTGCACGGCATTTTTGTAGATAACGGCGTATTGCGCAAAAATGAGTTTGAAGAAGTGCTGGAGGTTTATAACCAGTTAGGTTTGAATGTAAAAGGAGTGGATGCCAGCCAGGTTTTTTATAAGGAGCTGGAAAACAATCCCGAACCGGAAGCAAAACGTAAAATAATTGGCCGCCTGTTTATCGAAACATTCCAGCAGGAAGCCAGCCTGTTGAAAGATATTGAGCTTTTAGGCCAGGGAACGATTTATCCTGATGTGATTGAGAGCGTGTCGGTACATGGCCCTTCAGTTACCATCAAATCGCATCATAATGTAGGCGGGCTGCCGGCCACTATGAAAATGGAGCTGGTAGAACCACTTCGGTATTTGTTTAAAGACGAGGTACGGAAAGTAGGCCGTGAGCTGGGCATCCCCTCCAACCTGATCGATAGGCACCCTTTCCCCGGTCCGGGCCTGGCCATCAGGATTTTGGGAGAAGTTACAGAAGAAAAAGTAAAACTACTGCAGGAAGCAGATCATATTTATACCAACGCCTTAAAAGAAACCGGCCTCTATGCAACGGTTTGGCAGGCAGGAACGATCTTATTACCGGTAAAAAGTGTGGGAGTAATGGGCGATGAACGTACATACGAATTTACCATTGCTCTGCGTGCTGTAACCAGTGTAGATGGCATGACGGCTGATTGGGCCCACCTGCCCTACGACTTTCTGGCTGATGTGAGCAATGAAATAATCAACAACGTAAGGGGTATTAACCGCGTGGTGTACGATATCAGCAGCAAACCGCCGGCGACTATTGAGTGGGAATAGTTGTTGAAAGCCAAAAGCTGGAAGCAGAAAGCTAAAAGCCTTCAGCTTTGGGCCTTTAGCTGTGAACTAATTAGGAACAATATTTGCTAAGAATAGTCCATCGTCTGCCAGGCAATGGACTATTGACTTAAAATACCGAGAATGATGAAACCCTTTTGTTTGTTATTGACCTTTTTTTTATGCTTTTCCTCATTAGTACATGCACAGGGTACCCTATCGGGAGCAAGACATAAAATGGCCGTTTTTACCCCGCTCTATATTGATAAGGCTTTTGATAATGCAGGTTCTTACCAGTATTCAGGAAAAAATTTTCCCAAACAAACCATCAGCGGTTTAGAGTTTTATCATGGGGCATCGCTCGCTATAGATTCTCTTAATAAGCAGAATCTTCCGCTGGATATATATATATACGATTCCAAATCAGAAAGAGAAACGCTGGAGCAGCAGTTCAGTAAATGCGCGGCAGACGGGGTAGAGCTGATCATTGCCCATTGTTCCCTGGCCGACCTGACTACACTGGCCAGGCTGGGAGCCGATAAAAAGATCACAGTAATAAATGCCACCGTTCCCAATGATGCCAATACAACCGATAACCCCTATTTTGTAGTGATCAATCCAACTATCCAAACGCAGCTGGAAGGTCTGTATAACTACATGAAAACCAATTATGCCGGTCGGAAGGTAACAGTCATTACCCGTAAGCAGAGCTCTGAAAAATACATCCGGTCTGTATTTGAAACCCTCGGTAAGCATTACAAAGACTCGGTAAAAATTGTATTCAGGGAGGTGAACGATGAAATAGCCCTGAATGCGCTGGGCACTACCACACAGCCTACCGAAACAGGCTTATACGTGGTAGGGTCTCTTGATACAGAGTTTGGAAGCAAAGTGCTGAAGCAGTTTGCATCAAGCAGCAAAAACTACGCTTCCCTAACGGTAATAGGTATGCCCACCTGGGAAAATATAAACATTTCAAAACCAGAGTATAAAGGTGTTGAAATTATTTACAGTATCCCCTTTTATAATCCCAAAACAGATGCCGCCAGCAGGAGCATAACCGGCTATTACAATAAAAAAATGTATGCACGTCCCAGCGATTTAGTGTTCAGGGCCTACGATCTTACCTACAGGTTTGGCAACCTTATTAATAAATATGGAAAGGACATCAATAAAAAGCTGGAGGGAACCGAATACCGTACTTTTTTTGATCTTGATATTAAGCCTGTTTACCAGAATGGTAAGATAGGCCGTTATGAGAACAAAAAATCATACTATCTCACCTATCTGAACGGCAGCTTAAAAGCGGTAGATTAATTGATCTCAGCCTTCAAATCATTCAGGATCATTTTCTGGGAATTGACTATTTTTTGCTGGGCTTCCTGTTTCGCTTTATTGGCAGCAAGTTTTTCTTCCAGCTCTTTTTGCTCTTTTTGAAGGCCGGCAAGGATTTCTTCTTCCTCTACAAGAAGGGTTTCCTGCTTTCTGATATGCGTTATGTTGTGGCTTCGTTTTACATCAGCAGCCATGTTCTCTAAAAAAGATTTACCCCTGCTGCCTAATAATTCGGCACCTTCAATATCACCCGAACCGTGCATTACCATATAAACAGTGGTTTTTTCCTTTGCTGTGGGATCTATCTTGAAATAATAATCCAGCTTACTTTTACTTATTTCAGGAATCACAGCGTTGGGGTAAAACCGGAAATCTTTATTTAAGCTCCCAGTTAGCTGGCTATCAGTAAATTTCGCAACAAAGGCATTCTCCACAATTGCCTGAGGATAATCATAGACCATCACTAATGCAGGCTCTTCAGTTTTGCCGTTCTTTACCTTGCCTTCATACGCCTGCGCCGAGGCATTCATTGTAATAATTCCCAATCCTGCAAAAATTGCCAGTTGTTTAAACATAAAAACGTATTAAGTTAGATGAATGGATCCTGCCGCAAAGTTATATTAACTCGGTGTTTTATTTTAAGTACTTTAAATTTGTACGAATAATTTTTTAGTATTGAGCGGAATTAAGAAACTGGCAGGACAAACTATTTGGTATGGCGTAAGCTCTATAGCAGCAAGATTTATCAATTATCTGCTAACTCCTTATCTTACCTATAAATTCACTACAGGGGAGTACGGGCAAATGAGCGTATTATATGCGTTTATACCCCTTATGAATATAATTTTTACTTATGGGATGGAAACCGGCTTTTTCAGGTTTTCGCAAAGCAGTGATAAAGAGAAGGTTTACAGCACTACAAGCCTCTCGTTAATATATTCCACTTTAATACTTACCCTGCTTTTAATTGCTTTCAACAAGCCGTTATCCCATTTATTGGAATTTAGCAATCATCCTGAATACCTGGTTTTGGCAGCAGCCATTATTGCTTTAGATGCGCTTACTACCATACCGTTTGCAAAACTGAGGCAGGATGGACGGCCTGTAAAGTTTGCTTTCGCTAAAATTTTAGGAATTTTAGTAAATATTGGCGCCACCATTTTTTTTCTTAGCATCGGCCCTGAGCTGGCAAAAACACATCCGGATAATGTGCTGGGGTATCTCTATAAAAAAGACTGGGCGGTAGGATATATTTTACTTGCCAACCTGATACAGAACATTATTGTTTTCCTGGTTCTGTCTAAAGAATTCTGGGGATTCAGGTTCCGGTTCAACAGGGAGCTTTGGCGGGCCATGATGGTGTACAGCCTGCCGCTTATTATTGCAGGGCTGGGGGGTATGATCAACGAAACAGCTGACAGGATTATGCTTTTAAAATGGTGGAAGCCTGCTGCAGGAGGTGGCGATGCTGAGGCCCAGGTAGGTATTTATTCGGCATGTTATAAGCTGGCTATCCTTATTAGTTTAGGCGTTCAGGCATTCAGAATGGGAGCCGAACCCTTTTTCTTTAAACAATCAACTACAGAAAATGCGCCGCGTACTTATGCAAGGGTGATGAAGTTTTTTGTAATTACTTTATGCCTGATGTTTTTATTTGTGATGCTGTATTTGGATATCTGGAAGTATTTTATCAGAAACGAGGAAATGTGGATCGGCCTAAAAGTAGTTCCTGTTCTATTACTGGCTAATATGTTCCTGGGTATTTATTACAACCTGAGCATCTGGTACAAGCTGGGTAATAAAACCATTGCAGGGGCCTACATTACGTTAATAGGCGCTGCGGTTACATTACTGATCAATTACATCTTTATCCCTCATTACAGCTACATAGCCTGTGCCTGGGCCACTTTTGCCTGTTATGGTATAATGATGGTGGTATCTTATATATGGGGGCAGAAAAACTACCGCATTCCTTATGCCAAAAACAAGCTGATTGCGTATATAGTTATAGCGGTATTATTTTATATAAGCCATTATTATATTAAGGAACAGTTTTCTGTACCCTGGGTAAACTATGGTGCCGCAACGCTGCTATTCCTGCTGTACTTGCTGTTTATTCTCCGGATTGAAAAGAAAGAGTTTGCACAGATGCCTGTTATAGGAAAATGGGTTGGACGGTAAAAAACACACCGGCGAGGGCGAGAATTTTGACATTTTTTGAAGTCAGGCTGAAAAATTACTTTATGAAAGCAAGTTTTGTCTCAATAAAAACTCTAATTGTTCATTGGTAAGTATTAACTTTTCCGTCAGTTCTTCTTTATTTTTGCTGCTTGTGTAGAGCTTTAATGCCTCTTCAATAGTTGTTCTGAGCTCCTCTTCGGACCAGGGCTTTTGAACATATTTGTACACTGATCCTTTATTAATGGCGTCTATTACAGCATTGATATCTGTGTAGCCGGTTAATAAAATTCGAGGAACATGAGGGTGATCTTTGATAATGGACTCAAGAAATTCTATACCTGTTATTTCAGGCATTCTTTGGTCTGTGATAATAAGATGGATATCGTTTTCCTTTAATATTTTTCTGCCCTCATCTGCCGAAAGAGCAGTAAAAATATTATACGATCTCCTGAATACTGCCCTAAACGAATTAAGGTTATGTATCTCGTCATCTATGTATAGAATATTCTTATAAATATTTTCCTCAATCATAAAAAGCAATTATTGTTAAAATTCTGTCTATATTTATATCCAATAAAATTGTATAAAATACAAAAAAAAATAATTCAATGCTTTTAGGTTTAAAGGGGCCCACCGAATACTGCAATGAGTATAAACCGGTATTTTACAGATTGAGAAAAGAAAATGAGCAGGAACTGCTCAAAGAGCTTTTATCACATGACCCT
The DNA here is from genome assembly GCA_049841335.1 of Niabella sp. Lineage (GTDB taxonomy): Bacteria > Bacteroidota > Bacteroidia > Chitinophagales > Chitinophagaceae > Niabella. Next base: position 1,349 of record JASGDI010000153.1, on the reverse strand, counting down.
TTGATACAAATATACGATACAATTAACAGCCAGCTTGCAGAACTGTTAAAAATAAATAATCCTCAAAAGCAGTTATCCCCCGATGAAATCCGTAGCGGTATTGCAGCCCAGGAAAAAGACGGGAGTTTGGATCATATTGGCGTTTGGGTGTACTATCCCTGGTCCCGGAAGCTGGTTCATATACTGGATGAGGAAGATTTTATAAAAGTGAGGACCAGCAGGAACCTGTACAAGATCACTCCTGAAGAGCTGGATCTTTTAAGAAAAAAGAAAATCGGGATCATAGGTTTATCAGTGGGGCAATCCATTGCGCTGACCATTGCTACCGAAAGGATATGCGGAGCGCTGCACCTGGCCGACTTTGATAACATAGAGCTGAGCAATATGAACCGGCTGAATTTTACGAATTTATATAATTTAGGAGCAGCAAAAGTGATAACAACTGCTCAAAAAATTGCCGAATTAGACCCTTTTCTGGAAGTCACCTGCTTCACAGAGGGTATTTTGGAGAGTAATATAGATGAGTTTTTAGGGGATGGGCCTGATAAAATTGACGTATTGGTAGAAGAATGCGATGGACTGGATGTAAAAATATTGTCGCGGGTAAAAGCAAAGGAAAAGGGTATTCCGGTAGTGATGGATACTAATGACAGGGGAATGATAGATGTAGAGCGTTTTGATCTGGAACCTGAGCGGCCGATATTTCATGGTAATTTAAATGAAGAGATTGATTTAACGAAGTTGAAGGACCTTACTAGTAAAGAAAAGTTGCCCATTTTAGATGCAATGGTCAACCTGTCGGCCCTTTCCGAGAGAATGAAATACTCACTAAGCGAAATGGGTAAGAGTATTAACACCTGGCCACAGTTATCTTCTTCCGTGATGCTTGGGGGGGCTATGGTCACAGACACATGCAGGCGGATTTTATTATCAGAAACAAGTAGTTCCGGAAGATATTATATCGATTTTAGTCAATTAATTAAATAAAGTGGTCGGTGGAAATAGCTATTCGGGTTTTTAAAGCTACAATGGACCAGGAAACGTGCATTAAATTTATTGAAGGGCATAGGCGTCTTCTGGAAATTCATTACGGGCTTGCAAAGATTACCTCAAGCGAGGCGAGCTGGATGCATCATGAAAATACTTATGTAATTGTTGCAGAAAGCCCGGATCGGGAGAAAATATATGGCGGCGCGCGCGTGCAGCTTGCCGATGGTCAGCTACTCCTGCCTATTGAATCAGCCATAGGTAAATATGATCCTGCCATTCACCAGCAGGATCATATTTACCTATGGCTGATTCAATAGGCAGGAGTAGCTGACCATCGGCAAGCTGCACGCGCGCGCCGC
>JASGDI010000152.1:0-95534 GCA_049841335.1 Niabella sp. | reverse complement strand
TACCTCAATGGTTCCTCCCCGGGGTGTAAATTTAAAAGCATTTGAAATAAGGTTATATAAAACCTTACCTGCAACATCCGCATCAAAACCCATAACAACAGATTGCGGTGTTGCTTTTACGGAAAAGGCTATATGCTGCTCCTGTGCTTTATAGTCAAAAGCTGCCGCAGTGTTCTTAACAAAGAACACTATATCCTGCCGCTGTGGATGCAACTTCATTTTGCCGGATTCCAGCTTACGAAAATCAAGAAACTGGTTAATAAGGGTCAGTAATCGCTGAGCATTGCGATACATAACATTGTAATGCAGCTTCTCTTTTTCTGAGGCATTATCGTTTGCGAGCAATGATCTTAAAGGATCTATAATAAGTGTAAGGGGCGTACGGAACTCGTGGGACACATTGGTGAAGAAGCTGGACTTAAGCTGATCGAGTTCCTGCGCTTTCTCGGCTTTTAAGCGCTCGGTTAAAATTTCGCGGTGGTACTGCTGGCGCACCTGTACCATTCTGAACAGCCCATATCCTGCTGCAATCAGTAACAAGGTATATATACTATAAGCCCACCAGGTTTTCCACCAGGGCGGCAATACTATTATTTCAAGTGTTGCGGGCTTCGGGTTCCATACTCCATCGCTATTGGAAGCTTTCACCATCATTATATACTTACCCGGAGAAAGATTGGAGTAGCTGGCAATACGCCGGGAAGCATCGGTATATATCCAATCCTTATCCTGCCCCACAAGCATATAAGCATACTGGTTCCTTGCAGGGTTTGAATAATGAAGGGCGGCAAACTCAATAGAAAAGCTTTTATCCTCGTGCTTAAGTGTAATGGATGAAGCCATGTGCAATGGTGTTGAAAGCATTACCCGGCCATTGATAGTATCCCCAACATTTACAGTTTTGTTTAATACCTGCAGGGTAGTGAAAGCAGTTACCGGGAGAAAAGGGTTATCCGCAATTTCTTCCGGATTGAAATGAACAAAGCCCTTTGTAGTGCCATAATACATTTGTCCTGTTGAACGATCAAAAAAACCCGCCCCATCCATAAATTCGAAGTCCTGTCCCGGTTTTTTAACCGCATAATTCTGGATCTGGCCGGTTTTAATGTTGAACTTAGACAGCCCGTTTTTATGAGCAAACCAGATATAGCCGGGCTGAGCCATCACCTGTGTGATATAATGATCCACCAAACCATCTTTAATAGTGTAGGTTTTAACAGCCCCGGTTTGAGGATTGATCCTGGTAAGACCGTTGGCTGCTCCCACCCATATAGAGCCTTCCGAATCTTCTACAACAGCATATACCCGCTCATCGGGCGACCTTTTATCTGATGCCACGCTCGTATACACAACCGTATCCGTCCACGCATTGGTTTGAGGATCCCGTTTAAGCTGAATAAGACCCGAATATTCTGCGCCGATCCAAAGGTTATTTTTGGAATCAAAGAACAGGCAGCCGGCGCCCGAACGGCCATAGGCTTCCAGGAGCTGTTTCTCAAAAATCCCGGATTGCGGGCTATATTTCAATATCCCGTTGTAATAAGAAAACCATAAATCGTGGGTAACCGGATCTTCTGCAATAGCATAAAAGCGGCTCTCTGAGGGGCTGACGGATGTTTCAAAATAAGAGGTAATTTGCCCCGTTTGGGGATCATATTTATCCAGGCCGGATCTTTTCCCGATCCAGACATTTCCATTCCTGTCTTTAAGAACAGCCTTGATATTTTCACCTTCCAGCCTGTCTGAAATCTTATGCTGCGCCTGCTTTTGATGATCGAAGTAATACAGGCCTCCATATTCTGTTCCCAGCCATACACCCTTTTCATCAACCCAAATAGATCTTATGGCCATGTACAGGTCTTTTTGCCGGTTAGCATAAACAGGAACGCTTTGAAATTTGCCTGCGTTCAAATCAGCTTTATTAATACCGCCGTTACCTGTTCCTATCCATAAAATACCGGCTTCATCCAGGTACATGCAATTCACATTATTATCGCTCAACCCTCCCTGAACACCAACAGGCGTTTCAAAAACAATACTTTCCCTGGTTCCTGCAAGATGGAAGGGCCCGATAACGCTTTTTAAAAAGTCAGCTGAATTTTGCAGTGCAAGCAAATCCCTTTGCCGGTTAACAGAATCTCTGAATGCTAGAGGTAAATCGGCTAATTTATATCTTGTAAAGTCATCTGTTTCGTAATTGTACCTGCATACAATCTGGTTAAAAACAGATACCCACATGGTTCCCTGCCTGTCCTTATGAAGATAATGAATACGGTTACTGGCAATGGAAGTGGTATCGCCGGGGATGGTGCGGTATACTTTAAACGAATAACCATCGTACCGGCAAAGCCCGTTCCAGGTGCCAAACCACATAAAGCCATACTTGTCTTTTACAATACCCCGTATAGTGCTTTGCGGTAAACCATCTTTGGCTGTAAGATACTCGAAACTCACAGGCTGGGCAATAACTGTACTACGAAAAAGAGCGCAAACAATCAAGATCAATATCCTTATACATACAGTCATGAACAACCCGATTCAGTACAGTTACGAATATACAACCAAAATCACAGCTAAATCCGCCGGATGCTTATTTCGGATGCATAAATATTTTTCACCGATAGACCTTACGCCTCCTTAGGAGTCCTCCGGACCCGACCCCTCTCCAAAGGAGAGGGAGTAACAGTACGAAAAAGTTTTATACGTTCTTTACTTCTACCCTTCCAATAAAAATGATTTCAGGTTTTCAAAGCCGGGCTGTATCACTACAGAAGCTTTTTCACGACTCATCATTTCTTCCAGCGCTCCGGGTATGATCACATTTTGTCCGGTTGCAGATTCTACAGCATCGGGGAATTTAACCGGATGTGCCGTTTCAAGTATAAACCCTTTTTCTGACGGATGTTGCTGCAGGTATCTTTCCAAAGCCAGCCATGCTACAGCACCGTGCGGATCTAAGGTATAACCCTCCTGTCGGAATACTCTTTCTATGGCAGCTATCGTTTCTTCATCAGTTATAGTTGCAGAAGAAAGATTTTTCTTTAACTCAGGAAACTGTTTATGAAATAATTCAATAATTCTTACAAAATTGCTGGGATTGCCCACATCCATTGCATTAGACAAAGTAGCTGTTGTTTCTTTAGGCTTTAGCTCCTGTGTTTGCAGGTAGTGGGATACAATGTCGTTTACATTGCAGGCTGCAATAAAATGCCCCAGAGGCAGCCCGGTAACTTTTGCTAATAGACCGGCACAAATATTTCCAAAATTACCACTGGGCACACAAACCACAGGTTGTGTATCTTTTTGCTTCCATTGTTTGTAGGCAAGAAAATAATAAACCTGCTGTGGCAGCCAGCGTGCCACATTGATAGAATTAGCTGAAGTTAAAAATTTCTTTTCATTAATTTCCTTATCGGCAAAAGCCTCTTTTACCATACGCTGGCAATCATCAAAAGTGCCCTCTACTTCAAGCGCTGTAATATTTTTTCCTAATGTTGTGAGCTGTTTTTCCTGCACAGGGCTTACACGGCCTTTAGGATACAGGATCACTACGTTCACGTTATCTACCCCATAAAAGCCATTGGCCACAGCTCCACCTGTATCTCCTGAAGTGGCTACCAGCACTGTAACCTCACGGTCTTCGTTCTTTAAAAAATGGCCCAGGCAACGGCTCATGAATCTGGCGCCCACATCTTTAAAAGCGAGCGTGGGACCATGAAAAAGCTCTAACGATGCAATAGCAGTATTCACATATTGTAAGGGAACAGGAAAATTCAAGGTTTCTTTTACAATATGGTACAGGTCTTCATCATTGACAGCACCTGCTACATAAGGCTTCATTACTTCAAAAGCAATATCAACATCTGAAATATTTTCAATGCTGTCAATTAATGCTTTGCTTACAGCAGGTAATTGTTCGGGGAAATACAGTCCTTTATCAGGTGCTTGCCCCTGTATAGTAGCTTCTTTAAATGAAACGATTGGTGATTGATGATTAAGACTATAGTAGTTCATAATTAGTTGACAGATGACAGTTGACGGATGACAGGAGGAAAGTTGAAAAGTAGTTGAAGATGGTTGAAGATAGTTTAATCACTTCTACATTTTACATTCAATATTCTACATTTCCACCTCCACTCCATTCTTATTAATAGTAGTTACATACACATAATTTTCTATACCGATCTTATCATACTCCTCCTTCATGATAGCCCCCACTTTCCTGGCGATATCTTCGGTTTCGCTGAGCATGAATACAGACGGGCCGGAGCCTGATATACCGCCCCCTAGTGCGCCGGCTTCTTTACATTTAGCCTTTACCTCATCAAACGCGGGAATTAAAATACTGCGCACCGGCTCTATGATAACATCTTCCAGCGACCGGCCAATGAGCGCCTTATCATTGCTCATAAAGCCTGCCACCAGACCGGCTATGTTGCCCCATTGCTTTATAGCATCCTTCAAAAAAACCTGCTTGCGCAATATCTGCCGGGCATCGGAAGTGCGCACTTCTATTTGAGGATGCACAACTGTTACAAACAAGTCGGGGTTGGCAAGCGGTACAATATCTAACGGGTGAATAGAACGAATCAGTGTAACGCCTCCTAAGATACAAGGTGTAATATTGTCAGCATGTTTTACTCCCGTTGCCAGCTTTTCACCAATCATAGCCAATTGTATAAGGTCGTCCTGCGAAAAAATATTACCCAGCACTTTGTTGGCCCCAACCGCCGCACCTGCAGCGCTTGCCGCGCTGGAACCCAGGCCGCTACCTGGCTTTATATGTTTTTCTATAGATACCTTTATACCCTTACTCACACCTGCTTTTTCTAGGGCAGCCAGTAACACAACACCTGCAACGTTTTTCTCCGGATCTGTAGGTAAATTAAAATCGTCTTTATTTTCAATGATCACTCCCGGCTGGTCCGTCAGTTCAAACTCCATAATATCATAGGGCTCGTTGATGGCAAGCCCCAATATATCAAAACCGCAAACCAGGTTGGCTACTGTTCCGGGGGATTTAAGCCTGACCCTACCCCCGACCTCGCCCCCAAGCCCTCTCCGGGGGGAGAGGGGAGTATGCTCATCCTCCGGCCCCTTCCCTAAGGGAAGAGATGTTGATTCGTTGCTTATATCTTTGCCTTCACTCATAATTTAATTTTTTGGCATGAACTATGGTCTATTGACCATTGACTTTTACTGCGCGGCCCTCACAATATCCGCAAATACACCGCTGGCCGTAACATCAGCCCCGGCTCCCGCGCCTTTTACCACTAATGGCTGATCTGTATAACGGGATGTATAGAACAGCACTACATTATCCTTCCCATATAAATGGTAGAGATCATTTTCAGGGGCTATATGCTGCAAACCCACTGATGCTTTACCTTCATTAAAAGTAGCAACAAATTTCAACTTGCAGCCCTGTGCTTTTGCATCATCATATAACTTCTTAAAATGCGTTTCGTAGCGCAGCATACATTCGTAAAACTCTTCTACTGTTCCCTGCATACATGCTTCCGGCATAAAGCCGTTGTTCATGATATCTTCCATCTGCATTTCATAGCCCGCTTCACGTGCAAGTATCAGTATCTTCCGCATTACATCGGTACCGCTTAAATCAAGTCTGGGATCAGGTTCTGTATAGCCTTCTTCCTGCGCCTGGCGCACTACTGTTGAGAATGTTTGGGTTCCGTCATAATTATTAAAAACATAATTTAATGTTCCGCTTAATACCGCTTCTATCTTGCGCACTTCATCGCCGCTATGTACCAGGTCATTTAAAGTGCCAATAACCGGCAGCCCTGCGCCTACATTGGTTTCAAACAGAAATTTACAGTTAAACTCCCGGGCCAGGTCTTTCAATTTCCTGTAATTATCATAATCAGAAGATGCTGCTATTTTATTGCAAGCCACTACAGAAATACTTTTCTGCAGTAGTTTCCCATAGACATCTGCCACTTCGGCATTTGCAGTAATATCTACAAAAATGGAGTTGCGCAGGTTCTTTTCTATTGCCTCCCCAACAAACAGCGATAAGGAAGCCGCTTCTCCCTGCTCCAGCTCCTGCTGCCAGCTATTCAGATCAATGCCTTTATCATTCAGCATCATTTTCCGGCTATTGCTGATGCCGATGACATTGATCTTTATTTTCAGTTGCTTTTGAAGGGATTCCAGTTGCTTGTTTATTTGCTGCAGTAATTTAGCGCCTACATTTCCAACACCCGCAATAAATAAATGTACCTGCTTATATGTAGTCTCAAAAAAGTCTTCATGTAAAACATTGATGGCTTCACGAACATCAGCAGTGGATATTACAGCGCTGATATTTTTTTCCGATGAGCCCTGTGCTATTGCCCGCACATTAATACCGTTCCTTCCCAGCGCACTAAACATTTTTCCGCTTACACCCGGATGGCTTTTCATTTGCTCACCCACTAATGCCACTATAGACAGGCCGGTTTCCACTTTCAAAGGCTCTAACTGTCGTAAGGCCAGCTCCCCGGCAAATGCTCCATCCACAGCAGATTTTGCCATAGCTGCTTTGGCAGCGTCAACAACCACACATATAGAATGCTCGGATGAGCTTTGCGTGATTAATATCACATTGATCTGCTCGGCGCTTAATGCTTCAAACAGCCTTTTAGAAAAGCCCGGGATCCCTATCATACCACTGCCTTCAAGGCTCAGCAAAGCCAGGTTATTGATACTTGAAATACCCCTGATCATATTCCCGCCTGCATTACCTCCAGAACGGTCATTGTTTAAAACCAGCGTACCCGCATCTTCCGGGGCAAAAGTATTTTTGATCCATACAGGAATATTCTTGCTCATTACCGGCTGCAGTGTGGGCGGATAAATTACTTTCGCACCAAAATGGGAAAGCTCCATCGCCTCTCCGTAAGATATTTTTTCAATCACTTTTGCATTAGCCGCCAGGCGTGGGTCGGCTGTCATCATACCGCTCACATCTGTCCAAATTTCCAACACGGCAGCATCTAATGCTGCGGCAATAATAGCAGCTGTATAATCAGATCCTCCGCGGCCAATAGTTGTTGTCACGCCTTCTGCATCAGATGCTATAAAGCCCGGCAGAATAAAAACATTGCTTTGTGCTTCTTTAAAATAAGCGACAATATGCGCTTTTGTAAGGTTGGCATCTACCTGCGCATGTGTATAATTACTGTTGGTTTTAATCAGCTCACGGGCATCTTTCCATTGCGCTTCCACTCCGTCAAACTGCAGCTTGGCAGCAATGATCTGTGATGAAAGCCACTCTCCATAGCTAGCCAGCCTGTCTTTGGTACGCGGCGTAATTTCGCTTAATAAATAAATACCGTTACAGATATCTTCAATTTCATTGATGGCAGTTTTTACAAGGCTCAACAAATGGCTCTGATGAGCTACCGGTATCAGCTTTTTTACTACATCAAAATGCCTCCTTTCTATTTCGGTAATGAACTGCCTGTACACTTCATCTCCTTTTGCTGCAGTGATGGCTGCATTCAGCAATATGTCTGTAACACCTCCCAGGGCAGACACTACCACAACTGTTTGATCTTTTGCCATTGTACTTTTTACAACAGCCGCAACTCTATTTATATTTTCTGCATTGGCTACCGAAGTACCGCCAAACTTTAAAACCTGCATGGTTTATAACGATTAAATATTATGGATGATTTAGAAAAACGGCCTATAGGCCCGACGTGGTGATATGACAAAGTACAACCCTTAACGGGTTGTAATAATGGTTGTGGTTGCAGCAAACACTACAGTAAAATATAGTTTGTTATGTGAGATGTTGTTGCACATGAGCCCGTGCAAGATAAGGCAGGATTGAAAAACAAACAAATCTTTTTTAGGAGGCATCACTGTCAGATGCATAATACCTCCTTGTACTTACCACATTATCCGGCAGCTCCAGGCGGTTCCAGTCTTTATGAATAGCCATGGCAGCACCCATTGCCGTGGCCTGCGATACCGAAGCGGCATATACTTCCACCTGCGGATAGACATCGGCCAATAATTGCATATAGGTTTCGTTTTTGGCAAACCCGCCATCCACAAAGAGCTTTTTTACTTTGTTATTCAGCACCAGGTTAGTGGATCGTACCTGGGCATTAACCGTATGCCGAACATAATTGAGATAGGCTTCTTCATAAGTACTGTATGAGGAAGGATCAAAATTCAGCAGATCTTTTAGCTCCGGCTCTTCCTTTATCAGCTCTTTATCATAAGCTATTTTTTCAAAATAGTTAGGCACTACGTTAAAATGCTGCGCCAGCTTTTTTGCAGCCTGCTCATGCGCATAACCGGCAAATAACCTGGAAGATTTTACTGTACTTCCTTCAAAGGTCATATAACACAGACAATCCTGCTCTAATTCGGTCTTTGTTAAAGGCTCATCATTAAAGGCATTCATGCTAATGCACCAGGTTCCTGTAGAGATCAGCAGGAAGGGTTCATCAATATTCTGAATATAAGGAATAAACGCCGCAGAGCTATCGTGCAGCCCCACTCCACATTTCAGCTGCCTGCCATTATATACCACATCCATGGCTGTGGAAGAAGAAAACAGCGGAGCCAGTTTTTTATCAATGCCTTCTGCTGTTACCCAATGGTGATATCCATTTTTTGTAAAGTCCCATAAAGCCGTATGGCATCCTATGCTGGTAATGTCAGAATATTTCTGGCCGCTTACCAGGAAGCCCAGGTACTGCGGCAAATGAAGCGAAACAGCAGTTTTCTGGTAAAGCAGGGGTTTATGATGCTTTAATGAATATAATTGCAGCCCCGAGTTGAGATTCCCCAAAGCCGGGGATGCCGTGCTTAATGCTATGACTTCCCTGGTTCCGTAAGTGCTGTAAAACTTTTCCCCGATAGCATCCGGGTAAGGCTTAAGATAATTGTACAGCGGCGTAACCAGGTTATCCTGTTCATTCAAATGCACAAAGCTGGCCCCATAGGTTGAAAAGTTAACTGCTTTTATATCATACGTTTCGCTGACCAGGTATTTGTTTAATGTATCCATTACCCACTTCCTAAGCGCCCGGATATCCTCACAGGCAAACCCGTCTTCATCTTCGATCTCGTCAAAATTGACAGATAATTCTTCTACGATCTTATAATCTTCATTAAAAAGAAAAAACTTTTTATTCGTTTTTCCAATGTCGAATATGGCAATTACGGGTACCAAGGGGAATTATAATTAGTAATTAATAATTAACAATTTATGGGTATCCAATTGTTTTTAGTTTATTAAAAACAGAAGGGTCTTATAATCCTGTTGCAACAGTAACGGCACCTCTTTTATTGATCAATTCCTTTCTCACGTTGGTATCGCGGTACAATTGCAATGGCTGCAAAGCTCCGCCGGCTCTTAACCTTGCTTCTGCCAGCAAAGGACGCAGGTCTGTTCTGAAAGCCGTTTGTAAAATTTCCTGTGCAAGCGCTACATCATTATTCAGTTGTGCCTCGCTTAACGCTTTTGCATCCACCAGCAATGCCTGGGCATACGCCAGCAGAATCGCTTCCACGCTTTGTAATAAATCTTCCAGGGGATCTTTTACATTATGGCTGGCATCAATCATCCAGCCCAGATCTGTAGCATGGTTCATACCACGCGCATCCATCCCGTCAACCAGTTCTCTGAAAATCAAGAACAACTGATAAGGCTTAATGCTGCCTACTGTCAGATCATCATCGCCATACTTGCTATCATTAAAATGGAAACCACCCAGTTTTTGCTCGTTCAACAATAAAGCAACAATCTGTTCAATGTTGGCATTGGGCAAATGGTGGCCTAAATCCACTAAAGTATAAGCCTTATCACCCAGCTTGGAGGCATACAGGAAGGACTGACCCCAATCACCTACTGTAGTAGAGTAAAAATTAGGTTCAAACGCTTTATATTCTACAAATATTTTCCAATCTTCCGGCAGCGCGGTATATACCGCCTGCAGGCTTTCCAACGTGTTATTAAAGGCATTCCTGAAATTGAGCTGACCCGGGAAGCAGGAACCATCAGCCAGCCATACAGTAAGCGAAGCAGAACCCAGCTCCTGCCCGTATTTAATCACTTCAATATTATGATCAATAGCCTGCTGGCGTACCGCTTTGTCCACATGCTGCATGGACCCGAACTTATAGCTCAGTGCCTGATCTTTCTGATCCTGGAATGTATTAGAGTTCATTGCGTCAAACTTCAAATCAAAATCGGCAGCCAGACTTTTGATAGCTTTCGCATCTTTAGGAATATCCCACGGAATATGCAGGGAAACGGCGCCGCTGCTCCGGTTAAGCTGATGCAGCAATCCTATATCTTCCATTTTTTCTTCGAGGGTAGCCGGTTCGCCGCCACCGCTAAAGCGTCCAAAACGTGTACCACCATTACCCAAAGCCCACGATGGGATAGCCACCTGGAAATCTACCAGTTTTTTAATAATCCCTTCAGCATCAGCCAACTCATTAGCTATATAATCAAAACTTTTTTTGTGCCGGGCTAACCCTTTTTCATTATGTGCATCAATCTGCGATTTATTCAAAATCATAATTCATAATATTTAATCAGTTCAATTTATACGTTTTTATTCTGCTTCCGGTCACTTTTTCATATATTCAAAAACGGGTTAGCCGACTAGACAATCACTAACCCTTATTGCTTTGCTATATGAAGACTCTTTAAACCTCACCCCTCTTCTCATGAAGAGGGGGAGTGAAAACAGACCTATAAGGGTATAAAAACTTTATAGGTTTAAACTACCTTACAAATGCCTGTGCCACGCCACCATCTACGTTCAGTGTATTACCTGTAGATTTATTGAGCAGGCCGCTTACGAATACGAAGCAGGCATTGGCAATATCATCAGGTAAAATAATTTCATTCATTAAAGTACGCTTAGCATAATAAGCGGGTAACTCTTCTACCGTAATACCATAGGCTTTAGCCCGGCCTTCGGCCCAGCCCCCGGCCCAGATATTAGAATCAGAAATCACCGCATCAGGATTCACTGTATTTACACGTATCCTGTCCCCGCCCAACTCTGCCGCCAGCAACCTTGAAAGATGCGCCTGTGCCGCTTTTGCTGAACCATAACCGGCATTGTTAGGTCCGGCTACAATTGAGTTTTTAGAAACAATATTAATAATATCTCCGCCAATACCGGTTTGTCCTACAGGCAGGTTTTGCTTACGCATAACCGCTACCGCAGCTTTTGAGACCATAAATTGTCCTTTTACCAATATATCGTACAGCCTGTCCCACTCTTCTACTGAATGCTCTGTAATACTTTTGGATATGCTGATACCGGCATTATTCACTACTATATCCACGCCTCCAAAAGCCAGCACGGTAGCATCCAGTGCTGCAGCAATGGAGCCTGCATCTGTTACATTCAGCGTAACAGATGCCGTAGTGTCTTTTCCAAATGCTTTTTGAAACTCCTGCGTTGTGGCGTCTATCCTTTCCTGGTTAATATCGTTAATAATAACACAGGCGCCTTCCTGTGCAAACTTCCTGGCTATAGCTTTTCCTATACCGCCACCGCTGCCGGTGATTAAGGCAATACGTCCGCTTAGTGGCTTAGGTTTGGGCATACGTTGTAACTTAGCCTCTTCCAGTAACCAGTATTCAATATTAAATGCTTCCTGTCTTGGTAAGGAAGTATATTCAGAGATCGCTTCGGCACCTCGCATTACATTAATGGCATTGGTATAAAACTCAGCCGCTACCCTTGCCGTTTGTTTATCTTTTGCAAAGGCAAACATACCTACCCCGGGGTAGATAATAATAACCGGGTTAGGGTCGCGCATGGCAGGGCTGTCGGGATGCTTACAGGTATCGTAATAGTCCGCGTACATCTTGCGGTAGTCCTCAAACAAAGGAGCAATTTTTTCCTTTACCGCAGCTACGTCATCCAGGTTTTCATCCGTAGAAAGATTCAGCACCAGCGGACTGATCTTGGTACGCAGGAAGTGATCGGGGCAGGAAGTGCCTAACGGCGCCAATCTTTCCAGATCATTAGAATTAATATACTGTAACACACGGTCATCATCGGTGAAATGACCAATCATTTTTATATGAGAAGAGCAGAAGCCGCGCAGCAAAGGCGCCAGGACAGCCGCTTTTTGGAGGCGCTCCTCTTTAGGCAAAGCCTGTATTTTTTCACCACCAAAAACAGGACCCTTTTTGCCAAGGTTCTGATCAATATATTCTGCACATTTCTCAATTACTTCCAGCGTATTGATATAGCTTTCATAAGCTGTATTGCCCCAGGTAAATAAACCGTGGGAGCCTAACATAATGCCGCGGATACCAGGATTCTCATCCAGGCATTGCTTCAGCATTAAACCCAACTCAAAGCCTGGTTTTTGCCAGGATACCCAGCCAATAGTGCCCCCAAATAACTCTTCGGTTATTTTTTTACCGTCTTTTGCGGCGGCAATAGCAATAGCAGCATCGGGGTGCAAGTGGTCTATATGCCTGAAAGGTAAAAAACCATGCAATGGCGTATCAATAGAAGGCGCTTTGGAGTTCAGATCATAAATACAGTGATTGAACAACTCTACCATTTCATCTTCATGCTCCAAACCACGATATACATTTTTAAGACTGCGCAGCTTATCCACATACAAAGCAGCAAGGCCACTTCTTCTCAATGTGCCCAGGTCGCCTCCACTGCCTTTCACCCACATAATTTCAGTTTCCTCACCGGTAAGCGGGTCTTTTGCCATGGCTTTGCAGGAGGTGTTTCCCCCGCCATAGTTGGTAAGCCGTAAATCGGTACCCAGCAAATTGGAACGATAGATCAATAATGCCACCTCATCACCCGCAAGCTCAGCAGCTTTGGCGTCATCCCATAGATAACTAACATGCTTAAAAGTTTTAGTTTCTGTTGCCATAATTCAAGTTGTTGTTTAAGGTTTACCGAAAGCTATTGACCTTCGTACACCTCTTTATTTTTTATAGATAGAAGTTAAGAACCCATTTAAACGGGAATTACCAACCCGGCAGCCGCTCCGCACCCGTCCCCTCAAAAAAAGTATTACCGCAATGAATTACCCCAGCCTACCAGCAATACCGAAGCCAGAATAACAATGATACCTAACACCACAGTCAGCAGCGTTTTCTTGCTTACACCTTTCCATTCTTTCAATATCAGCCCCCACAAATTAGCAATAAGTATAATAAATGCCATATGCAATATCCATGAGCTGGGGCCGTTACCCATTTTACTTTCACCCATGCCATAAAAGAAAAACTGCAGGAACCAGGTAGTACCGGCCAAAGCGCAGAAGATAATATTTCTTAAAATAGGGGTATTGCTATTGGTATAATCTCCAAAAGTTTTATTCCTGGCGTTCAGCATAAGGCACCATATCAGGTTGGTAGTAAGTCCGCCCCAAAGGATGATGATATAAGAAACATTGTTCTGGTAAAGAAACTCACCCTGACCGGGATGGGCAGCTTTCCACAATTCATTAGCTACATTAGCCATTGGCTTGGCAGCTTCAATACCAAAGTTGAAACAGGCGCTAAGTATCCCCGAAATAATAGCCACCGTTAAACCCAGGCCAAATTTATACTCATCCTTGCCCGAAAGATGCGCTTCACTGTCTGCATTTCCCACTGCATGAGGATCCGAGTTGGTAACACCGGTACCCGCAAGTTCCTTTTCCTTCATCATACCGGCTTTTCCGCAAATAATAATACCCACTATACAAACCAGCAATCCCGACAAAACGGTCAATCCCCACCTGGTGCTGGTTAACAAGCCGATAGTATCTTTCCCAGCTTCAGGCGTAAACTGGTAATAAACGGCAGGGATGATGGCACCAAAAACCATACAAAGCCCCAGGATAACGCTGCTCCCCAGCGATACCCCCAGGTATCTTACGCCCAAGCCATAGGTAAGCCCTCCAATACCCCAGAGCAGGCCGAATATAAACGCAAAGCCTAAAACAGAACCACTTGCCTGGCTGATAATCTCTGTAAAATTGGGAATAGTAAGCCATGCGGCAATGGGCGGTACTATTAACCAGGAGAACAATCCACCTACAAGCCAGTAAGATTCCCAGGCCCAGCCTTTTACTTTTTTATAGGGTATATAAAAACTCCCTGATGCAAAACCACCGATAAAATGAAAAATTACTCCCAATAAAGCGTTCATGAATTATATATTTTCAATATAGTAAGCAAAATCTTTACAAACCGAAAATAAACAATGAAAGACCTGTAACCGTCATGTACTGTCATGATCTGTTCTAATTTTTTAAAAAATTTAAGAAAATGAAAACATTTCTTGTTATTTGTATAAATTGCTGGCATCTAACAAAACCCAACCTTGCTTTACCAGGTACTTAAAATATATGTTCGCTTCATCAGCCATTTGTTTTTTCATTCTATAAATGTTGATAAAAAAGAGCTGCTGAGAACCGGCGGACCGTTGCTTATAGCAAGTAACCACCCTAACTCTTTCTTAGATGCCATTATTTGCGATATTCTTTTTGATATTCCTGTTACCTCTTTGGCCAGGGGAGACGCTTTTAAAAGCAAGACAGTATTTCGTTTGCTGCGTTCCCTTAAAATGCTGCCCGTGTACCGCATAAGAGAGGGAGCCGAAAATCTGAACATCAATTATGAAACCTTTGACAGTTGTATTGAAATATTCAGGCAAAAAGAAGGTGTGCTCATATTCAGCGAAGGGCTTTGTGTAAACGAGTGGCACCTGCGCCCGCTAAAAAAAGGTACCGCACGCCTTGCTTTTAAGGCATGGGATGAAAAGATACCTTTGAAAATATTACCTGCAGGGATCAATTATAGCTCTTTCAGGAAATATGGGAAAAGGGTGATCATAAATTTTGGCAATTTTTTAGAAGCCCGGCAATTTGAAGCGGCAATTACAGACGGAGAAAAAAATACACTATTTAATAAGATGCTGAAGGAAGAATTACAGCCTCTTGTTTTTGAGATTGATAAAAGAGACCGGATGGAATTGGAAAATAAGTTCGGAAGAACATCAACTGCTACCAGGCTGCTGTTGGCACTGCCGGCTTTGACCGGAGCTATTCTGCATGCTCCTTTATATTTATTTGCCAGGCTGATTGTAAAACTTTTTTTCAGTAACACAGACCACCACGATTCCGTAATATTTGGGGTACTGCTATTGAGCTATCCCTTTTACATTGCATTGCTTTCTATTATTGCGGGGTTGTTTACCACTGTATGGGGATGGGCTATGATGATGCTGCTGCCACTTACAGCATTTTGCTGTGCCAAATATGAAGTAAGGAAGGGGTAGGTTAACAAAAAATCCATAAAGGTATTTTAGAGCCTATAGCTGTTGATTACAATATGCATTTATGTCAAACAGGAGCTAACTTATCAAAAGCCCGGCATCCTGCTGCACAGTAATAAGTCCTTCATATACGGGCATAGTGTTTAATTTTACTATTTACCATATATTAGATATAAGAAAGATGACAGACTGTTGCGAAAAATATTGAAATGGCGTCTTTACGTTATATAAACTAAAACAATGAAACATATCCTTCTTTTCGCCGCTTTGCTTTGCCTTACAACCCTGGGATGCCGTAAAGCAGACACCATTACACCTCCTGATACGGAAAACTACATGTATGCTTTTAAAGACAATAAAAAATGGATCACTGAAAGCCCTACAGCTTCATACAGCCCGTCAAACAATTACCTTTTTATAGGTGGTGGTGATGGAACAGTAATGGGATCGCTCAGTATTAACCTGGTAGTGCCCGAAAGTCCCACAACCTTACAGCAATTTGATGCAGGAATCACTAAAATAGAAATGGGCGATATTATAACTGATCACTATTCTGCCCAGGCATCCGGTAACAACTACATTAAGATCACTTCTATTGATAGAAATGCGAAAAGAATTACCGGAGAGTTTCAGATGACATTAGTACGCGACCAGCATTTTAGCAATAAGGGAGAAACAATAAAATTCACAAAAGGAAAATTTGCATTTAGTTATAAAACGCTGAATTAAACTTTATATTGGAGTCTGGCAATTCTGCTCTATTATTCCCATACACAAAAAAACCCCGGCTCATCACCGGGGTTTAATTTTATTATACAGTAACACTTCTACTCACTAAGCTGTTACTTTTCCTTTTGATTTTGCGATCACTTCCTCCGCAATATTATTTGGAGCCGGTGCATAGTGCGAGAACTCCATGGTAGAGGATGCACGGCCAGAGCTTAAAGAACGCAATTGAGTTACATAGCCAAACATTTCACTCAGCGGAACTTTAGCTTTGATTACCTGCACGCCTGCACGGGTATCCATACCTTCCATCATACCACGACGACGGTTCAGGTCACCGGTTACATCACCCATGTATTGCTCAGGAGTCAATACTTCCACTTTCATGATGGGCTCTAACAGGATAGGCTTAGCCTTTCTGCCGGCCTCACGGAAACCTTGCTTGGCACAAAGCTCGAAAGACATAGAATCAGAATCCACAGGGTGGAAGCTACCGTCAAACACACGGATCTTCATGTTATCAACAGGATAGTTAGCCAGCACACCGCTTGTCATGGCAGACTCAAAACCTTTCTGGATAGCAGGCACAAACTCACGCGGAATAGCACCACCAAAAATATCGTTCACAAACTGGTAGCTCTTATCAGGATTTTCTTTCTTCCAGTCTTCATCAACAGGGCCAAGGCTGAACTGGATATCGGCGAACTTACCACGACCACCGGTTTGCTTTTTCAAAGTTTCCCTGTGCTCAATAGTAGTGTTGAACGCTTCTTTATAAGCCACCTGCGGAGCACCCTGGTTTACTTCTACTTTAAACTCACGGCGCATACGGTCTACAATGATCTCTAAGTGAAGCTCACCCATACCGCTCAGGATGGTCTGACCTGTATCTTCATCAGTTTTTACACGTAATGTAGGATCTTCTTCCACCAGCTTTGCAATAGCCATACCCATTTTATCAACGTCTGCCTGGGTTTTAGGCTCTACCGCCACAGAAATTACAGGCTCAGGGATGAACATGTTTTCCAGTGTGATAGGATGGTTCTCATCGCAAAGGGTATCACCAGTCTTAATTTCTTTAAAACCAACCGCTGCGCCAATATCGCCCGCTTCAATAAAATCAATGGGGTTTTGTTTGTTGGCGAACATTTTCATGATACGGCTGATACGCTCTTTTTTACCGCTGCGCACGTTCAATACATAAGAGCCGGCATCTAAATGTCCGCTGTAACAACGGAAGAACGCCAGGCGACCTACGAACGGGTCGGTCATGATCTTGAAGGCCAAAGCTGCAAAAGGTTCTTTCGCATCGGGTTTACGTACTAATTTCTTTTCAGAGTCGTTAGGATCTGTTCCTTCAATAGCTTCAACATCTACCGGGGAAGGCAGGTAACGGCAAACCGCATCCAGGGCAGTTTGTACCCCTTTATTCTTAAATGAAGAACCGCACATCATAGGTACAATGCTCAGGTCTATGGTTGCCTTACGTATAGCAGTATGAATCTCTTCTTCAGAAATGCTGTTAGGATCATCAAAGAATTTCTCCATCAGGGCATCATCGTACTCAGCAACTGCTTCCACTAATTGAGCTCTCCATTCTTCTGCATCAGCAAGCATGTCGGCAGGAATGTCAATTTCCTGGTAAGTCATACCTTCTGTTTCCACATCCCAGATAATACCTTTCATACGAATAAGGTCTACCACACCCTGGAAGTTATCTTCAGCGCCAATGGGTAATTGCAAAGGCACTGCTTTTGAGCCCAGCATTTCGCGCACCTGCTTTACCACATTCAGGAAGTCGGCACCCTGGCGGTCCATTTTATTTACGAAACCAATACGCGGAACTCTGTAACGGTTGGCCTGGCGCCATACAGTTTCAGACTGAGGTTCTACCCCATCTACCGCAGAAAACAGGGCAATCAAACCATCCAATACACGCATGGAACGCTCTACCTCCACGGTAAAGTCTACGTGACCCGGAGTATCAATAATATTAAAAGAATATTCTTTAGTAGTACCTGCAACAGCCTTTCCTTTATCAGTAGGGAATTGCCATTTACAGCTTACCGCAGCAGAGGTAATGGTAATACCACGCTCTTTTTCCTGCTCCATCCAGTCTGTAGTAGCGCCACCATCGTGTACCTCACCAATACGGTGAATCATACCTGTGTAACGTAAAATACGTTCAGTTGTAGTGGTTTTACCGGCATCAATGTGAGCGGCAATACCAAAGTTTCTTTGAAATTTTAAATCTGCCATGATTATTCTTGATTGAATTATAAACTTTTACTATTTCCTAAGTCAATGACTTACAACACTTTACAAACAATGCATTCTAAGTCCTGAATTTAAGGCTGCAAAGGTAAGGAAAATATCAGATTTGAAATTTGCTAATTTAAGATCAGTTGCCATTGATAATATAAGTTTAATCATACCCAGCTTTATTATAAAAGAATACCTGAAAATACCGGCATACACATCATTTCAGGAAAAAGCTAAAATACCTCATCGAAAAAAATAAGGAGCCCGGCTAATAAAACAGCCGGTTCATCGAATACCACTTATACCCCTTCTTTCCCCTGTATAGTTTCGCACTGCTTAAGCACTAAACCCTTTTTACTAAAGCCCTTAAAACATTTTTTCAAGATGAAAAAAATCGCTCTCTTGCTCAGCATTCTCAATGTGTATTTCTTTTCTTATGCCCAAAACGGATGGCAGTCTGAAGGTTATACTTTTGTTGCCGGTACGCATACTGCAAGCGGCATTCAATGGCCTGCAGGAAAAACTGTAACTATTGAGCCCGATGCTATCGTAACTTTCACCAATGCCTCTTATGCCGGCGGTAATTTAGTGATTAAAGGCGAGCTTATCATTAATTCCTCTTCTTTCCAGCTTGATGGAGACCTTATCCTTGCAGAAGGCGCGACGCTGACTGTAAACGGTTCATTTAAAACCCAAAAAAGCGTTACCTATCCTCACAACTCTGCCATAAAAATTACCGGCACTTATGAAATGAATGGCTGGTCTAATCCTGCGCCTGTAGTAACAGTTGATCGTGCAGCATCATTCCAGGTGGGCAAATTAGCCCTGAACCCGGGCCAGGCAGGCTTCATCGTCAGCGCCAATACTACTGTTTCGGCTACAGATGTGGTAACCAGCGGAAAACTGACCGTAAACGGAATCTTAAACGTTGCTAATGCTATTTTCAGCAACGGAGGCAACTTTACATTGAATGAAGGAGGAACAGTAAATACCACAGACTTTAAATTTCAAAACCCTAATAATAGTATAAAAGGAATAATCAATGCTTCGGGAAGCGTTGAGTTTCATAACAAGCCTAACACAATGGCTTGTCCGGGAGCTATCAATACTAAAAATTTTTATAACTATAGCGAGAAGAATGTCATTGAAGGAAGCGGGTATATTCAGGTAACAGGAACATTTAAAAGCTCAAATGCGCTTACAGAAAGCCCCGATATTACTTTAAATGCTGCCGATGCCGGAAATGGTACCAATTCTAATAAAAATCCGGGGAAAGCTACTTTAGGTACTTCTTCTTCATGCGCCGGTACCGGCAACGCAGCCAGGCAGGGTATAGAGTCATTACCTGTTACTTTTGGTACAATCAGCCCCAGAATTGTTAACAACACGCTGGTAATTAACTGGTCTACCCTTTCTGAAACTAATAATAACCATTTTGATATTGAAATATCAAATGATGGCAGGAGCTTTATAAAGATCGGCCAGGTGAAGAGCGCTGCTGTTGATGGCAACTCGGCCGTGGAGCTGAACTATGAGTTCACCTATACTATTCCCGGTAAAGCTATAGCAGGCGGACTTGCTCTTATGCTATTGGCCGGAGGAAGTATCATGTATAAAAGAAAGAACAGATATCATGTAATGGTAATGCTTTCCATTATACTGATCAGCGCTACTTTATTCTCCTGCAGTAAATCAGACTATGCTATAGAGACATCAAATGATCAAAAAGTATTTGTACGCATTGTACAGGTGGATATTGACGGCCAGACATCTGCATCGCAGGCAGTTAAGGCTACTGTAAAATAATAGTCGGAAAGTCAGGAAGTCCGAGGTCGGAAGATGCACCACGCAGGAAGCTGAAAGCATAAGGCTTTTTGCTTCCGGCTTTCAGCCTTTAGCTTTCATATCGTACACCTTACATCGTACATTTCCAGATACAATGCGGGGTCAGAAAGTCCGTAAGTTAGCGCAGTTTTTGCTATCCTGAAAATAGGCGCTATTTTTACAAAAAAGCAAAATGGACTTTACTTACCTGGGACAATCCGGCTTTTCTGTCACTGTACAGGGAAAGCAACTGATCTTTGACCCGTTTATTCAAAACAATCCATTAGCCAAACATATTAATATAGATGCCATCGAAGCAGATTATATACTGGTTTCTCACGGGCATGGCGATCATATTGCTGATGTAGCTCCCATAGCCAACAGAACCGGGGCAAAAGTGATCTCTTCTCCTGAAGTATGTGGCTGGCTTTCTGCACAAGGCGTAACCAACCTGCACGAGCTCAATCACGGGGGCCCTGTAACTTTTGATTTTGGAAAAGTGCGTGCAGTAAATGCTATTCACTCCTCCTCCTTGCCTGATGGATCTTATGGCGGCAACCCGATGGGCTTCGTTATTACTTCAGAAGAGGTTAACTTCTATTTTTCAGGAGACACGGCACTTACAATGGATATGCAGCTTATCCCAGGGTTTGCAGAATTGAATTTTGCCGTATTACCTATTGGCGGCAATTATACAATGGATGTGGCTGACGCTATTGTTGCATCAGATTTTATTAAATGTAATCATATCGTTGGCGTGCACTACAATACCTTTGATATTATAAAAATTGATACGAAAAAGGCGCTGTCTGACTTTACTACAGCCGGGAAAACGCTATGGATTCCCGGAGTGGGGGAAACGATCGAAATATAGCGATTGCTTCATTTTCAACATCTGTGCATTATTGGCGTGAATCCATTTGCTGAACATACCGCTTGTATGTAGTGATACCGTTTTCATTATTAGTTACCTTTTATATCACCCATTCATCCTGCTCCCCATCTTTGTTATATCCAATATATAACATGCAGGTCATCTATTACCCCTGCACTTTTTAAGGATCAGAGCCGGCCTCATATTTCTGTATATTAAAATATATTTCTTTTTCAGGTAAAGATGCGTTAATGACAAAAATAACCAGCACAGATAAAAAAATTTTCATTATAACCTTATAAAACACTATTTTCCGCCCGTTAAAACTAATATTATTGAATATGACATTAATTGGTTATGAGAAAAAGGACAGGCAAAAGCAGTCTTTTTCAAAAGGCATGTTAGGAACCGGAACCATTATTTTTTTCTTCCTGTTCCTTGTATTCCAGGCGAAGGCTGAACCTGGGCTGCCCCAAAGCACGTCCCGCTCAAAAATGAATGCAGGCTCTTTCAAAACGGTTACAGGAAAAGTTATTGATGAAGAAGGTAACCCTGTAGCCGGCGCTGCAATAAGCATTAACAGCCGTAAGTCCGGTATTACAACGGCAAGTGATGGTACCTTTACCATTGAAGCAAATGAGGGAGATGAGTTAGTGATCTCTCACGTTTCTTACCAGTCCCAAACGGTTAAAGTAGGACAGGGCAACCACATTACTATTACGCTTCAGCTACATATCAATAACCTGGAGCAGGTAGTAATTACCGGCTATACCGAATATTCGAAAAGTAAAAGCCCGAGCGCTGCAACTCAGGTAAATGCTGCCGATATTAATAAAGTGCCCATGAGCAGCTTTGAGCAGATACTCCAGGGACGTGTGCCCGGCCTGAATGTTATTTCAAGCTCCGGCCAGCCAGGTGAGGCGGCATCTGTAGTCATCAGAGGCATCGGTTCTATCAACGGCTCCAGGTCGCCATTATATATTATGGATGGCATCCCTATCGAAAGCGGTTATTTCCAAACCATCAATCCCGAAGACATAGAATCGGCTACCGTGCTGAAAGATGCATCAGCCAAAGCACTGTACGGTTCAAGAGGATCGAACGGTGTGATCGTAATCACTACCAAAAAAGGAAAAAAAGGAAGGCTAAGCGTGGGCTACAGCTCGCAATACGGTATCTCCACCCTCACACAGCCCACTTTTGAAATGACAGATACCCGAGAACGCCTTAGGTTTGAAGAAGAAGTAGGATTGGAAACAGGACGGGATATTGGTCCTGGCTGGAAATTT
This sequence comes from Niabella sp., assembly GCA_049841335.1. Lineage (GTDB taxonomy): Bacteria > Bacteroidota > Bacteroidia > Chitinophagales > Chitinophagaceae > Niabella. The sequence goes on along the minus strand of JASGDI010000152.1, from coordinate 73,263 downwards.
TCCCCCAAGAATCCTAACTATGCTACTCAACCGGCACAGTGGCAGCAAAATGCAGATCGCATACTGGACAGCATTGGGCGCATCAATACCGACTGGCGGGATCTTTTCTTCCAGAACGGCAAATTTATGGAACAGCAGGTAAGCCTTAGCGGAGGCAACGAAAATATACAATCGTACACGGGATTAAGCCTGTGGCAGGAGCAGGGTATTGTAAAGGAAACAGGGTTGGACAGGGTTTCGCTCCGCAATAATACCAATCTTAATTACGGCAAATTCACCGCGGGGATCAATATTAACCTTGGCTATTCTGCTTCCCGGTTTACTTATAATCCAGGCGGTACGGGCGTAGGCTCACCTATGGCATCTGTTTACTATGCGTTGCCTTACGAATACCCCTACACTCCTGACGGTGTATTTTACGCTACTGATGCCGGTATGGGATTTTATGATACCCGCGAGGGAAGCCGGGGTATAGATGTGCTGTATGGTACATCCGACAAAACACAACAGTTTAAAACCATCCTGGGGATAGACATGGCTTATGAAATAGCGAAAGGATTAAAAGTGAGCACCCGTGCGGGTATTGACTTCCGGAATTCTGTGGACCAGGTATTCATTAACCCGCTTTCTTATATTGGAAGCAGGCAAAACGGCGGAAAAGGATACCTGCAGGAAGGATTCAGAAGATATTTTAATATTGTTTCCACTTCCGGCCTTACTTATAAAAAAAGGATAGAGATGCATGATTTTGAAGTGTCCGGGTTTGTTGAATACCTCTATAATAATTACAGGGCTTTTAGCTACAGGGGATATGGGCTGGATGACCGGTTGCCGGAAACACCTGCTGGTATTACCCTGCCCCCTACTTCCCGGGGAGACTTAACGGGCAGCCGCTCCAACAGCGCTATGGTTTCTTTTATGGGATTAGGACGCTATACCTTTAATAATAAATATACGCTTACCGCCAGTTACAGGTACGATGGCGCATCGGTTTCATCTGTGCCGCTCAAAAACCGCTGGCATGGGTTCTACTCTTTTGGCGCCAGCTGGGATGTGAAACAGGAAAGCTTCTTAAAAACGGCTGACTTTATTTCTGTACTGAGGCTAAGAACCAGCTATGGCCAAACGGCCAGTCCTTTTGGCAGCGACTTTGCTTACCTGCCCAAATATTCAGCCAATACTACTTATAATGGCCAGCCGGCTATCAGGCCCAGTAATATTGGCAATCCCGATTTTGACTGGGAATATGTGGATGAGTTCAACGCAGGGTTCGACCTGTCTCTTTTCCATTCACAAAGAATAAAGCTAACCGCTGATATTTATAATAAGATCACAAGAAATATGTTTGTAGAGCTACCACCTCCCGCAACCGGCGGAGCGGGGTCCGGCGGAACCGTACTTTTAAGCTCTGCAAGGATGGGCAACAAGGGTGTTGAATTTAGCCTGAGCGGCGATGTGATCCAAACCAAAGACTTTAACTGGAACATTGGTACTAATGCAGGATATAATAAAAATAAAATTTTACGGGTGAGCGATGTTACAGACCAAACGCCAGATGGCGATACAAGGATCATTAAAGTAGGCCTTCCGTATGGCACATACTATGCACCGCAATGGGCCGGCGTAGACCCGGCAACCGGCGATGCGCTGTATTATAACCGCGATGGCTCTGTTACCAATGTGTACAATGCTGAACAGCAGTCTGTACCGATGTCGGCAGTAATGTACCCCAAATTAACCGGTGGTATCACCACTGCGGTTCGCTGGAAGAATCTGGCATTAAATGTATTATTTTCTTATGTATCAAACGTGCAACGGTGGAATAATATCGACTTTTACATCGAAAATGAGACGTATATGGGTAGCAACCAAAGCCGCCGTATGTTATACGACCGCTGGAAAAAGCCCGGCGATGTGGCACTGCTGCAACGGATAGATGTTCCCAGGAACTTTACCTCGAAAGATATACAGGACGCCTCTTTCATGCGCCTGAGAAATGTAAAGCTAAGCTATAGTATTCCGGCAACGCTGCTGCAGGCAACCAGGATCTTCAAATCGGCAGATATTTTTGCCCAGGGCGAAAACCTGTACACCTGGACTTCCTGGCGCGGGCTTGACCCCGAAAATAACCGCCAGTATGGCCGGTTCGAATATCCCAACGCCAGAAAATATACAGCAGGCATTAATATTAATTTTTAATCTACCCGTTATGTACATAAAGAAAATATTTGTTTTCCTATCGTTGGCCGGGCTGGCGTTCCAGTCTTGCTCCAAGCTGGATACACCGCCTTCCGATTATATAGACCCTTCCAAAGCGTTCCGCAATTTAGACGACCTTGAGCTGGGCGTTAAGGGCGCCTATGCTCCTTTAACCACTTCATTATTAGAGAATGTGGCTATTGTATCGGACGAAGCCATGCTACCCACAGAAAATACAGTATCCAATACATCGGCTACCAGGTGGCAGTACAATTCTTCTTCAGGCTCAGTTACTTCGGCATATTATGAGTACTATGTGGTGATAGACCGCGCCAACCGTGTGCTGGAAGCAGTTCCAGGCATGCCGGCTTCCAGCACTCAAAGCCGTTTAGATCAGTACCAGGGCGAAATGCTGGCGCTGAGAGCTTATAGTCATTTTGAGCTGCTGAGGGCTTATGCATCCTCTTATGAACCGGATGGACTGGGTGTAACTTACATGAAAGAACGTAGCCTTGCTTACCTGGCAAGAGAAAGCGTAAAATCCAATTTTGATAACATTAATGCAGACCTGAAAGCCGCCAAAGGGCTGATTCCTTCTTCGTTCAGCGACAACAGCCGCATCACTAAAACGGCCATATCTGCCATACAGGCAAGGGTAGCCTTATACGAAAAAAAATGGAGCGATGCGATTACTTATGCATCAGAAGTGATAGCAAGCGACCCCTTAGCGCCTAAAACTGATTTCGATAAGATATGGAAAGATGCAAGCCAGGCAGAGGTGATATGGAAGCTGGGAAGAGTAAGAGGCGATTCCCGTATCGGGGGCATCTTCTTCCGTGAAACGGGCGAAATTGTTTTATATGCTCCTTCCTTCAAGCTCATCGATCAGTTTGGCACGATGGCCCAGTGGGCCGATGATGTACGCTTTAGCAGCTATATCCAATATGCCCCTACACGCCCGGCAGGTAAATCGCAATACCTGGTTAACAAATATGTGGGTGGCGACCCCGACCCGAGTTACCGCGGACTGGCATCAGTGAAGCTCTTCCGTACCGGAGAAATGTATTTAATTAAAGCGGAAGCGGAATTAGAAAGCAACAACATTGCAGCTGCCGCTAAGGAACTGAACGACCTTAGAAGGGCCCGGATCTACAACTATATTGATCAGAACTTCACCGATAAACAGGTATTGCTGAACGCTATATACAACGAGCGGTTCAAAGAGCTGGCTTTTGAAAGCCACCGCTTCTTTGACCTCAAACGCAGGAAACTGCCGGTAGAGCGCACTACGCAGGACGCCATCAATACATCGGGCGCAGTAAGGCTTGAGCCAACAGCGGCGCAATACAATTTCCCGATCCCTGACAGGGAAATGTCTATTAATAAAAATATGGTTCAAAACCCTAATTATTAAACCTGAATATTATTGAGTAATGAAGATATTTTATTTTACACTGCTGATGGCCGCTTTGCTTACAGGTTGTGGCAAATCGGTCGATCCCAATAACCCCTTCCGGCCCGATGCGCCCAAGCCAAAAGATCCTGAAGTCCGTTCGGCTTCCATTGGAATTGTGGGCGATGCCGCCGATGTGCAAACCACTACCAAAAGCGGTATAGTGATCATGGGTGGTGGCGCAGATGTGGACGCGGCTTTCCGATGGATGATAGACCGCAGCGGTGGCGGAGATGTGGTGATTATAAGAGCTACGGGAACAGATGCCTATAACGCTTATGTAAAAGGGCTGGGCACGGTAAACTCCGTAGAAACACTGAAAATAGATTCGCGCAAACTGGCAGATGATGATGGCGTGGCTAAAATTATCCGTGATGCGGAAATGCTGTTTATTGCCGGGGGCGACCAATCGGACTACGTTAATTACTGGAAAGGCACCAAAGTAATGGCAGCGATTAATTATTTGCTCACCGAAAAGAAAGTGCCGGTAGGCGGTACCAGCGCCGGCGCGGCCATCCTCAGTAACTATTATTTTAGCGGAGAAAGAGGTACTTTAGAATCTACTGAAGCGCTTGCCAATCCTTACGCACAAAAAGTCACCATAGGCAGGGATGATTTTCTGAAGGCGCCCTTTCTTCAAAATGTGATCACTGATCAGCATTTTACCCAGCGCGACCGCCAGGGCCGCTCAGTTGTTTTTCTTGGCAGGATTATGAAAGACTGGAGCAAAACGCCTTATGGCATTGCCGTTGATGAAAGAACCGCTGTTTGCATAGACGAAACAGGAATGGGCACCGTTGTGGGCAGCAATAAAGCCTTTTTCTTAAAAACAGATGCGGCTAAAGCACCGGAAACCTTCGCCACCGGCACACCGGTAACCTGGAACCGCAATGGCAAAGCAATACAGGTATCTGTTATATCAGCAACAGCAAGTAATAATAAATTTAATACGAACACTTTTGAGCCGGAAAATACAGCAGGATTGGAAAAGTTCTGGTGGTCAGTTGTTTCCGGAAACTGGGCCCAGGGTATTCGTCCATAAATAATATTATGTATTTAAAATGAAGAGGATTTTTAAAAATATCGGCATTGCTTTTAGCTGCAGTATGGTAATGCTCTCCTGCAACAATCAGCCAGCAGCAACAGATGCGCCCAAATATGTTATGGTCATTCATGGCGGTGCAGGCACTATTGAGAAGCAATTCATGACGTCCGAAAAGGAGAAAGCCTATACAGACGCGCTGACTGAGGCACTTCAAAGCGGATATGATTTACTTAAAGCAGGAAAATCTTCCATGGATGCCGTACAGGCGGCTGTTAATGTAATGGAGAACTCCCCGCTATTTAACGCAGGAAAAGGCGCTGTGTTTACACACGATGGCAGGAATGAATTAGATGCTTCCATTATGGACGGGCAAACGTTGAAAGCAGGCGCTGTAGCAGGCGTAACCAACATCAAAAATCCGATCAATGCAGCAAGAGCAGTAATGGAAAGATCGGAGCATGTGATGATGGTAGGCAAAGGCGCCGAACAATTTGCAGCAGCCAACGGATGCGATACCGTTCCCCCGTCTTACTTCTTCACACAGGAACGCTGGGATCAATTGCAAAGAACCATATCGGAAGAAGAAAAAGGCAGGGCAGCATATAACGATATTGATCCTCGTAATAGTAAGATCTACGGCATTTCAGGTAAAGACCAAAAATTCGGAACCGTTGGTGCCGTAGCTTTAGATAATAAAGGGAACCTGGCAGCCGGCACCTCTACAGGCGGCATGACCAACAAAAGGTATGGCCGCGTAGGCGACTCCCCTATCATTGGCGCTGGCACTTATTGTAACAATGCTACTGCCGGTATTTCCTGCACCGGCTGGGGTGAATATTATATAAGGGAAGTAGCGGCCAACCGCATGTCTGCTCTTATTGAATTAAAACAACTTCCGGTAGCTGATGCGGCAAAGCAGGTGATTGCAGAAATTGGTAAAATGGGCGGCGATGGCGGCATCATTGGTTTAGACAAATCGGGGAAAGTAGCCATGGAATTTAATACTTCGGGCATGTACCGCGGTACTGTGGACGAAAACGGAAAAATATCAGTTTATATTTATAAATAATGAAGAAAATTTTTATCAGAAGGTGCGCTTTGTTGGCCAGCTTTATTAGTACTGCATTACTCACTTATGGCCAGAACAAAGGCAGCCTGTTTATTATTGGAGGCGGAGACCGTTCTCCCGCGCTGATGAAGGAGCTGGTTGAAGCCGCCCGTCTCAGGCCAACTGATTATATCGTTATCCTGCCGATGGCCACCAGCATCCCGGAGGAGTCGGTTGCTTATTTCAGTTCTCAATTATCGCCTATATGCAGTAATCCCATTGCCAGCTTTAACTTCACTAAAGCCCAGGCAAACGATCAGCAGTCCTGGATTGATTCTGTGCGGAATGCACGGTTGATTTATATAACAGGCGGCGATCAGAATAAATTTATGGCCGTAGTGAGCGGTTCTAAATTGTATGAGGCACTGCACAGCGCCTTCCGTAAAGGGGCCACTATTTCCGGCACAAGCGCCGGCGCTGCGGTAATGTCGCAAATTATGATCACTGGTGAAGAAAAGGACAAAAGCGCTAAGGATCCCTTTAAAGAAATAAAAAAGAACAATGCGGTTACCGCGCAGGGAATGGGATTTGTAACCAGTGCTATTATTGACCAGCACTTTATTATACGCAGCCGGTATAACCGGCTTTTAAGTGTGCTGGCCGACCACCCGGACAAAATGGTAATTGGTATAGATGAAAGCACAGCCATTATCGTAACAGGTAAAAAGGTGAAGGTGGCGGGTGAAAGCCAGGTAGTAGTAGTTTCAAGACCTCAGAAATTAAAAATATTCAGCAAAGACAAAGTGGCTTTTAAAGATGCCCGCATTTCGCTTTTCTCTACCGGAGAGCACTTTACATTAAAATAAAAACTAAAAACGCTATAATGATGATCATATTAAAAAGACTGTTTCCCGCCTTTCTAATCACTTTAATTGCCATGGCGGGTTGTAAAAAAGAGAAATACAACTTTGACGATCTGCCTCCTACGGTAAAAAGCTTTTTTACCATCACCAATACAGAGCTGAATATTGATGAAGTTATTCAATTCAAAAACGCATCAGAAAATGCAGCATCTTACACCTGGGATTTTGGTGATGGAACAACATCTACCGAAAGGGAACCGACAAAAACATACACCAGTCCGGGAACCTATACGGTTAAATTAAAGGCCATTGGAGAGGGTGGCACTGGCAATTATTCTGTTGATATTGTGATCATAGACCCTAATATTATTATAGATACAGATAAAGAACTTTATTTTATTGAATACGGCAGCAAGCTGGTACGTAAAATATCGCTTGTACCAGGTTCAACGGTTGAGACAGTAATTAACATGACTGGTAAAGAAGCTCATGGCATGGCCTACGATTCGGTAAATCAAAAAATCTATTACTGTGATTTTCAGGCTTCCAATTCAGGAAAGATCTGGCGCATGGATGCAGATGGCGGTAACCTGACAGAACTGCTTTCGGGATTAGCTGCCCCTTATGGCATTGCCATCAACCTTGCAGAGGGTAAAATGTATATAGCAGACGGTCCGAATGTATCAAGAGCCAACCTGGATGGAACAGGCTATGAGAAAACATTTATAAATGTATCTGGCGGTGCTATGAGGGCAATAGGGTTCAACACCAAAACAAATATTATCTACTTCTACGAGGTAAATGATGAAAACCTGTATGTGGCCAAATCTGATGGATCCGGAGTAGGAATGGCTATTGAGGGTGCGTATGGTTATGGCATTTATGTTGATGAAGTAAACGAAAAGATTTATTACGATGACCGTAACAGTACCGGCATTATGCAGGCTAACTTGGATGGTTCCGGCATTGTGAAAATTGCGAATGTAACAGGCAACAGGGGCGGCTCTGGTATTACGGTTGATTATAAAGACAATAAAGTGTACTGGGCCGAAACGAATAATGGTTTTATCAAACGTGCCAACCTGGATGGAACAGGCGCTGAAACCTTCCTGTCCGGTGTAAGCAACCCAAGAGGTATGTTTATTAAATAAGCGGCTAAAGACCTGAAGAAAAATGGGGCTGCCATTAAATGACAGCCCCGTTTTATATGAGCAAAAATCATCGCGCAGTTTGTGATACGTTTTGTTTTATATTATTCCTATCTCAAATATCCCAGTATCTTCAGCATACTTTGAGCTGATTGTTCTTTGGCGTATACCCATTCTTCCAGCTCCCCGTTTTTGTTATATTCAATAATGACGTGCTTGGGAGAAGGAATAAGGCAATGCTTGATACCACCATATCCGCTGATCTGGTCCTGGTAAGCGCCGGTATGGAAAAAACCCACATATAACGGCTCATCTTCCCCACGGTTTTCCTTCTTCGTAAGTTCGGCCTCATCTACCGGGCGTACAATAGTATTACCTACGCCATTGTCATTTTTTATTTTGGGCAAAAACACCTCGTTGATATGCTCTTCACTGTCATAATAATCATGACCATCGCAGGTAATACCGCCCAGCACTACTCGCTGGTATTCGTTATCCCATTTATTAATAGGCAGCATCAAGAACCGTTCACCAATACCCCAGGTATCCGGCAATGTGGTAATAAAGGAAGAATCAATCATATACCAGGTTTCGCGGTCGTTCTGGCGCTTCTCTCCTATTACGCTGTAAATATGTGCCATACTTTCGCCCACCGTATAGCTGCCAAACTCCGTATAAATATTAGGCACAGGGACTTTGGCTTTTTTGCAGGCAGATTTTATATTGCTGATGATCTCATTGATCATAAACTGATAATCATACTCGAAAGCAAGGCTGTGCTTAATAGGGAACCCTCCGCCAATATTCAATGAATCCAGCTCAGGGCATATCTTCCTTAGCTGGCAATACAGGTTGATGCTCTTACGCAGCTCACTCCAATAGTATATATCATCCTTGATTCCTTTATTTAAAAAGATGTGGAGCATCTTCAGCTGAAACTTATTTTCATTCCCTTCTATTTCGTCCACGTAAAACTCCAGCACATCTTTAGCGCGGATACCCAGTCTTGAAGTATAAAAAGGGAACGTAGGCTCTTCTTCCGCAGCTATCCTGATGCCTATTTTAAAAGGCTCCTTGCTTTTTATGCTGCGCTTATACATGTTCAGCTCTTCTTTGTTATCCAGCACCGGGATCACGTTTTTAAACCCGCTGTTAATAAGCTTGGCTATACGTGAAGTATAATTCTTCTGCTTAAAGCCATTGCAGACAATATTGATATCCTTGGTTATTTTACGGCGCTTGTACAATTGATTGATAATATCAATATCATAAGCAAATGAAGTTTCCAGGTGTATATTGTGCTTCAGGGCTTCGCCCACCACAAACGAGAAGTGAGAGCTTTTGGTGCAATAAGTATAAAAATATTTCCCCTCATACTTATACTTTCTCATAGCATTAGCAAAGTATTGCTTTGCCTTATTGATGTTCATCCCTATTTTAGGCAGGTAGCTTACTTTTAGCGGGGTGCCGTATTTCTTCACCAAAGCCTTATAATCTATGCCGTTAAAAATAAGGTCGCCTTTTTTAACGTCAATTCCCTCCTGCGGAAAGTTAAAGGTCTGTTCTACCAGCCCTAAATAAGAGTTATTCATTAGCCATAATACCGGCTGCTCCGGCACTTATTGGTTTACAAAATTGAGCGCTAAATTAGGGAAAATATGTCTGAACTATGATTTATATACCAATAAGGGTGTATAAAACTTTTTCGGTTCAAAAAGGTAGCCCCAGGCTACAGAGTAGTATTGCGAAGCGAAGGACGCTTCGCACAGCAACAATCCTACGAAACCCGGCCTATACATACAAAAAGGCGATACTATTAAAAGTACCGCCTTTTAAACTTTTTGCTATAACGCAACTATTTCACAGAAGCTACCAAAGCTTTGAAAGACTCAGGATTGTTCATAGCTAAATCAGCCAGCACTTTCCTGTCAAGCTCAATACCTTTGGTTTGTAATTTGTTGATGAACTGAGAATAATTCAGCCCTTCTTCACGAACGGCAGCGTTGATACGCGCGATCCACAAAGTGCGGTATTCTCTTTTCTTTAATTTACGACCTACGTACATGTAGGTCATACCTTTTTCTACAACGTTTTTAGCAACGGTATATACATTTTTACGTTTACCGTAAAAACCTTTGGCCTGTTTTAATATTTTTTTCCTGCGGGCTTTAGAAGCAACTGCATTTACTGAACGTGGCATGTCTTAAAGAGTTTAAATGTTGAAATGTTTGAAAGTTAACAAGGAGCAACTGAAATTATTTCAGCCTCAACAAACGTTTTACGAAATCTACATTGGGTTTTGCTACAAGACCATCAATGCGCATGTGACGTTTACGCTTGGTAGATTTTTTTGTCAGGATGTGACGTTTGAAACTCTTCTGGTGAGTGATTTTGCCAGTAGCTGTTACTTTAAAGCGCTTCTTTGCGCTTGAGTTTGTTTTTACCTTAGGCATGGTAAATGAATGATTTAATTGTTACACCTTTGAGGCGTTCCCGCACCGGCGGAACCCTTTTCGGGCCTCTTCAGGAAATACCCGCTTTTTTAACGGATTGCAAAGGTAAGATAAATTTCTGATTTAAGATTTCTGATTTGATATTTTTCCTTTAGCTTTCATTGTCAGCCACTTACGAACAGGCTCATCAAAAAACCGCAATGATGCCCATGCCAGGATAATAGTAATTATAAATATCACTCCCGAAAATAAGTAAAGGTTACGTTCCCCGGGACTGGTAGCGGCATAATTACCTAATATCCATATCATCCAGTAGTGAGTCATATACAGCGGATAGGAAATATCACCTAAAAAAGTACAGATTTTCTTAACCCTTCCTGAAACATACGTGCCGGCGCCGCTGGCAACCAGCAGCGGGAATAGTATTACTACAAAAAGTATTTCTGTAAACCAGTCATTTTCAAAATGGGGAAATAAAAAAACAACAGCTAATAGGATAGCGAAAAATAGAAAATGCAGCTTATTTTTTATAATAAGCCTGAAACGATATACCACTAAGCCTGCAATAAAAGAAAATAATACCCTTGCATATCCATCTGCAAAAGTGATGTCATTCCATCCTCCCAGTAAATTTCCCCTGTGCCAGCCTGTCCATACAATAAATGCTATGGCAATGGCCAGAAAAACCAATAACAGTTTTTTTGTAATGCGAACCAGCACAAAAGCATATACAAGATTTATAAAATACTCCATTGATAAAGACCAGGATGGAGCGTTTAGCGGAAACACATTCTCATACCTGCCCAATATGGGACATGGAAGCATCAATACAGAACAAACCGTTGCTATGATTATTTTCCCCCAGCCAAATTCCTGTACGGGCGATGTAGTAAAGGGATCTAAAAATAACCCGGCCAGACCTAAAGCCGTGCCCAGCAAAACCAATGGCTGCAACCGGATCAACCGGTTGACAAAAAACTGTTTCACACCAATCTGATGGATGCGGTTATCATAAGCATAGCCTATTACAAAACCCGAAAGGCAAAAGAAAAAATCAACAGCAAGAAAGCCATGAGCTATGGGGCTTTGGGTTAAATCGGGGGTCAGTATTTCGTAGCAATGAAAAATTACTACTGCTATCGCGGCTATGCCCCTCAGGCCATCCAGTACTTCATAATGCGGTTTGCTTGATTGCTGTTTCACCATGTATAAAAAAATTAGTAGTAAAAATAGATGCATCATTTTTATTTTTTATACAAATCATTTCAAAAATTTTAATTATATTCCGACTGCAGCGAAGCTATTGAAGTTGACTATTATTAATACGGCTTACTGATCATACTGTCATCAGAATAAATGAATGCAGGAATAGCGCTCACAGGCCTGTACAGATCTTCCTGTGATAAACTATGAATGGGTAAGAAGCATTCTTATCCGACTAAGGCTTCATCAATTCTCTGGAACAATTTGTGGGAGCGGGTTAGTTATCAGTGCATCTCCTTGGTCACGGTTGTTATCCTATTATATGGGCACAAATATAAAATGATACGGAACCCCTGCCTGCTGGCAGGCAATACAGACTTTGTTGTGCTTATGATCCCGGCAGATAACTACTGTGAACGTGTGGCAGGATGTATTATAGCGGCCCAAACTGAAACAATAAAAAATTTATGAACCATTTACCGCATTTAATCACAGACCTGGCCCTGATATTGGGCGTGGCTTCTGTTATAACCCTTATTTTTAAAAGATTACAGCTGCCGCTTATACTGGGCTATCTTGTTTCGGGCATACTGATCAGCCCTAATTTCAAAATTTTTCCGCCCCAGGTGTATGAAATGACCGATGTACAGGTATGGGGCGAAATAGGAGTTATATTCCTGCTGTTCAGCCTGGGACTTGAGTTCAGCTTTAAAAAACTGGCCAAAATGGGCAGCTCAGCTACAACAGCAGCCGGGTTTGAAGCAATAGGCATGGTTTTCATCGGGTTCGGACTAGGCAAGCTGATGCACTGGCCCCTGATGGATTGCATTTTCTTGGGGGCTTGTTTAACTATTTCATCTTCCTCGGTTATAGTTAAGAGCTTTGCCGACCTGGGTTTAAAACAACGGAATTTTGCACAGCTGGTATACGGCATCCTGGTAGTAGAAGACCTGATTGCGGTAGTGTTACTGGTGTTGCTGGGTACTTTTGCCGCTACCCACACTTTTGATGCAGGCCAGCTGGGCATGTCTGTCTTAAAACTGGCGTTCTTTCTTATTGTATGGTTTGTAGGTGGTATTCTTTTTATACCCTCTCTTTTAAAAAGGGCTAAAAACTTTTTATCAGACGAGATACTGCTGATCGTTGCCGTAGCCATGTGTTTCCTGATGGTGTATCTCTCTTCACAGGCCGGTTTTTCTGCTGCATTGGGCGCCTTCATCATGGGGTCGCTGCTGGCAGAAACCACCAAAGCAGAAAAAATTGAGCACCTTGTTATCCCGGTAAGGGATCTGTTTGGCGCTATCTTCTTTGTATCGGTAGGTATGCTGATAGACTTGCATGTAATTAAAGATCACTGGCTGCCTATTTTGCTTATAACTGCAGCAGTAATTGCCGGTAAAAGCATTGTGATATCTGCCGGAGCTTTTATATCAGGGAATAGTCTCCGGGTATCTATTCAAACCGGGATGAGCCTTGCGCTGATCGGCGAGTTCTCCTTTATTATTGCTTCCCTGGGCCAAAAATATAATGTGGTCAGCAGCGAACTTTATCCTATCATTATTACTGTTTCGGCACTTACTATTTTCATTGCGCCTTCGCTCACTTTGTCGAGCATTAAAGTATATAACTGGATCAACAGCCATCTTTCACCTAAATGGCAGACAAGATTGAACCGGTATAGCTCCGAGGCTACAGCCTTAAGAGCTATTAACGACTGGAACCATGTGCTTAAGTTTTTCATGATCAACACTGTCGTTTATTCATCCGTTGTCATTGCTCTTATAGCCCTTAATAATACTTTTCTTTTACCCTGGCTAAAAGACCTGAACTATAATTTCGGGCGTTTTACTTCTGCTGTGCTTACTGCCGCAGCAATGGGACCATTTATATGGGCGCTAATGATTAGAAATGAGAAAACAGAGCCTTTTGCGCGCATTTATACGCAACAAAGATATCATGGGCCTATATGGATCATGCGCATCATAAAAGTATTGCTGGCTTTGTTCTTTACGGTTCTTTTGTTAAGAAGCATCTACTCCCTCGACATTGCCCTGTACTTTGGCATTGCGCTTTTAGTATCCATACTTATTTTCAGGAAACGATTACAGAAAATGTACGATAATATTGAAGACCGTTTTGTGAAGAACCTTAATAACAGAGAAATTGAACAGCAGCGGCTTATAGCGGAGCAGGCTGCCCAGAAAAGAAACCAGAGCCTGGCTCCCTGGGATGCACATCTTACTACATTTGAAGTTTCTGCAGATGCTGTAAGTACAATAGGTAAAACACTTGAGGAGCTTCAATGGCGCGAACGTATTGGTATAAATGTAGCGATGATCAGGCGTGGTGCCAATACGATCATCCCGCCGGAGCGCGATGAAAAGATATACCCTCACGACAAGCTTTATATTATTTGTACCGATAGCCAGGAAAGAAGAATGAATGCCCTGCTGAGGCCTGATAAAAAGGTAATTCAAAATACCCGGGAAATAGAAATGCGGCTAGAACAGCTGACCATTGAAGCGGGTTCTCCGCTGGTAAACAAAAGCATCCGCGAAAGCAATATCAGGAATATTACACACGGACTTGTTGTGGGTATAGAACGCAACGGGGAAAGATATTTAAACCCTGAATCTAACTGGATTTTTGAAGAAGGCGATATGGTATGGATCGTAGGTGAAAAAAAGCTGATCAATACTATTGCCGATTAAAAAGGTTACCGGATCTTATAAGTATCCCCCGGCTTAGTACTTTCTACTTTCTGCCTGTTACCTGTAGCAGATGTATTGCACCCATTTTGAGAGAAATACCATGCAGCGGCAACCAAAGCAGCAGCAAGTAATACCCACATCATGGTGGAACGTTTCCCTTTCCGTTCATCCTGCAATAAAAGATGTTCCCGCATCTGGGCAGTAGTAGTTTCCTTATCTCCTACTAACGTGGCATGGCTGGTATTTTCCCTGATAATTTTTTTAGCCGCCACATTGGTAAAGGGAGAAAAATGAGCTTCCTCTGGTGTAAATGCTACTACACCATCTGCTTCCTGTAATGTTCCCAATCCTTCCCATATAACCTTTTCCTCATTGGCCAGCCTTATCTCGAGGTTATTTGAAAACGCTTCAAACAGGCGCCTGGCTTCCTCTTTTGTAACACCTTTATTAATACATAACCAGTTATACAGATCTGCGTGACTATGATCATCAAAACTTTTATTCGCGGTAAATTTTACCTGCCATGCCGGGGCAACGATTGTTTCAGCGGTCAGGTCTGTTCCCGCCTCTTTTTTTTCCAGCTCAAAAACGCCTACATGCGGTACCGGTAACTGCTTGTGTTCTAATAAATATTTTGCAAGAAGGTCAAACATCTGTATCTGTATTTAAGAACGAATATAACAATTCAATTTTTATCGTCTGCTTGAGTTTTGCGTTAAAAGGTGTATAACATTTTCTGAAAACCAAATCTCTCCCGCTGGCGGGAGTACCCGAAGGGGGGAGGGTGGAAAGCCCTTCGCTTCAAAAGAATCTTCGAACCGGCCTACGGCACCCTCCCACCAAAACAAGTTTGAGACAGACTCTCCACCGAGGACATCTATTCTTCGTACTATTGTTTCTTTTGAATAACAGCCAAATCTCAACAAACATTCATACTCCCTTTTAAATCATAAGCACAGAAATCCTGCTAAAATTCCCTAAGTTTGTTTTATTCAAAACAAGATAGCGATGAAGTTAATGACCAGTAAATACTCTGAGCCCTCAGTCAGCATTGCGCTGCTGCTGTTACGTGTAATATCCGGCTCCGCCATGTTAATGAACCATGGGTTAAAAAAGATAACCAACTTCAATGGCATAGTCGCGAAAGGCTTTGCCGATCCTTTTCATATTGGTGCAAAAGCGTCCTTAGGACTTACCGTTTTTGCAGAAGTGTTTTGCGCGGGACTGATCATTATTGGCTTATTAACAAGGCTTGCCACGTTACCGCTTATTATAGCCATGGTTGTGGCCTTATTTTTTGCACATAGCGGAGACCTGTATGGAGAAGGTGAACTCTCCGGAATTTTCTTAATGATCTTTATTGTCATTTTCCTGGTAGGCCCCGGCAGGTATAGCCTGGATAAAAAGATAGGCAAATAGTCTATGTATCAATACGAAACAACCATAAGGGTGCGTTATGCCGAAACCGACCAGATGGGCGTAGTGTACCATAGCCATTACTTTCAATACTTTGAAGTAGCAAGGGCCGAGTGCATCAGGAGCTTAGGAATTACCTACGCTGATATGGAGCGCGAAGGTATTATTATGCCGGTAGTGGAAGTAAACTGCAAATACCTGCGTCCGGCTTTGTATGATGACCTGCTGACCGTAAAAGTAATACTCAATAAGCTTCCTGAAGACCATAAAATACTGTTCCGGCAGGAAGTGTACAATGAAAAAAAAGAACTACTTGCCACCGGGAGTGTACTGCTGTTTTTCATGACGGCGCAAACAATGCAAAGGTCAAAGATGCCTGAGCCGCTTTATCAAAAAATAAAACCGTTTTTTGAATAACATGCCTGCACAGCATCATGAGCATATAGAACCGGAGCATACTGCCGGCTATCCCCCTAAATTTCTTTTGGAGCCAACAGAAAGCAGAACTTTATTACTTAAAGGATTATACAGTATCGTTTTGTACCTCGGTATAGGCTATCTGCTTTTGCGCAGATGGGACCTGTTGCTTGTCATTTTTGGAGTGGTGCTGCTGCACGAAGCAGGCCATTTTATTGCAATGAAGTATTATCGCTATGCTGATGTGAGCGTACTGTTCCTGCCTTTTATAGGTGCTTTTGTAAAAGGAAGCAAAAAAGAAATAAGCCAGCGGCAAAGTGCAGTGATATTACTGGCAGGGCCTTTGCCCGGCATCCTCCTGGGTGTCATTATCCACTTTATATCAAAAGATCAACCTTCTTTGTATATAGACGGCGTACCACTGCAACTGATAGCGCAACTGCTGATCTGGGCCAACCTGCTGAACCTTTTACCCATTTATCCTTTAGATGGAGGACAATTACTAAACCGTGTATTTCTGAACGAAGAAGGCATTTTGAGCAATATTTTTCTCTTTATGTCTGCTGCGGCTATTGTATTCATTGCCTTCACCAGCAGGTTTTATATCTTGCTGATCTTTCCCGCAATGCTTATTTACAGGTTCTTTGCAGGTAGAAGCTCTGGCAGGCTTGAAAGAGAGATAGAACAATCGGGTATTGATATTAACAAAACCTACCACGAATTAAGCGATAAAGATTATTGGGATATACGGTCTGTTGTAATACCTTGTACACCTGCATTTCAGCATATAGCTGTTGGGCCGCCTTATCAATATCATGAAAAAGAAGATAAAATAGCTGCTGAGATTGAAAATACTTTACAGCGAAATCTTTTATTAGACATTCCCATAAGCGGTAAGGTGCTGACTGTTATTATATGGGCTTCAACGCTGGTACTGCCCTGGTTTTTCGATATAGAATTCCTGCTCCTTAAATACTTAGTGCGATAAAGTCTACCTTTAGTATTTAAAATAAATATTCATCATTATGAAAATAGCTAAAGGGCACCAGCCGGTAATGCCTTATCTCATTTTAAAAAACGCGGAAGCCTTCATTGAGTTCACTAAAAACGTATTTGGCGC
Source organism: Niabella sp. (assembly GCA_049841335.1). Classification (GTDB taxonomy): domain Bacteria; phylum Bacteroidota; class Bacteroidia; order Chitinophagales; family Chitinophagaceae; genus Niabella. The sequence goes on along the minus strand of JASGDI010000152.1, from coordinate 56,187 downwards.
TACTCAGATTTTTAAAAGCTACCGCGACAATGACAATAAATTTATTATGCACGCAGAAGTGCAGATCAACGGCTGCAACATCATGTTTGCTGATGTGAACGAATTTTACGGTGTAGCCAATGCTAATCTTTTTATATATGTGGATGATGCCGATGAAACAGCAGCAATAGCACTACAAAACGGCGCTAAGATCATCAACGAGCTCGCAGACCAGGATTATGGTCGCAGCGGAGGTATTGAAGACCCTTTCGGGAATGTATGGTGGATTACCAGTATGAAGTAAAATAGTACGAGCAGCAGGAAACAAAACCTTGGTACAGCAATTGAAGAAACAAAACAGCATCTGGATATTAGCACCGCTTTTCGGTACTATTCTTTTTGTAGCGCTGTATATAGTTGCCGCACTTTTTTACCCGGGAGGTTCACAGGTTGACGAAAACTCGACAGGATTTAGCTGGATAAATAATTACTGGTGTAACCTGTTAAACGAAAAGGCAATTAACGGTCAATATAATCCGGCAAAACCAATCGCCATGATAGGTATGTTCATACTCTGTTCCACACTGACATTCTTTTGGTTTTTGTTTCCCAAACATACTAACCTTCGCAATGGTTTGAAATTTATCATTCAAATTTCGGGAGCCTTATCCATGATCACTGCATTTTTTCTTTTTACTAATATGAACCACGACCTGATAACAAATCTTGCTTCCTTTTTTGGGTTCGTTGCGACAGTAGGAACATTTATCGGGCTTTTTAAAATCAGATGGTACGGGCTTCTTATATTGGGACTTTTCAATATACTGCTCGTAGGCTTAAACAACTACGTTTATTACACCAATGGGCTGATAGTTTATTTACCGGTAATTCAAAAGATAACGTTTGCTGCTTTTCTATTCTGGATTTGCTGTATTGACATTAATTTATATTACAAAACAAGAACAGCTAACGTAACAAAAGGCCGGTTATAAAAACCGCTGCTTCAGCTCCGGCGCTGGCAGCATACAAGTCTCTTTCTTACCAAACATCCTGTAACGGTTCCGGGCTATAAGATCATACACAAAATCTCTTATAAATTTCGGCACAATAATAAACCATGACAAGAACTTTGTTGGATACGATAATTGAGCCGCTACTTTTAAAGCTGCATCAGACCTGGTGTATGCTCTATCGTTACAGATATAAACAAAAGATTTTAAATGATCCTCCGGCAAACCGTGCGCTTCCAACAGCTTTTTCCCTGCATCAGATTGCAGAGACGCAAATTTAAAAATGGCACCCTTATCACGTTTTAACACAAACTGAACTGCGCCATTACACAAGTTGCATACACCATCAAACAGAATGATATGTGATGCCCCATTCATTATTTTGAAACGCTAACAGAAAAGTATGCCTTCTTCTCATCCTGTATTGCCGGGTTGGACGGGTAAGGCGTAATGCTATCCAATTTAAAAAGACATTTTTGATTTTCTGCAAACAGCAAATAGGTTTCGCTTAATCCCAGTGCATTGCAATCTGTTCCTGTACAAAGCTGTATATTTCTTTCGCTTTTATCATTCACCACTACGTTCAGCACAGCCACGGCTTCTCCTGCTCTTATACAATTAGCATTGATTGGGCAACGGCTTTCTCTTATCTCTTTTAAAGTAACAACAATATTACCAACAGTAACTTTTTCGTTTACCTTCGCTACAAGGTTCTTACCCGTTTCTTCTCCTACCGATATTGCTTTTTGAGAGCAGGAAACAGCAACCAATAATACTATCAAAACTGAATACCTTAGCATATATGTTTAAATTGTTACGTTATAATACCTGTTATTTCACCAGGCTTCGATCATAGAGCAAATCTCCTTTTTTGTGCGTTGATCCATCGCCTTGAGGCGATAACATAAATAATGCGAGGCGAGGACGTCTCGCACAGCTTTCTGTAAATAAGTGCATTTGCCTACCCCCGGTCTCTCTGATTGCAAAGCTACACTACCGGCAGCTTCCATCCATTATTATACACAGGTTTCACTAACCTTGTTGCTTTATCTACGCTAAATTTATTCTTTGCTTCATCCCAGTATATTTTTTCACCGGTACGAACTGCTATATTCCCAAAATGACTTACAACGGCCACTTTGGCCCCCGCATCAAACGGGCAATTCAACTCTTCTTTTTTTCGGGATTTTACAACATCAATGAAATTAGCAGCATGGAGATCCAGCCCCCTGTCAACCACTTTGGTCCAGGGAACAGATTCCAGCTTATCTTTTTCTCCTCTTACCTCCCAGCCACCACGGTTGAGCAATAAGGTTCCGTTGTCCCCAATAAATGCTATCCCATGCTGCATGCCGTACAAACCCATACCGGTTGCCATATTATGCTCCCAGCTCATTTGGAAATCTCCAAAATCATACAGCGCGGTTTGAATGTCAGGCGTTTCGCGGGCATCTCCAGGAAAAACATATTTACCTCCTGTAGCCATAACCGACTTTGGTGTTCCTGCCTTCATGCCCATCAGCACCATATCAATAAGATGTACCCCCCAGTCGGTCATTAAGCCGCCTGCATAATCCCAGAACCAGCGAAACTCGTAGTGAAAGCGGTTTTTATTGAAGGGGCGCTTTTTCGCGGGGCCCAGCCACATATCGTAATTTACACCTGCAGGAACAGGGGAATTGGTTACCACAGGAAGCGGCTGTGTTCCGCCCCTGTACATCCAGGCTTTAGTGGAAGAAATTTTTCCCAGTTTACCGGAATGTACAAAAGCAATCGCATCTTTAAAATGCTGCTGGCTGCGCTGCCATTGCGCCACCTGCACTATCCGGTCATAACGTTGCACAGCTTTATTCATCAGTTGCGCTTCATAAACAGAGTTGGATACCGGTTTTTCACAAAACACATCTTTACCAGCTGAAAGCGCATCCACTAACTGCAAACAATGCCAGTGATCAGGAGTAGCTATAACCACAACATCCACATCCTTATCAGTAAGCATCTTGCGATAGTCCGTATATGTTTTAGGTTTAATATTCAATTTCTGCAGATCACCCATCCGCTGTGACAGGATATTATCATCTATATCGCATAAAGCTACACACTGTACTTCAGGCACTTTTAATAAAGCATTCAGGTTGCTCCACCCCTGGCCCTTACAACCAATAACGCCCACACCAATTTTATTATTAGGAGAAACGGCACTTTTCATTGCCAGCAAATCAGCAGAAATAAAAGCGCCTGCACCAAGTACTGTTGTTCTCCTGATAAAATCGCGACGGCTGTTCATGAGATTATTTTATTTTAGATTATAAAAAATTAAATTTACTGTTTAATAAACCTGGTATCCTGGTAATATGCTTATAACTTCAATATACTCCCAGCAGGCCCATAAAAACAAATATATAAAACAAATGAAATTTGCACTATACAATTTGCTCTTTATCTGTATACTTTCAGGCTGCAAAACAATCCAGGTAAACAATACGCCCATAAACAGCTCTTCTGATTTTATACCCCATGGTAAACTGTTTACTGCCATCTGGATGCAGCGTTCGGCTGAATACAAGGCGCTTTGCGAGCAGGCATATAACCTGGCGGAGCTTCGGCTGAACGAATCCCTGCAAAGGCCTTCTGACAAGCCACTTGCCGTTATTACTGATATTGATGAAACCGCTTTGGATAATAGCCCTTATGCCATACACCGCGCCTTACAGGGCAAAGACTTCGACAATACTTCATGGAGCGAATGGGTGAGTAAAGCTGATGCAGACACCATACCCGGCGCACTCACATTCTTTAAAAATGCGGCTGCCAAAGGTGTTACGGTATTTTATGTTACAAACCGGAACGAAAAAGGGCGTGGAGCCACTCTCCGCAATCTCCTGAAATTCGGGTTTCCCAATGCGGATGAAGAACATTTGCTTACCATGACCACTACATCAGGCAAGGAATCTCGCCGCTCAGATATAGCTCAAAAATTCAATGTAGTTCTGCTGATAGGCGATAACCTGGGCGATTTCTCTGTTTTGTTTGATAAAAAACCTGATACAGAAAGAACAGGAAACGTGCTGAGCAACAGGCATGAGTTCGGCAAAAGATTTATTGTAATTCCTAACCCCAACTATGGCGACTGGGAAGGAGCCTTGTATAAATATAATTATAGCTTAACCCCTGCTCAAAAGGATTCGGCATGGAAAGCAAATGCTACATATTATTAAATTATTCCTTCATCCTGCTCCAGATTTCATAAATTGGATCACCTTTGGAGCTTTTGCCGGAATGGATCCAGTCACCGTTCTCCAACTTGCCATCGAAGGTCAGGGACATGCCTACGCGGGAACTATCCCTTGAAAAGAACTCAATGTTTTCGGTGTACTTGCCGTCTTTAAAGGTATAAGTGCCGCCGCCGGTTCCGGAGAACTCACCGGTTTCTATATTGATAGCGGCCCATTGAAAACGGGTAGCGGTCAGCAGCTTCAAAGTTCTCCTGGCACGCAGCGGGATATCGGCCATTTCATTTCCCTGCTTTCTTTTGGTAATGCGCCAGTTTCCGGCAAGGTTTTGCCCGCCGGCATCCATACGTTTCCAGGTAAGGCTAAAGCCGCCGTCCGGCATCTTAGTGGTCAGTTCATCTCCGCTAAGCGTAAATCCATACTCATGTAATTTGCCTACATCACTTTTATCAGCGCTGTTAAACTGTGCTGTGATCTTTATCTTACCATCTGCAACAGTGTAAGGGCCTCCTGAAGTGAGGACAAACTTTTTACCGGAGAGGCTGTATTGCGTAAACATGCAATACCCGTCCTGAAACAACATCACAAAATCCTGTCCTTCATAACTAAGCCCCCACGCACCTTCGAGGGAGTCTTGTTTATTAGCAACCGGGGTCATGGCCATAAAAATGGCAACCGGTACCATAAGAAAAAAATAAAACAGCTTTTTCATTGTAATCACTTTTATTGTTTATTGATTGCCAAAGGCAATATAATTAAAATTCGAGGCGAGGACGCTTCGAACAGCGGCATTCAGCAAAATAAATCAGCTTTCTTTTAAAATCATTTCAATGGCATCCAATTCAACCTGATCGAACTTAATATTGTTCAAACATTTTAATGAGTCCAGCAATTGAGCGGAGCTGCTGGCCCCCACTAATACGGATGTTATTCTTTCATCCCTCAATAACCATGCTAAAGCCATTTGGGCCAGGGTTTGTCCGCGCTGCTTTGCTAATTCATTTAATTTTTGGATTTGCTGCACCCGCTCTTTGGTTATAGCATCTTTTTGTAAAAAGCCATGCGCCTTGAACGCACGGGAGTTTTTAGGAATGCCTTTCAAATATTTATTGGTTAACAGTCCCTGTGCCAGTGGTGAAAAAGGAATACACCCCACGCCTTTTTTTTCCAGCAGGTCCAGCAAACCTCCTTCCACCCAACGTTCGAACATGGAATATTTGGGTTGATGGATCAAACAGGGCGTGCCCAGTTTTTGCAGCATAGCAATCGCTTTCTTTGCCTCTTGCGCGCGATAATTTGAAATGCCTACATATAATGCCTTTCCCTGCCTTACGACCAGGTCCAGCGCAGTCATTGTTTCCTCCAGGGGAGTATTGGGATCCGGCCGGTGGTGATAAAAAATATCCACGTAGTCCAGCTTCATACGTTTCAGGCTTTGATCCAGGCTGCTGACCAGGTATTTCTTCGAGCCCCAATCGCCGTAAGGTCCGGGCCACATGGTATAACCGGCTTTGGTAGAGATAATCAGCTCATCCCGGTGCGCTTTAAAATCGGTATGCAATATTTTACCAAAATTCACTTCTGCACTTCCGGGTGGAGGGCCATAATTATTTGCCAGGTCAAAATGCGTAATACCATTGTCAAAGGCGGTATGCAATGTTTTGCGATACACTTTCACATCGTCCACATCACCGAAATTATGCCATAGGCCTAAAGAAATCGCAGGTAATAAAACACCGGATTCACCGCAGCGGCGGTATTGCATATTGCTGTATCGTTGTTCTGAGAATTTCATAATTCTTAATTGAATATTTTTTAAATATTATTATTGATTAGTTTACTTCTCGCGCTGGTCTCTGACCAGTGCGTTTGTGTTACTTAATTTCAGATTTAGTTCGTACACATAAACAAATTGACTTTTTAAAAATAACTAAGTAACAGTAATGTACAGGTCGGAGACCTGAGCAAGAAAAGATCGAAGAATTTAACAATCAATTCGGTACAATTTAATATTTTCCACTTTTTTCTTGACAAAAAAGTAGAGCAAAAAGTCAAGGCTATAATGCCTGAGCTAAAAATGAATTCCGTTCCGCTAAAATGCCTGAACTCGCTCCCGGTTGAAAAAAGTTAAACAGCCCCTGCAGGCTCAGACAGCAGGCATTTCTTACGCTTCACTCCATTCATTTTCTTAACGCTCATGCATCAAGGCCGTTTTTAAAATACTATTGACAAAGCTAATTCTTGCGTTAAATAATTTGTCATTTAAAAGAACTTAAAACCGCACTTCGGGCATTCTTTGACCAGTTTGTTTGTGTTACTTAATTTCAGCTTTAGCTCTGTCCATAAACAAATTGACTTTTCCTAAATAAGCAGGTAACAGTAATGCACAGATCAGGAAACGCTCAATACGCAATGTTCAACAATCAACAAAAAATAGTCCCCCTTTGGGGGATTTAGGGGGGCTATTTTAAATGATCCAGCACTTTATACATCTTCCGCACTAAAGACATCTGGCTCCCATTGTAGTTATTAACCAGTATAGAAAAAATATACTCCTTGCCACCTTTCGATTTTTGATACCCTGTAAACCCTTTTACCCGGTTAATAGTGCCGCTTTTCATCTTCATATCATTATACAAAGGCAGGCCTTCGTAAAACTCGGGAAACCAGGACTGCTCTTTTGCATATTTTAATACCGCTACCTCTGCCTGCGGCGTAACACGGTTCTGCGGCGACAAACCTGATCCATCGTACAAATGCAGCTCTTCTTTGTCAACACCTTTATCCGCCCAATATTTTTGAAGCGCTTCAATACCTTTTTCCGTACTGGCCTCTCCGGTTACCTTCAGCGCTACCGTGCGCAGCAGTGCTTCTCCGTAAAGGTTCACACTTTTACGCAAAAACCAGTAAACAATTTTTGACAGCTCAGGAGAAGTATGCGTGTATATCCAGGCGGGATTATCAAAAGGCTTTACGGTAATTTCAATAGTGTTGTCTTTTACCGTAGCAAAGTCCCTGATCTCATTAATAATCGTTTTTGCAAACTGCCTTGTGGGGTCATAAATAGAACCTGAAACTGTAAAGCTGTTTTTTCCCGCAGGAATGGTTCCTTTTAAAACGCTGTAGCTTTCTCCTTTTGACGGATAGTAAAGAGCCGACTCATCTCCTGTTTCTTTTCCCGCTGCTGTAGCCTGAGATACAATTTTATAATCATAGAGATAAGGTACCGTTTTAACAATACTTACAGGATCACCTATATTATTGCCAGACCTTAGAATAAGATCAAATTGGTTCTCACGCCAGTTGAGCCCCTGCGAGCCGGCACCATAATATTGGCCAAGGTCCTCCCAAATCCACCTGCCAGGAATATCGTCATCCTCCTTCCATGCTTTTGTATTGATGATAACAGACTCAAACTGTGTTACACCTGATTGCCTGACAGCATTTTTTATGCGCTGTAAAATAAGGCTGTCTTTTGTATTTTCCCAGCGCCAGCTACCGAAAGTAGGATCGCCGGAAGCCTGTATATAAAGGCTTTTACCCGCAGGTGTGGTAACTATACCGATCCTGGTTTCGTAGGTATAATCCTTTCCCAGTATATCCAATGCAGTAGCAGCAGTGATCACTTTTAAAGTAGAGGCCGTAGCCATGCCGGTGCTTCCGTTCTGGTCAAAAACTACTTTGCCGGTAACGCCATCTATAACATACAATGCCACTGTAGCAAATTTCAATTGCGGATCGTTATTAAACACGTCCATAGCCGCAGACAGTTTCGGGTTCTGCTGGGCAACACCCGGTAATGAAACGCTCCAGCAACATAAAAATAATACGATTGTTCTGATCATAAAATGCTTCTTAATTTTTATTACGTACGCGAACCTTATACAATTTCACTCCCGGTATTTCAATGGTTTTATCCGGGTCCTTCTGATAAATATGGTGCGTCCACCAGCTTTCTTCAGCCTGTGTGTACACAAGTCTGTTAGTTTTTCTATTGTAATTAACCGATTTGATATCCTCTTTTCCCGCAAGCATATCAAATAAACGGAATTCTCCTTTTCGGGTATTGAAGATAAAAACATTATGATGGGTACTTACCAGCAGCTCATCATTATCAATAGCTGACAGATCATGCCCGCCTTCATCCGGCAGCTTCCAGGACTGCACTAATAGTAAACCCGGAGTTTCTGTAGCCCAGTCTTTCAGCTCGTATGCTCTTAATTCATCAAAGCCTAAAGCAAAAAGCCTGTCAGATGCTTTATCCCATACTACTCCATGTCCCGAGTATAGAGAGTCCTTAAATAGCAGCCGGTCCGGCTTTGTGATATCATATAATTCTATACTATTGCCTGCCTTATGTGTAGATAATGCTACAACTATCCGTCCATGGGGCAATATTTCAGCAGAATGAGCCATAGGTACCTTAGCATAAAAAAGTACTTTTTTAGTTTTAATATCCAATAAAACAGCCCCTCCCCCTGAAGATGTTAGTAACAGCTTTTTACTTTTATCTACAAGCTTGCATTCATCCAAAGGCACCATCAGCTGGCGATAGGGTAAAGGAAGATCAGTGGCCTCAGCAACGGTCCATGTCCATATTATAGCCGCCTGCCCTTCTACAGACTTCCGGCTATTGATAAGCATCACCTTATCATCGCCGCAGGCTGCAAGGTCCCATTGGGCTACTACTTTCAAACAAAACCCAGGGAGCATGGAACATATTAATAAAAGGGCAACTCTCATTCTTAGTATTGTATTTGAATTTACTTTTTCTTTTAGCGCTATTTCAAAGATATTTGTTATTTAAATACATACGGAAATGAATGAAATAAATGCTTCCATTATTACTATTGGCGATGAATTATTAATAGGACAAACCATTGATACTAATAGCGCATTTATAGGCCAGGAACTGAATAAGATCGGGATATGGGTGAAGCGGCGCGTGGCTGTGGGCGATGTGTATGATGATATATGGAAGGCACTGGATGAAGAAAAAAAATACTCAAAGCTGATCATTATTACCGGCGGCCTGGGCCCTACTGCCGACGATATTACCAAACCGTTACTGTGCGATTATTTTAAGACAAAGCTGGTACGGAACGAGGCGGTGCTGGCGCATTTGCACAACCTTTATGTAAATGTTTATAAGAGAAAAGCCTATTTAACCGAACAGAATATTAAGCAGGCCGATCTGCCGGAAAGCTGCACCATACTGCATAACGCTCATGGCTCTGCTTCGGGTATGTGGTTCGAAAGTCAGAGCGAAGATGGAGAAAAAGTAATTTTCATATCTATGCCTGGCGTACCTTATGAAATGAAAAAGATATTTACCGAAGAGGCATTGCCAAAAATTATCGAAACATTTGGAGGATATGCCGTAGCACATAAAGTTTTGTCCACTTTTGGTATGGGTGAATCGCTGGTTGCAGAAAAAATAGCGGATATAGAGCAGGCCCTGCCGCCTCATATCAGGCTGGCTTATTTGCCCGGCTATGGACAGGTAAAGCTACGGCTTACCGGCAAGGGTACGGATAAGGAATTACTGGAAAAGGAAATGGCCGGACCGTATGATCAGATATGTACCGCTTTAAAAGATATTTCCATTGCAGATAATGATGATACACTGGAAATAATTATTGGCAGGCAACTGCAAAAACAGCAAAAGACCCTGGCTACAGCTGAAAGCTGCACAGGAGGCTATATAGCGCACCTGGTAACCAGCGTGCCCAAATCCTCATCGCATTTTAATGGAGCCGCAGTTACTTACAATAATACTATTAAAGAAAAGATTTTAGGTGTAAGCCATGAAACGCTGGAAACAGAAGGTGCTGTTAGCGAGTCTACCGCAAAGCAAATGGTTGCAGGCGCGCTTAAACAATTTGATGCCGATTACGCAGTAGCTACCACCGGCATTATGGGACCTCCGTCAGATAATGACGAAAAACCTGTAGGCACCGTTTGGATTGCGGCGGGGAATAAAAACAAGACCGTTACCAGGCTTTTAAACCTCGGCTACGACAGGGATAGAAATATACAATCCACAGCGCAACAGGCTTTAAACCTGCTTAGAAAGTTTATCATTGATTGCGGGGAAGAGGGTAAGTAGCGGAGCTGTATTATGCTCTTATTACTTAGCGGTTAATTTCCATTTCCCTACTTTTGTGGAGCTGTAAAGGGGGTATGTGGTACCCACAAATAATTCTGATAGCTATCAGGAACACAGTACCGCCCTACAGATGGAGCGGACAGGAATGATGATAGGACACTGCAGCGTGGAGCAAAAAATTAAAAACAATTATTACAATGGCAATAGTTGACCTGGTAATGCCTAAGCTGGGCGAAAGCGTAATGGAAGCAACCGTTCTGAAATGGTTAAAAAATGTAGGTGATACCGTGAAAATGGATGAGACCGTTCTGGAAATTGCTACCGATAAAGTGGACAGCGAAGTGCCCAGCACTGCCGAGGGCATCATTACGGAGATCCTGTACAAAGAAAATGATGTAGTGCCGGTAGATACTGTTATCGCGAAGATCCAGACCGAAGGCAATAGCGAAGCTGCCATGCCCGAAGCTGAGGCGGCTCCATCTGCTGCAACGGAAAAAGCCTCCCCTGCCGAAGAGGTGAAAGAAACACCCGCCGAAGTAGTATCCTCTCAAATAAATAAAGAAACAGGTTTAAGGAACAGCGGCAACGCAAGGTTCTATTCACCGCTGGTACTGAACATTGCGGCAAGAGAAGGCATTTCACTGAGCGAGCTGGAGCAGATAAAGGGTACCGGCAACGAAGGACGTGTAACGAAAAATGACATCTTAAATTATATTGCCCAGCGCAGTAAGAGCGATGTTGCAGTTCCTGCAAAAGCGGTAAGGCAGGAAACTGCAGCTGTAGCTGCTTATGAAACGCCGGCTACACAAACCAGCGGTAACGTGGAGATCATTGAAATGGACCGCATGCGCAAGCTTATTGCAGAGCACATGGTGCGCAGTGTGCATACCAGCCCGCATGTAACCAGCTTCAGCGAGGCAGATGTAACGAATATAGTACAGTGGCGGGACGCGGTTAAAAATGAATTTGAGAAACGCGAAGGCACCAAAATCACTTTCATGCCTTTGTTTATAGAGGCAATTGTAAAGTGCATTAAAAAATTCCCGCTTATTAACAGCTCGGTAGACGGAGACAGGATCATTGTAAAAAAAGACATCAATATAGGTATGGCCGCGGCCCTGCCTAATGGCAACCTGATCGTGCCTGTTATTAAAAATGCAGATCAACTGAACCTCGTGGGCCTGGCTAAACAGGTCAACCACCTGGCCAATGCGGCCCGCAGCTCCAAGTTAAAGCCTGATGATACTCAGGGGGCTACTTTTACGCTTTCCAATATTGGAACTTTCGGCAGCCTGATGGGCACTCCTATTATTAACCAGCCGCAGGTGGCTATCATGGCCGTGGGCACTATTAAAAAACGTCCCGTTGTTGTAGAAACTCCCCATGGGGACAGCATCGCCATACGTCACATGATGTACATCAGCATGAGCTATGATCATCGTATTATCGACGGCAGCCTTGGCGCTACCTTTGTTACAGCGGTGGCGAAAGAGCTGGAGAATTTTCAACCGAGGGAATTTTGATTTTTTTATCCCCTCTCTCCCCTTAAATAACGGGATTTTCAATATCCTTCTCCGGCGGCTGTCTTGTGCGGCTCAAACAATTGAAGTGTCCGATGGCCTCTCTCAAGAAGCTAATGCTTACCCAAATTTTTTAAGTAATTTAGGACAATGAAGAAATTTTCATTTCCCATCGGTCTTTTTCTTTTGGCATCATTACCATTAAAAGCCCAGGATCATGCAGGCATCATAAGTTCAAAAGCTGAGGCAATACAGCCTCAACTTATTGAATGGCGACGTCACATACATCAAAACCCCGAGTTAAGCAACCGTGAATTTAAAACGCAGCAATATGTGCTTGCCCATCTGAAAAAACTGGGCATTGAAACCCAAACAATGGCAAAAACAGGTGTGGTAGGTATTCTAAAAGGAGGTAAGCCCGGGCCTGTAATAGCCTTACGTGCCGATATGGATGCTCTTCCGGTTCTGGAACGTAATGACCTTCCCTATAAGTCAACAGCTAAGGGAGAATACTTAGGCAAGGAAGTTCCGGTGATGCACGCCTGTGGTCATGATACCCATGTAGCCATGCTCATGGGCGCTGCCGAAGTGCTGGCCGCTATGAAAAAAGAGCTACCCGGCACTGTAAAATTCATATTTCAGCCGGCCGAAGAAGGCGCCCCTCCCGGCGAGGAAGGCGGAGCTGACCTCATGGTGAAAGAAGGCGTAATGGATAATCCCAAAGTGGACGCCATATTTGGACTGCATATTGAAAGCTGGATAGAAGAAGGAAAAGTGTACTATAAACCCGGTCCTTTTATGGCTGCCAGCGACTGGTTTACCATAAAAGTAAAAGGCAGGCAATCGCACGGCGCACAACCCTGGCTAAGTGTTGATCCCGTGGCTACAGGCGCCCAGATCATTAACAGCCTGCAGCAGATTGTAAGCCGCCAGCAGGACCTTACCAAAGCACCGGTTGTGCTTACCGTTGGTAAAATAAACTCAGGGGTACGTAACAACATCATACCTGAAGAGCTGGAAATGGCAGGAACCATAAGAACCTTTGATACTGCCATGCAGGAGGATATTCACCGCCGCCTCAAACATATAGCAGCAAGTGTTGCTGCAGCTAACAATGCCACGGTTGAAGTAACGATCAATAAAAACACACCTGTTACCTTTAACCATATTGAGCTTACCAAAAAAATAATACCTGTATTGGAGAAGGCTGTAGGAAAAGAAAATGTTCAGGAAACCAAATGGGTAACCGGTGCAGAAGATTTTTCTTTTTATGGTACTAAAGCGCCTGCTGTTTTTTTATACTATGGAGGAATGCCTAAAGGCAATGATCCTGCCAAGGCGCCTCCGCATCATACTCCAGATTTTATGGTGTCTGATGCAATGCTGCAAAATGGGGTAAAAATATTTTGCAGTATTGTTTTTGATTATAAGAATTTATAAAAGACATGCTATCTCAAAACCAACTCATGAAACAACTGATTGTATATGTGTTTATGGCAGCCTTACATACTGCCGCTTTCGCGCAGAAAAAGCCCCTGGACCATTCTGTATATGACGCATGGCAGTCTGTAGAAAAAATAAAAATAAGTAACGATGGAAAATGGATCGTGTACAATATCAAAGTACAGGAAGGTGATGATGACCTGATCATACAATCAACAGAAAATACTTATAAAAAAATTATTGCGCGGGGATATGATGCAGGTATTACGGGAGATAGTAAGTCTGTGGTGTTTAAAATAAAACCATTGTATAAAGACATAAGACAGGCAAAGATCAGGAAGAAGAAACCCGATGAAATGCCCAGGGACAGCTTTGCAATACTGGAATTGGGCGGAGAACGCATTCAAAAGTATCCTGACCTGCTTTCGTTTCAAATGCCAAAAGAAGCTAACGAATGGGTGGCGTGCTTATTCCGGAATGAGCCTCAAACCAAACCAGGCTACAAATCAGATAAAAGCAAAGATAGCCTGAGACAGGTGATTGATTCTTTACAATATGTTATCAGTAGCATAAAGCCCGTTGGGGAGGAAAAAGACAGTATTACCGATCCCGGAAAAAACAATCGCTTGTTACTGATCAATACAGCCAATGGAGAAAGGCAATCATTTATCAATGTAAACGACTATATCTTTAATACAAAGGGAACGCATTTGCTGCTGGAACAAACCTTGAATCTGAAAGATACAGCCAAAACAGCCCGCATCGTGCTGTATCATCTGAATACTAAAAAGGCGGATACCTTAATACGGGGAGGGAACGACTTTAAGAACCTCGCTATATCTGATAACGGAGACCAGGTTGCCTTTGTTGCAGAGCGGGATGCAAAGCCCAAAGCGCTGAACAGGTTTTATAAACTATGGTATTATAAGCATGATATGGACAGCGCCCTTGTTTTAGTTGACACACTAACCGCTCATTTTCCTAAGGGTAGTACTGTAAGCGAGTTTACAAAGATCAGCTTCAGCAAATCAGGAGAAAGACTCTTATTTGGTACGGCCCCCATACGTCCGCCCAAAGATACCAGCCTGGCAGATATTGATAAAGTGAATATTGATATATGGAATTACAAGGATGATTACCTGCAGCCTTACCAGTTAGAAAATCAGAAAAGAGACAGGGAAAAAAGTTACCTGGCCGTCTATGACTTTAACAGCCGGAAAATGCTCCAGGTAGGAAGCAGGTATTTACCCAATGTGTATGAAGGTACTAATGCTGATGCCCGTTATTTTGTGGCAGTAACAGATACCGGGCGGCGTGTGGCATCCCAGTGGACAGGAAGCACTCTTAAAGATGTATACCTTGTTGATGTTGCCAATGAAAATTTCGTTCCTGCTGTAAAAAACCTGGATGGAGATATAAGACCAACCTGGATATCGCCGTCAGGCAAATATGTTTTGTGGTATGATAACAAAGCAAAGCACTATCATACTTTCGATGGCACTACCACAAAAAACATAACTGCAGCAATTAAAGTACCACTATATGATGAAGAGAACGATGTACCGGACCATCCCTCTCCTTATGGAATAATGGGGTGGCAGAACGGAGATCAGCAGGTTTTGATTTATGACAGGTACGATATCTGGCTGACAGACCCGGCAGGTAAAGCAGCGCCTGTGAACCTTACAGGAAATGGAAGAAAAAACAAGATCACTTATCGTTATGTGCCAACTGATACAGATGAAAAATATATAGCAGCCGCTGATAAAAACGTTCTGAAGACATTTAATAATGTAACAAAGAAAAGCGGCTTTGTGATGGTACAAAATAACCATGTAAGCACCCTGTTATTTGATCCGGAAATTTTCAAAGAACAACCTTTTTACTATGACCAGGTAACGAAGGCCAGGGACACAGCCCTATATGCATACACTAAAGAAAGCTATACACGATCTCCCGATATATATGTGTACCAAAACGGGAAAGAACAAAAGCTTTCTGTCCTTAACCCTCAGCAACAACAGTACAACTGGGGCACAGCATCTTTATATCATTGGAAGACATTTTCCGGTAAAACAGCTACAGGCATTTTGTATAAACCCGAAAATTTTGACAGCGCCAAAAAGTATCCAGTTATTTTATACTTCTACGAAAAGCTTTCTGATAATCTTTACAAATACATACCGCCAGCACCTACACCGAGCCGCCTGAATATTTCGTTTTTTGTAAGCCGTGGGTACTTAGTGATGGCTCCTGACATTTCCTATACCATCGGGCATCCTGCAAAAAGCGCTTATGATTATATAGTCAGTGGTGCTAAAGCGTTAACCCGGCATAGCTGGGTAGATGCTGATCACATGGGCATTCAGGGGCAAAGCTGGGGTGGCATCCAGGTAGCCCAGTTAATTACCATGACGCCCATGTTTGCAGCTGCATGGTCGGGCGCACCTGTAGCCAATATGACCAGCGCTTATGGCGGCATCAGGTGGAGCAGCGGTATGAACCGCCAGTTTCAGTATGAAAAAACGCAAAGTCGCATCGGCGCTACACTATGGGAAAAACCTGAATTATATATTGAGAACTCGCCCCTGTTCCATCTGCCAAAAATAACAACGCCTTTAGTTATTATGGCCAATGACAACGATGGCGCTGTACCCTGGTACCAGGGTATTGAATTATTTACAGGCATGCGCCGATTAGGTAAACAGGTGTGGATGCTGAACTATAATGGTGAAGAGCATAACCTTGTGCAACGCAAGAACAGGAAGGACATCCAGGTACGTGAACAGCAATTTTTTGACTGGCTCCTGAAAGGAGATAAACCGCCTAAATGGATATCAGAAGGCGTTCCCGCAATTGATAAAGGCCATGACAGGGGACTGGAATTAGTGCAATAAAATCAACCGGTTGTTTTATAGGCCAGGGAGTGAAAAGCTCTGGCTATGGACCAACTATTCTCACGCAGGTCTGATGCTGAGCCATGAGCACTGGCTGACCTGTGTGGCAGCGTTACTTAACCCACTTTATTACGCTGAGTCCCTTGCAGGAGGTTCAGCTATGAAGAAAAACCTGGATATAAACTATTTTCCCAGCACTTCTTCCAGTTTAGCATCAAGGTCATCGCCTCTTAGGTCTTTTGCAATGATCTTTCCATCAGGGCCAACAAGCAGGTTTCGTGGGATAGACGTGATGCGGTACTTCATAGCTACTTCGTTTTCCCAGCCTTTAAGGTCGCTTACCTGCGTCCATTTCAGTTCGTCTTTGGCTATAGCCCTTAGCCAGTCTTCTTTATCTTCGTCCAGCGACACGCCTAATACTGTAAAGTTTTTGTCTTTATAGCGGTTAAAAGTTTTTACGAGAAAATGGTTCTCTTTACGACACGGGCCGCACCAGCTCGCCCAGAAATCTATTAGCACATATTTACCCCTGAACTGTGATAAAGAAACCTGCTGGCCAGTTGTGTCTGCCTGTGAAAAATCGAGCGCAATACTGCCTACAGAATTGAACCGGGCATCCACAAGAGCTTTCTTAAGCTGACCGCCAAATACATTGCTTAAGGCAGCAGGCTTCAAACTATTGGTACGTTTCTCTAAAACATCTATATCATCTGTAATACTGATGGTTGATAAAATAGCCAGGGCACTTACAGGAGAGGCAGGATTTTTAGTAATAAAATCATCCACCGATTTTTGAATATCATCAATAGCGTTTTGCAGCTTCTTATCACCGGTTAAAGTACCATCGGCATATTGCATTTCCCTCACCATTTGGTTAAGCTGGGAGAACTTTGGTACAAATATGTTTTGAAAATCTGTAAAGCTGTTTTGAATAACAGAACCGGTAAACTTCCAGTCATCAGGTTGCTGATCAACAGCGCCGGACACATTTACTGTTTCGTTTCCCAAAAGTACCGCCGTTTTAATACTGTCTCCCACGCTCAAACCCAGCAAAGAAGCCCCGTCCAGCTTTGCAGACAGCCTGAAAGCGCCTGCTTTTGATTTAGTTTCGGCAAGTGGGGCAACCGGGTTTTGAAGGTCGGTGAGCGATACCGTAGCGTCATCAGCCAGTCCTGAAATAGTACCGGTTAATGTTAGCTGCTGCGCAAGGGAGCATAAAGGAAGAACAAGAATAGTAAGGAACGATAAGAATTTCATTAAAAATATTTACAATTTTGAAAAAGGTTACCTACAGCATAAAAGCCAGCGGCTTCCTTATTAATCGAAAAACAGACGGGCAATGCACCGGGCTGGTTGCAAAATTACCCTGCTGTAACTTAGTAATTTGTTAATTAAGGATACTTTGTATAAAGCATTTTGTCATTACCTCGGGCGATGGCGCCTGCTGGATAATTTTGATATATGCTGAGCCAATAATGGCGCCATTTGCATATTTACAGGCATCATTGAAGGTTTTCTTATCCTTAATGCCAAAACCTACCAGCACCGGATTTTTCAGCTGGTAACCTTGTAAGCGCTGCAGGTATTCTTTTACCTCGTTAAAATCTTTTTCGCCACCGGTTGTGGAAGAAGATGATACAGCATACAAAAAGCCGCTGCTCAGGCTGTCCAGCTTTCTTACACGCTCTTCAGAAGTTTCGGGGGTTACCAGGAAAATGAAGTTCAGGTTATATTTTTCCAGAATGGAGCGATAGGTTTTTTCAAATTCATGCTGAGGCAGATCAGGCAATATTAAACCATCAATACCGGCCCTGGCTGCATCTGCACAAAAATTTTCAAATCCATATTGTAATACAGGGTTCATATACCCCATTAGCACAACGGGAATTTTTATTTCATTGCGCATATCCTTCAGCTGCTCAAAAAGTACCTGCATATTCATCCCGTTGGCCAATGCAACAGCACTGCTTTTCTGAATGGTTTCCCCATCTGCCAGCGGATCGCTGTAAGGCATTCCGAGCTCTATTATATCAGCTCCGCTTTCCTGTAGCGCCTTCATTACAGGCAGCGTGCTGTCCAGCCTGGGGAATCCGGCTGTACAGTAAATATTTAAGATCTTTTTTCCCGACTTAAAAGTTTCACTTATTCTGCTCATTTTATTCTGGTTTCAAGTTACCGGTTTCAGATTACCGGTATTTGTTGTTGAAAATATATAGGACGGGACATAGACAACTGCTGAAGTGTGCGACGCTCCGAAGGAGTCCTCCGGACAACGAAGATGCCATGTATGCTGCTGCAGGGACAATAATTCTATTTATCTCATTATACGGCCCCTACTCCCTACTCACCATTCACTACTCACCATTCCCCTCACTTCTTATTCAGCTCCCTCATGTATGTTTCCATATCCTTATCGCCACGTCCGCTTAAACAAATCACTACATTATCATCTTTCTCAAACTTTACCTGCTCTAATGCCGCCAGCGCGTGGGCGCTTTCCAGGGCAGGAATAATACCCTCCAGCCTGGCCAGCTCAAAAGCGGCAGCCAAAGCCTCTTTATCTGTAGCGCTTAAAAATTTACCACGCCCGGTAGCAAACAAATTAGCATGTAAAGGGCCGATACCGGGGTAATCCAGTCCCGCAGAAATACTGTGCGGCTCAACTACCTGGCCATCTTCTGTTTGCATTACAAAACTTTTGCTGCCATGCAAAATACCAGGTTTGCCTAGCTGCGTAGTAGCCGCGCTCATGCCCGATGTTACACCGCAACCTGCTGCTTCTACGGCAATGATATCAACCAAAGGCTCATCCAGGAAATGATAAAAAGTTCCCGCAGCATTACTACCCCCACCCACGCAGGCTATCACAGCTTTAGGCAACTCAGACCCTGTTTTTTCTTTTAGCTGGGCACGGATCTCTTTGCTGATCACACTTTGAAAACGGGTTACCATATCAGGATAAGGATGCGGTCCTACCACACTACCAATAATATAAAAGGTATTCTCAGGATGATTGATCCAGTCGCGGATAGCTTCGTTGGTAGCATCTTTTAAAGTTCTGCTTCCGCTGGTGGCAGGTATCACCGTAGCGCCCAGCATTTTCATACGGGCTACGTTTGGCGCCTGGCGCTCAATATCTTTCTCTCCCATATACACAATGCACTGCAAGCCTTTCAACGCACAAACGGTTGCAGTTGCCACCCCGTGCTGTCCCGCGCCTGTTTCTGCAATGATGCGCTTTTTGCCAAGACGCTCCGCTACCAATATCTGGCCAATTGTATTATTTACTTTATGCGCCCCCGTATGGCAGAGGTCTTCACGCTTCAGGTAAATACTAGTATGGTACTTTTGAGATAATCGTGCTGCATAATACAGAGGGGTTTCCCTGCCTGCATAATCTTTTAATAAAAACCGGTACTCTTCCTGAAAGGGGGCGCTGTTGATGATATCTAAATAGTTGGAGCGAAGCTCTTCCACATTCCTGTATAACATTTCGGGAATATAAGCGCCGCCAAATTCACCATAGTAACCTAGCTCATCGGGCTCTTTATAAGTTGCCTGCATTATAATCAATAAATTTTTAAGGGGTGTAAAGATAAGAAAACTGCACGCCATTAAAATGGCAAAGAACGTCAGGGGCGCCAACGCCAGCAAAATGAGAAAGTGATAATATGTAATTTACTTGCTATCATTTAAGCAGCAAATATAGTCAATAGTCTGATAAGACCGCTCAAAACACACCTGTTTCACAGGGCGTACGCACAAATTTAATCTGGCAGATTCAGGTCTTTATAAGCTGAAGTATTCTATGCCACGAATTATTATAGGAAAATGATTTTTAGTCAAAAAGCACTAAATAATGTGCTCTTGGCACTTATTCACACCTGTCAGAATGTCCACCCGTTCCGGTACAGACGCGGACATTTGTGACTAATATTCCGCAGGTTTATGCGTCAGCCCTGACCTGTTTCATTATCCCTGACAGACGAATAAGAGGATAATTATCCTTCTTTATGCTTCAGCAAAGGAAAATGCAATCATGATAAATGATACATAGCATAATAATCTATAAGCTCCTTTTTGGTAATAATATCTTTTTTTCTTACAATTACTCTTTTTATCCATTTATGTAGGCGAAACAGAATTACACCAACAGTAAACCATATTTTTCCAGTTTTCATTTTATTTAGCTGCATTTAGTAGGTGTTAATAAATAGATCATTTTCATAGCGAATGTAAGACACCCTTACCGCTAAATATCCGGGTATTTTTCCCCTTTTTTTTTTATTTTCCGGATTTTGAAAAATTCCTGGGGCTTCATCCTTCCGTTATTTATTTTTGAGGTTATGTTGAGGAATCTGAAAATAAAATGGATAAGCTGGGGGATATTGCTGGTATTAGCTGTTGGTATTAAAATACTATCGCTCAACTCCTCATGGGTAGAGGCATATTATACGTATGGCATATATCCGTTTATTACAATAGTACTAAGGCACCTCTTTGGCTGGCTGCCTTTCAGCGTAGGAGATATACTTTATACGGTTGTTATTGCCTGGGTCATTTACAAAATGGTTACAGCAATAAAACATGCTAAAACACAAAAATATTCCCGGTCGTATATGCTACGTGCAACCAGAAGAACAGGTTTTATATTGCTGGTTCTGTATGTGCTGTTTTATAGTTTATGGGGATTAAATTATTCAAGGGAAGGTATAGCAAGCCAACTGGGACTTAAGGAACAACAGTACTCAGTCAACGACCTGGATACATTGGTCTATTTGTTAAGAAACCGTGTGAATGAGCATGCCCCACTGCTTACACCCGCAATAAGAGATTCTTTTCAAAATAAAAAGAACCTGTTTTCCAATGCGGCATTATTGTATAAAATAGCGGCAGCAAAGTATCCTTTCCTTGTTTACGAAGGGTATTCGGTAAAACCATCCCTGTTCAGCTACCTGGGCAATTATATGGGCTTCCAGGGATATTATAATCCTTTTACCGGGGAAGCGCAGGTAAATACAACTATACCACCATCTGTAGAACCTTTTGTAGCCTCTCATGAAATAGCCCATCAGTTGGGCTATGCCAAAGAAAGTGAAGCCAATTTTGTAGGGTTCCTTGCGTGCAGGTTACATCCTTCTGTTAATTTCAGGTATTCTGTTTATTTCGACATGTATCATTATGCTATCCGCGAGCTGGCTTATGTGGACTCTGTAAAGGCTGATGGTTACGACAGCACATTACATATACAGGTAAAAAAAGATAAGGCAGATTATATTGCCTTTTACAGGAAATACCGGAACCCTATAGAGCCTTATATTGATAAATTTTACGGGTATTTTCTAAAGGCCAACAATCAGCCCAAAGGCAGACAATCTTATAATGATGTAGTGATCTGGCTGATTGCATATTATAAAAAGTATGGAAAGGAGGCTATCTGACGTAAAATCATATTTTTTCAAATCCTAATATATTTATCACAGTACCAACAGATAATTGACTGGTATCATAAACAAAGTCAACATATAATCTTACCACATCTCCGCTTTTAAGGGTGCGGATATATTTTACATAATTTTTATCATAATCCTTTTTATAATAATCACTCAATAATACTGTGAAGTCTTTTAGTTTGTCTTTACCTGCTTCACCATTTACCAGGAAAGTATCATACCCAATAACTTCAAACGTTGCATAATCACCCGAGGCTCCGCAGGAAACAGGGCAGCGGGTTGTATATGCCATACAAAGCGAGTATTTGATATCTTTTAATTTTGCCTCGAAAATATGAGTTGAGGTATACGGTTTTTTTTCAACGGTTTCAGGAATCCTTTCCTCAAAAGCAGCAGATTCATTTTCTATCGTTCTTGATTTATTACACGCTAGAAAAGTCATCCCCAAAAACGCTGTAATCAATAATATTATTTTAGTCATGGCGCTGCAAGTTAAAATGTACGGATGTTCTAAATTACAATAAAACTCAAAAACACAGCTGATCTTTTTAGTATCGGTAAAGCTATATGAAGAAACCCTGCCGCCCTGTTAAGGGACTGGCTAATATTACTCATACTAATAAAGGAATTTAATTGCCGTCTTTTATAAAAAAAGAAATTATTTAATTATATGAAAATCAAATATTTATACATTAATAGCCATATAAAAACATTGATCTTAAATCCAAAATTAATCCGTACCTTTGCAGTCCGAATTTTTAAACCCTTCGGATTTTTTTATGAACTTTTATTTTAAACAATTAAACGCTGATGCACAGGAGAACGCTGGCGCTACTGAACAACCGGTAGAAGAAGCTTCTGCAGCGACAACAACAGCACCTGTGGAAGCGGAAGCCGCTGAGGCGGTTACTGCGCCTGCTGAAGCACCTGCAAAACCCCAGGTTGCAGAAGAGGTAGAAACTGCGCACGATGACTTTGATTGGAGCGTGGACAAACGTAATGTTTCTTCTTACTCTAAAGAGGAAAAAGAAAAGTACGACAAAGTTTACGAAAACACTTTCATTCAACTGAACGATGGTGAACTGGTAAACGGTACCGTGGTAGGCCTTACTAACACTGATGTGGTTTTGAACATCGGCTTTAAAAGTGATGGTCTTATCTCGTTGAACGAGTTTCGCGACATACCCGGCCTTAAAGTAGGCGACGAGGTAGAAGTGATGATCGTTGAAAAAGAAGACAGGGACGGACACCTGAACCTGAGCCGCAAACAAGCCCGCACTACGCGTGCATGGGAAAAAATTGTTGAGGTTAATAAAACAGGGGAAGTGGTTACCGGTTTGGTTACCTCTAAAACCAAAGGCGGACTTATCGTTGATGTATTTGGCATGGAAACATTCCTGCCAGGTTCTCAAATCGACGTTAAACCTGTTACAGATTACGATCAGTTTGTTGGTAAAACAATGGAATTTAAAGTTGTTAAAATCAACGAAACTATCAAAAACGCTGTGGTTTCTCATAAAGCGCTTATCGAAAGCGATATGGAAGCACAACGTGCAGAAATCATCGGCAAACTGGAAAAAGGCCAGGTATTGGAAGGTACCGTTAAGAATATCACCGACTTTGGTGCGTTCATGGACCTGGGCGGCTTAGACGGCTTACTGTATATTACAGATATTTCATGGGGCCGCATTTCTCACCCGAACGAGGTATTGAAAATGGACCAGAAGCTGAATGTGGTGGTACTGGATTTCGACGACGAGAAAAAACGTATCAGCCTTGGTTTAAAACAATTAACACCGCATCCTTGGGATGTGCTGCCTGAAGATATTAAAGAAGGCAACACTGTAAAAGGTAAAGTGGTTAATATCGAAGATTACGGTGCATTCTTAGAAATCTATCCTGGTGTGGAAGGCCTGGTTCACGTAAGTGAAATTACATGGGCTAACACGCCGATCAACGCTAAAGACTTCTTCAAATTAGGCAATGAGCATGAAGCGAAGATCGTTACTTTAGATAAGGATACCCGAAAAATGAGCCTTTCTATCAAACAATTAACTGACGATCCCTGGAATGATATCGAAAGCAGGTTTGCTGAAGGTACCAAGCATGAAGGTGAAGTTAAAAACATCACTAACTATGGTGTGTTTGTTGAATTGGCCCAGGGTATTGGCGGTATGATTCACATCAGCGACCTGAGCTGGTTAAAACGTTTCAATCATCCTGGTGAGTACACTAAAGTGGGTGAAAAAATAGACGTTATCATTTTAGGTATTGATAAAGAAAACCGCAAACTTCAGTTAGGTCATAAACAATTGGAAGAAGATCCCTGGAACACGCTGCAGGATACCTTTGCTATCGGCAGCATCCACGAAGGAACCATCACCCGTAAAGATGACAAAGGTGCTACTATCCAGTTACCTTACGGCCTCGAAGGATTTGCTCCTAACCGTCACCTGACAACTAAAGATGGTAAATCTTTAGGGCTGGACGAAACAGCAGAATTTGTTGTAATCGAGTTCGACCGTAACGAAAAACGTATTGTTGTTTCTCATGCAAGGATCTGGGAACAGGAACAATACACAGAACGTGAAGGTATCAAGAAAGCTGAACGTGCTGAAGCTGAAAAAACCAAGAAAGCGGTTAAATCTATTCAAAGCAAAGTAGAAAAAGCCACTTTAGGTGATTTAGGCGTACTGGCAGATCTGAAAAAGAAAATGGACCAGGAAGCATCTGCAGCAAAAAAAGATGATGCAGCAGCCGCTGAATAAGCCTTGAATTACATTTTAAATAAGCAATGCCCCGGTTTTTTTCCGGGGCATTTTTTACTGGGTCAGACCGTCCCGGTCTGACCCAGTCTCAAAGCAGCGAAGCCTTGATAATATAAAAAACGGTCATTTCTTAAGCAACCGTTCGTCCAATCTTAATGTTCGTGAATAAAGGACTTTTACTTTATTAAAATGCGGATGCGCAGGATTTAATAACACATTGTACTCCTCGGGCATCACTGCCGATGGCACTTTCAATGCCAGGTACTTTTTATTTTTAATGAACAGATCTCCCATTCGTTTTATGCTATCGGGAGGTGGATTCATAAACCAGTTATCCGGAAGCTGCTCTATTGAAATTCCAGTAGTGCTGTCATCGGGTATCTCCAGGCAAACCATACAAAGAGTAAGCTGAACCATAGTGGTGATATGCACCACACTTTCCAGCATAGCCAGTGAAGGCGATTGTGCAGTGTAAAGAATAAAAGTTCCTTTATGATGCCATCGGCCTGGATACAGCGATGCACCCGTTCCGCTAAGGTCATCAATATATCTGCACTTGCTGATTCGGTAAACTTTCATTGGAATGGTGAGTGATGAGTAATGGGTTATCGGGAAGCAAAAAATCAAAAATCAGGTTTCAAGTTCAACAATCTTTCAACAACATGTAACCATCTTCAACTACTTCCAACATCAGACGCCAACTTCGGACTTGCGGACTCCTGACTTTCGACTTTCTACGCAAAAATTCCATGTTCTATACGGCCAAGTTCTTCCATAAGCAGGGCAATACCCATGGAGGTATCTAAAAAGCTCTTTGGTTTTTTATTACCCAACGCGCCTACAGGCGATTCCATCCATAATTTAAACGACTCCATATCTTCAAAAACATCAGCGCCTCTTGCATACAGGCGTGCCAGCTCCAATACCCGCTCCGACTGTTCCGGGTTAAGTTTTTGCGAAGAGGTATAACGGCGTAATGTTCTGTCCGAAACATGCAGAACTGCGGATAGTTCAGCATCTGATAATGCCATTACTTCAGCAAGATGGTCCAGCGCCTTCTTAGGTATTCCTTCCCGGATATAACTGATAAAATCTGTAACGTTTTCAATGGTATTCAGGTTGCCGTAGTTATGAATGCCCATAAGCGCTAAAGGGCCGGTTATATTTTTATTGGAAACATTATAAGCTACGGCAGCTTCCTCTACAATAGAAAGATCTTCTTCTGCGGAGTGCTTGTATGTTTTTTTCCGGTTTTTCATATTCTGATTATTTGTCCCAAATATACGGTCATTTGTCCGTAATTAAAAATTTTTTCCTGATTTCCTGTAATAAAAAACCGGCGCGAGGCCGGTTTATAAAATTGGGGAAGCGTCTCTATCGAACCCTTACATAAGTACTGATTCCTCCGTCCATCCAACATGGGGGAGTAGAAATTACCAAAGTGTCGTCTTTCACAGCAACTTCGTCGTAACTGCCGTTTTCATATTCTATAGCCCAGTATTCTTTTACATTGTTCCAATTACATTCAGTAATCTTCTTCCGATAAATTTTATACTTTCTAGTAGACTCCACAATTCCACCTGCATAATGTTTTAATATTCCATCTTTTGTTAGCTCAAGATAGTTTCCGTTTCCGGGTTGATACGTGGTATGCGACCCAGGATAATGTGCTATGGACGTACGAGGCTCCCACAATCCATAAAATTCTTTTTTTTCTAATTTTTCTTTATTGCAGGAGTATACTGACAGGAGCACCATGGCGATAAATAATAAATACAAGGACTTCATAATTTCTGTTTCTATCTTTTAGAACGGATGTATTTATCAGAATGCAACAATTGTAAATAAAAAAAACCGGCGCGAGGCCGGTTTTACTGTATCTAAAAGTTAAAATTAATTGAATGTGTATCTTAAACCAACCTGCATGTAATATGTCGATGATATAGTTTGATTAGTACGATAGGCCTCTCTAATAATATCCCCATTTGCACTGTTTATCCTAAACTGAGGTTTACCATCTGCTGCATTTCCTGCAGGAACCAGTATATTAGTGTTAGCTGTTTTATAAACACCCCAATGTGGATTAAACAGGTTACCGATATTAAATACATCCCAAAAGGCTTCCAATGAGTGTTTAATACCGCCTATGCCATTAAACAATTGTTGAGAGAACCTGAAATCGAACTGATGCCTCCATGGAAGAATAGCCCCGTTTCTTTCAGCGTATTGTCCCTTTCTCTTACTTAAGTAATCATCATTATTTATGAAATTCATAAAGATCTCTTTCTGTTGCTCAGGTGTGTATGTTTTACCACTATAACTCGCAGACACAAATGTAATTTCGCTGGCATCTTTTGGAACATAGATCAAATCATTAATAAGATTATCCCGGTTGAAATCTGTTGAGTAGTAATACGAGTACCTACCCTGATTCGAGCCGGAATAGAAAAGGGTCATTGAGGTTTTCAGGTTTCCAATCCAGGCATGGCTATAACTCACCGAACCTACTAACCTGCTTGGCAAGACATTGTCGGTATATGATAGTGAAGGATTATTGGGGTTGCCAGAGCTTTGATAAGGAAGGCCCCAAAGGTTAGCAATCTGGCTACCTGCGCCGTCACCAAAATTTCTGGCACCACTTCTAGTATATGCAACCATAGCCGAGAAACCTTTGTCAAACAACTTGGTTAAGGAAACTGTGGCTGACCAATAATCACCACCCTTAGCGTTATCCATTACTATCGCATCCAGCGCATTTGTACCATTCTCTTTAATTAGGCTATACTTTATACCATCAATTGTTGTATCCCGCAATCTATTAATATATCTATTTGTTCCAGATGGATACATCATTCTATGGTCAGGGTATCCTGCTATATCCATAGCAGTAGGGTCAACCAGATTGGCGTTTCTTGCTACAACAGCATTAATATCTTTATTGTAAATTGCCTCTACAGTACCAATCATCCCCCAGGGTAACTTCACATCTACACCAAGGCTAGATTTCCATGTAGAAGGAAATTTGAGATCAGGAGCCATTGCCGAAATACTAGAAGGAATAGAGGATCCTGCTGCTGCTTTTGTTGTAGGGTAATTTGCAGTAATATCCGGGTTAAAATCAGGCATACTAGGGTTGCCTGCCTGATAAGACTGCAAGAACTGAAGCATGCCTGCATCTCCTGATTGAGCTACGATCCATACATAAGGGATTCTTCCTGTAAATACACCTGTACCTCCACGCACAACCACAGAGCGGTCGCCAACAACATCATAGTTAAACCCAAACCTTGGAGAAAACATCGCAGCCGTTTTAGGCAGCGTTCCTGTATTAATTTTTTCACCATGTGCAAAAGTGGCCGCAGCAACAAGAGGATGAGTTTTAATTTCATCAACACCAGGGTAAGAAGGCAATTCAACCCTTAATCCTGCCATTAACTTAAGCCTGGACGAAATAGTATATTCATCCTGTAAGTACAATGAAAGCTGAGAAAATTTAAAACCAGGAAATGCCTGGGAGCCGTCAGCAGTTAAAGGATAAGTAACTGCATAGTTGATAGGTTTTGCACCATTTACGAAATCCTCCCACGATGCAAATGTATAAGCACCTGTACCAAATCTTTGAAACCCATTTTTGGTAAAACTGGTCTCGTACTGAGCACCACCTGTTAAACTATGATTGCCCAAAACATAGTTGGCATCATAATTAACAGTGTAAGTTTTTACATCTCTTAAATTTCCATAAGTAAAAGGCTCGTAACCAAAAGTGGTATATACCTGATTACCTGTTAATCCCCAACCATTACTTAGAATATCAACTAAAGGAAATTCTGCACCCGGCGAGCTTCTTGGAGCATTTTGGTGAACAATTGACGCTCGGAATGAATGATTCAGATTACCAATTTTACCATTATACTCTAAGGTCCCGGTATATAGGTTATCTTCCTGAAAATAGTTGGAATTAGCAAAATGTAATGCTGAATTTGCAGTTCTGCTACCTGAATAAGATATTCCCTGATTCGTAGTGGAAGGACTTAATAAAGATGGGGTTTTGTACTCCACCTGAGAATAGCGAACATTTATTTTATGCCCTGTGGCTATATTCCAGTCCAGCCTTGCAAATAATTTATCGTTATTGCTTTTGTTTGAATATCCTTGGTATGGTCCTGTTTCATATCCATACTTGTCCCGCAAGTAATTACTGATCATCGTCATTGTGTCAGATGATGGTCGGGCTATATTAGTATTTGAGGAACTCCAGACAGTTCCTGGCTCCCGGGCAATCTTGCTAGGTCCGGGCTCAGTTTGTTTTAATTGCTCGAAATTAACAAAAAAGAATAATTTGTTTTTGATTATCGGGCCACCAAAGCTGGCTCCATATTGTTGAACTTTCAAAGAGGCAACCGGCGAAATCGTAAAATCCTCAACTCTGTAACCTTGTTGTTTATCTGAACGGCCTGTATAAAATGCCGATCCAAAAAACTCGTTTCTACCCGAACGAGTTACAGCGTTGATTGCCGCTCCAGTAAAACCGCTCTGGCGTACATCGTAGGGAGTTACGTTTACTGATATTTGCTCAAGCGCATCTAATGATATAGGCGAACCCTCCGCAGGTACATTTTGTCCAATACCAAACTGGTTGTTAAAGTTCGCACCGTCTACGGTAAAGTTGTTAGAACGGTAATTACCACCACCAATAGCTGTTCCATTAGCCTGA
Source organism: Niabella sp. (assembly GCA_049841335.1). Classification (GTDB taxonomy): domain Bacteria; phylum Bacteroidota; class Bacteroidia; order Chitinophagales; family Chitinophagaceae; genus Niabella. The sequence continues at coordinate 27,061 of JASGDI010000152.1, read as the reverse complement.
GGTGTTAATCGGGTTAAATCATTTACACTTCTTGTTATTGAAGGCAGGTTTTCAATCTGAGTTCTTCCTACAGTTGTAGCAGTACCAATCCTGTTACGCTTTAAAAGTGCATCAGTTCTTCCTACCACAACTACTTCTTCCAAAGCTTGTCCACCAGAGGCAAGCTTTGCCTGTAGTAGGTAGGGTTGCCCCAGCTCCAGGTAAACATCCTGTTGAATATCAGGAGTATACCCTACATAAGTTATTTCAATTTTGTAAGGTCCGCCTACACGAACATTACCCAGGTTGATGTTTCCATTGTCGTTAGTAGTTCCTTTGTAAACTGTTCCGGTTGGAGTATGGGTAGCTGTCACTGTGGCACCACCCAATGGCGCTCCCGAAACGTCTGTAACTTTTCCGGTAATACTACTGGTGGTTACCTGTGCATTTACTGCTGCCACCGATAAGACTATCAACGTAGCTAGAAATAGGATTTTTTTTAGCATGTAAAACGATTTTAAGCAGCAAAGAAAAGCATTAAAATTTAACATTTGGCATTGTTATATTAACAAATTGTAACCAAGCTTTAACATATGAATATCTTGATTAACATCAACTTTTTATCATTTTCTAATGATCATCAGGTATATACTTTAGGATTATTTAACATTTTTAGTTAATGCTTATCGAAAAAAATAAAAAACCTGCCAAAATATTTGACAGGTTTCAAATTAATAAATATTTAAATATTATATTTATAAATAGCTTAAATTAGTTTTGGGTGTAAGCTGCAGCAATGTTTCATGCATCAGGCGAATGGTGTTTTCTATATCATCTTTATGGATCATTTCCACCGTGGTATGCATATACCGTAAAGGCATCGAAATTAAAACCGACGGACATCCATCATTGGCATAAGCAAAAGAGTCGGTATCTGTACCCGTGCTTCTGCTCAGTGCCCGCCATTGCACAGGTATCTTATTGTCTTCGGCCACTTTTTCAACAAAAGCCAGCAACTTGTTATGAATGGCCGGTCCATAGGCCAGGGAGGGACCTTTGCTGCAGGCCACATCACCTTCAATTTTCTTATTGATCATAAAATGGCCGGTATCGTGCGTTACATCAGTAATGATTGCTACATCGGGTTTTATACGCCGGGCGATCATTTCAGCGCCGCGAAGTCCTATTTCTTCCTGAACGGCGTTCACTACGTAAAGGCTATAAGGCAGTTTCTTTTTGCCTTCTTTCAATAAACGGGCTACTTCTGCAATCATAAAACCTCCTACCCTGTTGTCAAAGGCACGTCCTACATAAAAATCGTTCGCCAGTTCATCAAAGCCATCCTGGTAAGTGACCACAGCACCGATATGTATGCCTAATGCTTCCACTTCTTTTTTATTCCTTACGCCGCAGTCAATACAAACATTCTCTACCTTAGGTTGTGTTTCATTTTCTTTTCCAATGCGCGTATGTATGGCAGGCCATCCAAACACACCTTTTACAATTCCCTTTTTACCATGTACGTTCACACGAAGGCCCGGGGCTATCTGGTGGTCCACGCCTCCGTTCCTTTTAAGAAAAATAAGACCGTTATCAGTGATATAGTTCACAAACCAACTGATCTCATCGGCATGCGCTTCTATCACTACCTTAAAGGATTGGCCGGGATTAATAACACCCACCGCTGTACCATAAGGATCTACAAACTGCTCATCAATATAAGGACTCAGGTAGTTAAGCCAAAGCTTCTGCCCCCAGGTTTCAAAACCCACTGGAGATGCGTTATTAATATATTCCTTTAAAAACTCAAACGATGCAGGAGTTATTACAGGTGTTTTCTTTGTCTCTTTCTTTTTAGTACTCTTTTCTTTTGCCATAGTAATAGTATTTGTATTGGCTTCAAACGTACATAATTTTTGAATAGGTCGGGAAAACCAAAAGACCAAAAGTCAGGAAGTCCGAGGTCCGAAAGCGGGAGACTGTTTCAGTAACCTGGAACTAGTAACCAGTGTCCAGCAACCAGCATAATGTAAAATGTACGATGTTAGGTGTACGATGTTAGGTGTACGATGTACGAATAACCAGCATCCAGTATCCAGTAACCGTTCGCGCATCTTCGGTCCCCGGACTCCCGGACTTCCCAACTTTTTTAACACTCCTCACGCATCTTTTTTCCGAAACTGATCGTCTTATCTGCAAAAAATAGCATAAAATGAAGCGATTTGTGTTACCTGCAATACTCTTTGCTGCTTTATTCCTGACAGAAATGGAGGCTAACGCTCAACGGGGTCGTATTTACAGGGGGCGCCCGGTATATCGCTCGCGGCCGATGGTCTCAGTAGGCATTGGCGGCATGTGGGGCGGATTTTATGGCCCAAGAGTATGGGGTTACGGCTGGGGACCTGGAGTAGGAGTAAATATTGGTGTAGTGGTGCCTCCTCCGGGAGCCACAGTAAGAAGCGTTCCCCAGGGAGCAGTGAAGGTAGAGATCAATGGAATTACCTACTACCGGAAAGGCGACACTTACCTTCGGGAAAGACAGGACGGAGCATTTGAAATAGTGGCAACTCCTCTGGGAGGCGAGGTAAGCCGGCTACCATTAGGAGCAAAATTGCAGAAGATTGATGGTAAATATTATTACGAAAAAAACGGTACTTACTATTATAAGGACGCCGATGCGGACGGCAGGCCTGTGTACATAATAGCTGGCAGGAACGGCGAATTAAATACACAGGAAAATGATTACAATGTCCCTGATGAAAGCTATAACAGCACTGATGATGTGCCTGAGATGGCAAATGAGGATACTGATAACAACCCTGTTACCGATAAAAATGATACTTACACGGTAAGGCCACAGGTGGGCGACCGGTTGGAACAGTTGCCACGCGATAGCAAACAGGTAACTGTAAACGGCAAAAAATTGTTTGTTTCTCCCAACAATGTTTATTATAAAGAGGTGAGTGAAGACGGACAAACCGTATATGAAGTTGTTGAGGTAAAATAAGTCTTTGATTGTTTTTTTGTTATAAAGCAAAGCCGCTCTTCCGGGCGGCTTCTTTATTGCAGCAAGGCGCAAAGTACAAGGCTAGGACACTTCGCACAGCCAAAGTGTTCATTTTGCATTACCTTTTCCGCGTGCCGGAGTTTATATTATTAACAAAGCGGCTTTTTCTTTTAAAAAGCCGCTTTGTTAATAACTAACTATTTTCTTATTGAAATGACATCAGTATAGAGTTCTCTTTGCTTTCCAGTGCAGAGCTTCCCATGAGGTATTCATCCACTTTACGGGCGCATTCTCGGCCTTCGCTGATAGCCCATACTACAAGGCTTTGGCCACGGCGCATATCGCCGGCAGTAAAGACTTTGGATACATTGGTTTTATAGTCGAATTCCGCAGCCTTTACGTTGCCCCTGTTATCAAGCTCTACACCTAACTCTTCCAACATCCCCGTATGCAACGGATGAACAAATCCCATTGCCAGCAGGGCTAATTCGCAGGGTAATTCACGTTCACTGCCGGCTACCTCGGTAAATTTAGCGGGTTGTCCCGGTGCAGGAGTAGCCCATTGCAGGTCCACCACTTTCAGGGCTTTCAGATTGCCGTTCTCATCGCCTATAAATTCTTTGGTGGCAATGCTCCAATGCCTTTGTGCCCCTTCTTCATGGCTGGTAGTAGTTTTTAACAGCATGGGATAAGTGGGCCAGGGCATTAAATCTGTTCTCTCTTTGGGAGGCATAGGTAAAAGCTCAAACTGCGTTACAGATGCTGCCTTATGGCGGTTACTGGTACCTACACAGTCGCTGCCCGTATCACCGCCACCTATTACCACTACGTTTTTACCGGTTGCCAGAAGCTCCTCAGTCAGTATATTACTTTCGATATCGCGATTAGCTAAAAAGTCTTTACCTGCAACACGTTTATTGTTTTGTTTTAAGAAGTCCATTGCAAAATGAACACCTTTATATTCCCTGCCGGGTATGGGTAAATCACGCGGAACCGTACTGCCGCCGGCCAAAACAATAGCATCATACTGGCGCATCAGGTCATTTACTTTTACGTTTTTGCCTACGTTGGCATGACATTTAAAAGTAATCCCTTCTTCCTGCATTAAATTGATACGGCGGTCAATCACCCATTTTTCCAGCTTGAAATCGGGAATACCGTAACGCAATAAACCACCCGGTTGTTCATCCCGCTCAAATACAGTAACGGTGTGGCCCGCATAGTTTAACTGTGCCGCAGCAGCAAGACCCGAAGGGCCGCTACCAATAACCGCTACCTTTTTGCCAGTTCTTACGTTAGGCGCTTTCTTGGCAACAAAGCCTTTTTCAAACGCTATTTCTATAATGTGTTTTTCTATTTCTTCAATAGCTACCGGTGGCTGATTAATCCCCAATACACAGCTCATTTCGCACGGCGCCGGGCAAATGCGGCCGGTAAACTCGGGAAAATTGTTGGTAGAAGATAATATCTCGTATGCTTCACGATACTCTTTTCTATAAACGGCATCATTAAATTCAGGTATCACATTTCCTAAAGGACAACCACTATGGCAAAAGGGAATGCCACAATCCATACAGCGTGCTGCCTGGTGATTGAGTTTTTCTTCGGGGAATAGTTCTACAAATTCACGATAGTCCTGGAGTCTTTCTTCTACCGGCTTTTTCGATGGAGTTTCTCTTGTAAATTCTAAAAATCCTGTTGGTTTACCCATTGTAATTATTTCTGATTTATAATTTCTGATTTGAGATTAAATTTCAAATCATTAAATCTCAAATTATAAATTGTTTTAAGCTATTTGTTTTTGCGCCACTTTAGCCTGCATAATTTTTTTGTATTCGCTTGGATATACTTTTACAAAATTCTTAAGCTGGTTTTCGAAATCGTCTAAAACGAATCGGGCTACTGTACTATTAGTGTATTGGTAATGCTTTTCTATTTGCTGTTGCAGGAAAGTTGCATCTTCTGCATCCACAGGATCCAGCTCAACCATTTCCATATTACAGTTACCGGCAAACTTTTGAGCGGCATCATAAATGTATGCAATACCACCGCTCATACCTGCTGCAAAGTTACGGCCGGTAGGACCCAGGATGATGGCGCGCCCGCCAGTCATGTATTCACAGCCATGGTCGCCCACACCTTCTACAATCATAGTAGCACCTGAGTTACGCACGGCAAACCTTTCTCCGGCCTTACCACGGATATAAGCCTCTCCGCTTGTTGCACCATAGAAAGCTACGTTACCTATAAGACTGTTTTCTTCAGGAACAAACCCTGCGTTTTTATCCGGATAGATAATAAGTCTGGCGCCGCTTAATCCCTTACCAAAATAATCATTGGCATCTCCTTCAAGTTCCAGCGTAATACCCTTATTACAGAAAGCACCAAAGCTTTGGCCGGCAGTGCCTTTTAACTGGATGTGAATGGTATCTTCTGGCAGGCCTGCATCCCGGTATTTTTTAGTAAGCTCATGAGATAAAATAGTACCCGCTGCGCGATCTGTATTTACGATATCAAATGAGGCTTTTACCGGCGTACCGTTTTCGAGGGCGGGCTTAGCTGCTTCAATGAATTTCCAGTCGATGATATCATCTAAACCATGATCCTGCTCCTCATAGTGATAAATACCCACTCCTTCTTCAGCAGGTTCTTTATAAAGAACAGGAGAAAGATCTAACCCTTTATACTTCCAGTGATCAATACCCTCTCTTATTTTCAGCTCATCTACCTGGCCTACCATTTCATCCACCGTTCTGAAACCCAGCTCGGCCATCAGCTCACGCATTTCCTGCGTGATGAACTTGAAGAAATTTACAACAGCATCCGCTGTACCTGAAAAACGCTTTCTAAGGTCAGGGTCCTGTGTAGCAACACCCACAGGGCAGGTATTCAGGTGGCATTTACGCATCATAATACAGCCTTCTACCACAAGGGCTGCGGTAGCAATACCCCATTCTTCAGCGCCTAATAATGTAGCGATCACAATATCTCTGCCTGAGCGCATCTGGCCATCAGTTTGTAAAACCACGCGGCTGCGTAATTTATTTTTCACAAGGGTTTGCTGCGCTTCTGCAACGCCCAACTCCCAGGGTAACCCTGCATGGCGAATGGAACTTAGCGGCGATGCGCCTGTACCACCATCGTGGCCAGCAATCAGTACTACATCAGCTTTTGCTTTTGTAACACCTGCGGCAATAGTACCCACTCCTGCCTTACTCACCAGCTTCACATTAATACGTGCATGGCGATTAGCATGTTTGAGATCGAATATCAATTGCGCCAGATCTTCGATAGAATAAATATCGTGGTGCGGAGGCGGAGAGATCAGCCCTACCCCCGGGGTAGAGTGCCTTGTACGGCCGATCCAGTCATCTACTTTATGACCGGGAAGCTGACCGCCCTCGCCGGGCTTTGCCCCTTGTGCCATTTTTATTTGCAGCTCATCGGCTTCTGTCAAATATAAACTGGTAACACCAAAACGTCCGCTGGCCACCTGCTTGATAGCGCTGCGCATACTATCCCCATTTTCCAATGGGGTGTAGCGTGCTTCATCTTCACCACCTTCACCGGTATTACTTTTACCACCCAGCCGATTCATAGCAATAGCCAGGGTAGTATGTGCTTCCCAGCTGATGGAACCAAAGCTCATAGCGCCGGTAGCAAATCTTTTATAAATATTTTCTGCCGGTTCTACTTCATCAATAGAAATAGAAGGGCGGCTGCGTTTAAAGTCGAACAGACTGCGGATAGTGATTGCTTTTTGCCCCTGCTCATCAATAAGCTTTGTATATTTTTTGAATATACTGTAATCCCCCATTCTTGTTGAATACTGCAGCAAGTGAATGGTTTGCGGATTAAACATGTGCGCTTCTCCTTTACGCTTCCATTGATAGAAACCTCCGGTGGGTAGCAGGTCCACGGGCAGTTGCTTGCGCGTGAAGCTGAAATGATGCTTCGCGAGCGCCTCCCGGGCTATTTCGTCAAGGCCCATACCCTCAATACGGGAGGTAGCATTGGTGAAGTAGTTGTTCACCACTTCTTTATTAAGACCAATAATCTCGAAAATCTGGGCACCCTGGTAAGACTGAAGCGTGGAAATACCCATTTTTGAGAAAACCTTCAGCAATCCGTCACTTACAGCTTTGATATAATTTTTGTGAAGTTCTTCTACCGATTTATCAGACTTTATCTTACCTGTTTCTTTTAACAGTTTAATGGTTGAAAAAGCGAGGTAAGGGTTAATTGCCGTAGCGCCAAAGCCAAGCAAACATGCAAAATGATGTACTTCCCATACATCTCCGGCCTCTACTACAATACCTACTTTACCACGCAGGCCTTTTCTTGTTAAGTGGTGATGCACAGCAGATACAGCCAGCAAAGACGGAATAGCAGCGTGATCACCATCAATGGCTCTGTCCTGCAATACCAGTACTTCAAAGCCGTCGTTAACGGCATCCTCCGCATAACGGCAGAGCCTGTCCAGTGCGCGGCGCATGGAACCAGGTTTTCCATCAGCTACAAAATAACACTGTATAGTTTTAGCCTGGAAGCTGCCGGTATCAATACTTCTCAGCTTCTCTAATTCATAATTGGTAAGCACCGGTTGCTTTAGTGCTACAACATGACAGTCTTTTTCATCTTCTATCAATAAGCTGCCGTTATTACCTACAAAGGTAGCCAATGACATTACCATTCTTTCCCTGATAGGATCAATAGGCGGGTTGGTTACCTGGGCAAATAACTGCTTGAAATAATAACTTAAATGTTGGGGCTGATCACTTAAAACAGCAAGCGGCGTATCTACACCCATGGATCCGATAGGTTCTTTACCATCGGTAGCCATAGGCGTAATAATATTCTCTACATCTTCTGATGTATAGCCAAATGCTTTCTGGTATTTGAATATCTGGTCTGCCCCCAGGTCGCTGAACATTACACGGGGTTCAGGAAGTTCATTTAAGCGTATTTTATATTGGTTTAACCAATCTCCATAAGGTTTTTTTGAACAGATGTCCTGCTTTAGTTCCTCATCACTAATAATACGGCCCTGCTCCATATCTACCAGGAACATTTTACCCGGTTGTAGCCTTCCTTTTTCTTTAATGATACTCTGGTCAATAGGTAAAGCGCCGGTTTCGGACCCCATAATTACACGGCCATCTGTAGTAACACAATATCGTGAAGGGCGGAGGCCGTTTCTGTCTAAAGTAGCCCCGATTATTTTTCCATCTGTAAATGAAATAGAAGCGGGGCCATCCCAGGGCTCCATTAAACAGGCATGGAACTCATAGAACGCTTTTTTAACAGGATCCATTTCTTCATTACCATCCCAGGCTTCAGGGATCAACATCATCATTACGTGTGGCAGCGGACGGCCTGTTAAAGCCAGCAACTCTACCATATTATCCAGGCAGGCCGAGTCACTCTGGTCATTGCTTACGATAGGAACCAGCATGTCCATTTCCTCTTCTGTGAACAATGGTGATTCAAAGCTGGATTCTGCGGAACGCAACCAGTTCAGGTTTCCCTGTAAAGTATTGATCTCGCCATTATGTGCTATGAAACGGAATGGCTGAGCTAATCTCCATGAAGGGAAAGTATTAGTAGCAAATCTTGAATGCACCAGGCCAAACGCGCTTACGGCACGTTTATCAGAAAGATCGTTGTAATATTCACGCACCTGGTGGCTGGTAAGCTGGCCTTTATATATTAAGGTACGGCAGGATAGTGAGGAAATATAAAACCCAACCGGGTCCTTCTTTACGGCATTGCCGGTTATGTGTGTAGCATATTTTCGTAAAACAAAAAGTTTTCTTTCAAACCCGATCGCTGTTTCCACCCCTGCAGGACGCTCAATGAAAACCTGTTCAACAGCGGGTTCTACGCTCAGAGCGCTGGGGCCAATACCTGAATTAGTGACAGGTACTTTACGCCAGTGGATAACACGCATCCCCATTTTTTCTGCTGCGCGGTTAAAGATATCGCGGCACTCTTCCCGCACTCTTAATTCCTTAGGGAAGAAAACCATCCCTACAGCATATTTTTCAATTGCGGGAAGTGTAATACCCAAATGTAACAATTCATCATAAAAAAATTCATGAGGAATCTGGATCATAATTCCTGCGCCATCCCCTGTATTGGCCTCACATCCGCAGGCACCCCTGTGCTCCATGTTCTCGAGAATGGTGAGCGCATCTGAAATGGTCTGATGATTTTTATTACCTTTTATATTGGCAACAAAACCAATTCCACACGCATCACGCTCAAAAGATGGGTCATAAAGACCTTTGTTTTCTGTCATAGTTCCTTATAAAAAATTTATAAAAATTTTGGTTTTTCAATACGGAGAAGACAATCGAGAGCCGTGTAAATTAATCAAAAAAATTGGAAATTTGACAAAAATATGACGCAGAAGAGGTAAAATTATCATTTATCTAATATTTTTTTAAAATCATTAGATATTATTTAATTTTTACACCGCTGCTACAGGCAATAATATTTGTAATAATAAAGTCATCTTATATACCTGCTAACAGTATTGTATTATACCAGGTAACTAAACAGCGCATCATCTTTATTAAGCTCCGTATAACTGATATGATGCAGCTGCATACTACTGATCAGTTGCTGATAGTCGCTTTTATTTTTAAGCTCAATTCCTACAAGCGCAGGCCCGCTTTCTTTATTGGTTTTCTGCATATACTCAAAACGGGTAATATCATCATCGGGCCCTAATACATCATTTACAAATTGTTTTAAGGCCCCGGGACGCTGTGCAAAATTTATGAGAAAGTAATGCTTCAGTCCTTCGTATTGCAGGCTCCGCTCTTTTATTTCCTGCATACGGTCTATATCATTATTGCTGCCGCTTACTATGCAAACTACATTTTTGCCTTTAACAGCATCGCCCAGAAAACCTAACGCCGCAATGGAGAGCGCTCCGGCCGGCTCCACCACTATAGCATCTTTATTATACAGTTCCAGTATGGTTGTGCATATTTTTCCTTCGGGAACCAATATCACTTTATCCAAAACATGCTTACATATATCAAAAGTAATATCCCCTACCCGCTTTACGGCGGCACCGTCAACAAAGCGGTCCATACTGTTTAATGCTACAGGATAACCTGCTTTCAGCGCTTCGGTCATGGAAGGCGCTCCTTCCGGCTCTGCACCAATGATCTTTGTAGCCGGGCTGACCGCTTTTATAAAGCTACCAACCCCGGCGCATAAGCCACCACCTCCTATAGGTATAATCACGTAGTCAATATCTTTTATTTGCCCGCAAATCTCGTATCCAACGGTGGCCTGTCCCTCTATTACTTTTTCATCATCAAAGGGATGGACAAAAGTCATGTTGTTTTCTGCAGTAAACTTCTTGGCTGCATTGGCACAATCATCGTAAGTGTCGCCGGTTAGTATGATCTCAATATTATCTTCCCCAAACATTTCTGTTTGTGTTATTTTTTGTTTGGGAGTAATGGAAGGCATAAAGATGGTACCCTTTATATTCAAAGCCTTACAGCTAAAAGCAAAGCCCTGCGCATGGTTACCGGCACTGGCGCATACCACACCACATTCCAGCTTTTCTTTGGGAAGGCTGCTCATCATATTATACGCGCCGCGCAGCTTATAAGAACGCACCAACTGGAGGTCTTCCCGTTTTAAATAAACATTAGCTTCAAACTGGCGGCTTAAAGCAGTATTCAATTGTAAGGGTGTTTGTAAAACTATGGATTGTAAACGTTGTGCTGCTGACTGAACATTTTCTTTTATCAAAAGTTGGTTGAATGACATAACTTATTCCCTATTTAATAAGGGCTGCAAAAATACGAACATGCTGACAGAAGTTTCAGACAGAAATAGTTTTAAAAGGAAGTTGTTGCATATTTGCAAAACTAATTTTATTTAATGGGATTACATTTAAAACATTCTGCTTCGCCGCTTAACATCTTCACTATAATGACCAGCCTGGCAAGACAGGAAAACGCTTACAACCTGTCGCAGGGGTTGCCTGATTATCCTGTAGCACCTGAACTGCACGAACTTTTACAGGAAGCTGTTACAGAAGGGTATAACCAATATGCCCCTATGCAGGGGCTGGTAAAGCTGCGCGAGAATATAGCAGGGGAGCTAAACGAAAGATATAACACTGATTATTGCTCACCCGAAATAATAACCATTACACCAGGTGCCACGTATGGTATTTATACAGCGCTTACCACTATTATTGAAAAAGGAGATGAAGTCATTTATTTAGAGCCCGCATTTGACTGTTATCTGCCGGCTATAGAGATTAACGGAGGTGTTCCTGTAAAAATTACTTTGAGCGCCGCTGATAATTTTGCAATAGACTGGCAAAAAATTACCCGGGCTATCACTGCCAGAACAAAAGCTATATTGATCAATACACCGCACAATCCTACAGGTTATGTATGGACGCAAAACGACTGGAACCAATTAGCTGAAATAATTGAGGGCAGAGACATTTATGTAGTGTCTGACGAGGTATATGATAGTATTGTTTATGATGCCCATTGCCATGTGCCGGGCTTTTTGCAGGAGTCTTTAAACAATAAGGTAATTTCTATATACTCTTTTGGTAAAGCATTTCATATTACGGGATGGAAGATCGGCTATTGCGTGGCATCTAAAGAAATAACAGAAGCATTTAAATCAATACATCAGTACCTGACCTTCAGTGTTAACAGCCCGGCACAATATGCGCTGGCAAAATATCTCGAAATATATGAAAAAGGCACGGCAGCACGTTTGCTGCAAGGAAAAAGGGAATTGCTGATTGAAGGATTAAAAACCTCACACTTTAAAAAACTAAATACAAGCCAGGGAACTTATTTCCAGCTATATGATTATAGCAACATCAGCGATTTAAATGATGTGGAATTTGCAAAATGGCTCACCACAGCACATAAAGTAGCCACCATACCTTTAAGCGCATTCTATAATACTCCTCAAAATGATAAAATAGTAAGGTTATGCTTTGCCAAGAAAGATGAGGTGCTGAGGGCAGCTATTCAGCGGCTTGGAAAGCTGTGATTGATTATTGGAATATTTAATAATCAATGTTCAACGCGCATGGGTAATAACACACAAGATAAATAGTCTTTAACTTTACCCTCATCTTTCATACCATTCAACCTCATTTATTACCATGGCACACGATACAATATTAGCAAACAGGGTAAGGGAGCAGCTTGCTGCTGTTCCGGGTTTATCCATAGAAGAAAAGAAAATGTTTGGCGGACTGGCATTTTTAGTAAATGATAAAATGTGCATCAATATAACCGAAGACGGACTGATGTGCCGCTACCACCCCGGACTGGAAGACGAGGTTGCCGAAAGAAATGGCTACCAGCCAATGATCATGCGGGGCCGCCAGCTAAAAGGCTATTGCTATGTAGCTCCCGAAGGATTTGCTTCCAAAAAGGATTTTAATTACTGGATAAAAATTTGCCTGGCGTATAATAAAGAGGCTAAGGCTTCAAAAAAGAAATAACAGCCGCAATATGCACACATTTATCAATCCGGAAAATCACTGTAAACCGGATAGAAAGGTTGCCAGCCCGATTGATATGTTTCACTGAGCTAAGGATCAGGTCCATCAATAAAATAAATGGCTGCGCACTATTCATCTCCTACATTTTGCTCCTATTCCCCGTAGCGTTCATTTCATAGCTTTGCCGGTCTTTCAGAAAAACCCCTGACAGCATTTTTCGCTAACAGTTGCTGCATCTTCTCTTCCTCTTTGCGCCATTGACAGGTATCTTCTCAAAAATACCACAATGCGGTATTGGTTACAGGCAACAGAAAAGTGAAATTAGCTGTGCAATAGAATAGGGAGTGCTATGGGATACCCAAAATCATGAAAAACATTTGTACCAGGCTTAGTGGCAAGATGATTTATAACCTGCAGTGCTATGCCCTCTCATTGCACAGGCAGGTGTGAGTAACTGATCATCGGCATCAGATTGTATGCATGTACATTTTATCACCATCAAAAAACTTGTTATGAAACTAAATGTAAATGACCTTTCTCAATTGGCAGATCTGAAGAAGAGGCTTACAGAAGGCAAAGTATCTGCAGCTGCTATAAACAATATAGAAAAGGCACTCAAAAACGGTCTTACGTTCAAGAAACTGTCAGATTTTGATATCCTCGGAGTTTCCGTTACAGACGCTAAAGTTATAGGAGAAACCATAACATTCGGTAACCCGGTAACCACAAATACTGTAAAGACTGTTCAGTATACGTTTAAACCGGTTGGAGATGAAAAATTGTTTCTGGGCTACCAGTTTATAATATCGTATATCAATAAACAGCGGTTTACGATCACAGAGTCTTTTCCTATTGAAGACAACCGGATTGTTCTTATAGATATAGACCCTGCAGTTATTGCGGATGGCAGTAAAATAAGTTACCAGGTAAAAAGCGCGATGGGCGAGTATGCAGCAATAAGTCTCGGCAATACAGAACCCCGGGGGGAAATAATAGAAGTAGAAAAAAACGCTATCGGAAATATTGTATTGAACGTAGCTACAATAAGCTTTGATATTGGCAAACCTGCAGACATGACAATGTCGTACCAGGTAAGAGGCAAGCTTATTATTACCGATGAGCAAAAAGCCGATGGCTATCAGATTGTATTATCGGCAGCATTAAAAAATGGTGAGAACGAAGCGCCGGTATTTTTCCCTGTAGGATTTGCCACAACCGAAACAAACGGATACTTTGTTACGGGTTTATTGGTATTCAACGAGCCTAAAGATGCAGAAAAAGTGATCGCAGCTAAGGTTACAGTAAGCAAAGACGACAGGTTTTGGGAGCAACCTGTAACCTTAAAAGAAAAAACAGAAGATGGCGCAGGTACTACATATTCTATACCACAACGGCTTATTGTAGTTGTAAATGAAAATGAAGACGGAGGAAAGGAGGATTGCAAATGTGGCTGTGGCGACCTGAACTTTCATAATAAGAAAGTGCTGGAAGAACGCAGCTACTATGCCGTAGTAAGAACAACGGAGCCTTCAATAATAGCAGACGTCATAGAGGATGAAGAAGAAGTGGATCTTGATGAAATATATGGCTCGGGAGGGAAAGTGCCCTTGAGTGTTTTCAGAAAATATGTTGCCTCGGTAGATACGCTTGTGAAAAACAGTACGGAACAAAAAGATGAGGTTTCCTACTCCGGTACGGACTATGTTGTAGGCAAAACCACATCAAAAACTGTCCGTGTGTTGTCGCTCAATCGCGATCTGCTGGAAAAGATCATGCTGGACCATAAAGTAGCAGGTACCACTAAAGGGAAAAACAAAAGACAATTTAAAGGGCGTACGTATCTTAGTCCGCTTAATCAGATAGACTGGGACGATGAGCCAACTATTTACCAGGCTGCAAGTATAGCTCATGGTCATTTGCTCCATTTTAAACAGGAATGGCTGCCCGATGGATATTCTCTCGGGGATATTTTATACTCGCTTCCCCTGGCCCCGGGGCAAAAAAAGCAGATCGCTGTGCTGGATTGGGAAAGAAGAGAAAGCGCTTCAAACACCCAGGAGCTTGACTACGAAGAGGCGCTTAACAGCACGCTTGTAAGAGACCGGGACATCAGCGAAGTAGTAAATGCAACACTTAACGAAAATATAAGGGCAAATTCAAATGCTTCAACCGGAGGCTTCGGATTTGGGTTTGGCAGCTCCGTTATGGGCATCATTCCCGGTATTGGCACTTTTGGCAGCCTTTTAGGCATAAGCGGTGGCAAAAGCTCATCAGGCTCCAGCGCAAGTCAAAACGCTCATCGTGACAGCACTGCAAGCAGCCTGCAAAGTATTTCTGACCGTACATCACAGGCCGCGAGCATGGTAAGGTCACAACGGGCAACAGTAGTGCAAACGGTAAGTCAGGGCGAGCGTGTGCAGGCAACAGCAGAATCAGTAGCCAACTACAATCACTGTCATGCAATTACCATCCAGTATTTCGAAGTATTACGGCATTTTAGTGTACAAACAAGGCTTGCAGGCGTGCAGGAATGTCTTTTCATCCCTCTTCAGATAACACCATTTGATCTGGAAAAATGTTTGCGCTGGCGGTCCATTCTTGAAAGGCGGCTACTCAAACGAAACCTGCTCCCTGCATTTGATGCAATCGTAAGAATACTTCATGAAAAGGAAAATGCAGACAATTACTACGATAGCATTGGGTACCCCAGAGTAAACTATGCAGAGCAGAACATAACAACCTATTCTGGAGACCTTTTTATTGAATTTAGCTTCTTTAATAACAACGACAACAGGATAGACGATGCTATTATGAACTTCTTCACATTTCTGAATGTAAGCCTGAGCGATTATAAAGACCGCTATCTCAGGAACGATGAGCTTGCAGACATCGCAGGCCCGAGAGCTATTGAATGCTTTCTGAATGCTGTAAGGATCCGGACAGATAAAGGGAGAGACCTGAACTTTGATCTTAGCCTTGTTTCTGTGTTCAGGCAAAGAGCCTCTCTGAGAGTTTCCATACGACAGGATGCTACCACTCCCAGAAATGTACCGCGCAGCAGTGTAGAAGCACTTGTTATTACAATTGACAAGGAACGATTAAAAAGATCGGACCCGGGTATTGATTTCAGCAATTTTGGCAACAAGTACATGAAGGTAAGAGTGCTTTCAGGAAACCTGCGTTACCGCACCGAAAACTTCTCCGGTTTTCTTTTTAACCAGAGAATAGAGAACGACCTCTTTGCAGATACAGATGGAGTATATATACCAACACCACTGACTCATGATGAATTAAGAAATCCACGGGCAGAAGATGTGAATTTCGCTAACAAATTGCTTCACCATCTCAACGAAAGCCTTGAATATTATCATAAAGCTATCTGGTTTGACATGACGCCCGAACGAAGGTACATGCTGCTTGATGGAATAATTGCACCCGGAAAAGCAAACGGGCGCAGCGTTGCTTCCGTTGTTGAAAACAGGCTTATTGGTATAGCAGGAAACTCACTGATAATGCCGGTTGCGCCAGGTAATCAGCTGGACCCTACAATAGATGCCACTTTTGACCTGTTTGCGCAATACTACGATGAGCAGCAAGATCCTATGCGTGTGAGCCTGCCCACAAAAGGTGTATATGCCGAGTCGGTAATGGGTAAATGCAATTCCTGTGAAGAAAAAGATGAAAGCAGGTTCTGGCGCTGGGAAGAGTCGCCGATACCCGACAGTCCTACTACTCCTATTTTACCGATCAATACCGATACCAGAAGGGCGGATCCCGGTAATCTGCAGGCAAAAGACTTCCCCCAACCTGTAGTAAACATTCAAAACGCACCGGCAGCTCCCGACCCTGCAGGTTTGCAGCAGATACTGGAACTCATGGGTAAGAGTGATGCTTTCCGTGATCTTACCGGGTTGAGTCAAAACCAGCTTAATGCCCTTGCCACTTTCCAAAAAACAATGGATACCGCACAGTCATTTGGTAAAGAAGCAGCTGATCTGGCTAAGGCTGCTGCAAAACTGGATATGATAAAAGATGCCAATAAAAGCGGCATACTTCCCACTGCAGATGCCCAGGAGGAAGCTAAAAAAGCGCTTGACACTACTAAGGCAGATCAGGAAAGTAAAGAACAGGAAAGAGAAGAAACTCAAAAAGACACCGACCAGATAGACGAGGCCAAACAAAAAGGCCAAATTGACGAAGGCCAGTCTAAAGAAATGACTGAAGACAGAATAAGAAAAGGACAGGGCACCACCAAAACCCCTTCCAGGCCCAAAGGCGGAAAAAACAAATACAACCTCACCCTGAATATGAAGAACATGAACGGCGGGCCGCTTGTGGGCAGCTTCCTGCTAAACTATGGTGCAGCAGTTGATGATATTGTAGAGATCACTTCCTCATCCATTTTCCGGACAATAATAGAGCTCGATAGTTCTAAAGACAATATTCTTGAAATAAAGGGAACGCCCGGAGAAGCCGGTGCATCCAGCGCCGATCCAGATTTCTATTATCATTTTGCCACCGGAGGCATCTCGATCGGCAACAGTAATAATCTCAGTTTTGATGTGTTGCAAACCCGCCAGAAAAGAGAAATCACAGCAAGCTCAGAACATACAACTGCACAAGTGGTAGAGAGTGCGGTAGAGAAGGAAGCATCAATGTTTTCAGGCTTCAATATTACCGATGGCACACTTCTTAGTAATATCAGATCAATAATTTCCTCAACACTGGCGGCAGAAAATGCTACATCGGCATCTTCTTCATCTTCTACCTCTACATCTCACAGTGTTACTTACAGTTACTTCATTCCTTCCAGAAGACTAAAGATTGTTCAAAAAGGAGTGAATTATATAGATGTTAATATTGATGAGGGCTAAAAAAAATAAAAATGATAACAGCATATTTAAGGCTCTATACAGAAAAATATGGCAGAATAAGGGGTGCTGCCTTTAAGCCGGGGCAGGAAGGTGATATCGAAGTTATTGCAGTCGACCACGGACTTTTTTCTCCGAACGATCCTTATACCGGTCAGGTTACAGGAAAGCGACAATATCTGCCGCTCACTATCCTGAAAGAAACAGATATGGCAACTCCCATACTCCACCAGTTGCTGATAGAGCATGTTCCTGTAAAACAGGCTGATATTATGTTCTACGGGAACTCCCAGACAGGAAGGTTCGGATCCGGCGGTTTGGATTCCAATATCTACACCGTAACATTATACAATGCATTTGTTTCCAGGATAGATTTTCAGATGCAAAACAACAGGGAAAACGAAGGGAACCTCCTGCCGATGAAAGAACAGGTATCATTTGTTTACGAATCCATAAACTGGCTGTGGGCAGAGGGCAATATAAATATCAGGGACAACCTCAATGCTTCTGTCTAACAACTGCGAACTGTTAAAGTTAAGGCTATAAAAAGAAGCGATCCTGGTTTAAATGCAAAGCACATACAGATTTTTTTCATACAAAAAGGCAGCCCCGAGCTTCAGGGCTGCCTTTCAAATAGACGGGGTTATATTATTCAAACGCTGGTATCTGCATAAAATATTATATTAAAAATTGAATAGAATGGCATTGCCGGATTTTACTCTTTAACCGCCTGGATCGTTATTTTACTTTTAACGTTGCCTGCTTTGAATCTTAAACTTTAAAATTTGAACTTCTTATTATCATCCCCCGTTTAGGCATTAGCTTATTCAACACATTATCTCTTTCGCATTGGCTGCCTTTTCCAATAGGTGAGCGATCGCCATAACCATTCCAGCGGCCCGAACAGGAAATAGCGTAACCATAAAGAGCTGTATGCAAGCTGTACACACCACACGCCCAGCACTACATAAAACACCTGGTAGTAAGCCAGCTCGTTATAATAATTAAGCCCATAGCCAAAAAAGAACAAAGTGCAGATAATAGTTTGCATCACATAATTAGTAAGCGCCATCTGGCCAACAGCAGCCAGCTTTTGGAAAAGCCATTGCATCCTCCCTCCGCGCAGAAAAAGCATCACCAGCGAAGTATGTGCCAGCACTAATGCTATGCGTTGCACCGGGTAAATAAGGTTACCCCAGGGTACAGGCCGTTGCTCCATCAACCTGAAGGTGGCGGCAAGGTTGGGTATATGCACATAGCCGTAATACATTTCATAAATAACAAGAGGCAGGCCCAGGCCATAACCAATGATAACTGTAAGCCGGTATTGCCGGGTGGTGCATTTATTGGTAAGAAAGCCCCATTTAAGCAGCGCCATACCCAGCAGCATTAAAGCCAGCGGGTCCCAGATACCATAAAGCAGGTAAGTGGTTTGAAACAACAAGGATTCCTTTCTTACCTTTTGGGCCACTGTGCTGTAACCGCTTTTCATGATGCGGGTGTTTTCAATAATGTCGTTATCATTAGGTAAAAAATCCTGCTCAATTTTACGCCACTCATCCAGCACTTTTTTCTGCTGTGCTGTGGGAACCTGGTTGGGTTGCAGAGTTTTGGTTACGCTTACATAATCTATTCTCTTTTGACGAAGGTCCTGGTAGAACGAGGTTTGCACGGCAAATTCAATCACGGTAACAATGGGTATAGCCCAGATTAAATATTTCGCCTTCATTTTCCTGAACAGGAAAGCAATCATACCAATAACACCGTAGTAATAAAGAATATCTCCGCTCCAGAGCAATAAATGCGCATCGGCCAGGCCAAACAGCACCAGCCAGAACATGCGGCTGTAAAAAAGCCGGGTAATGGTTTTGGGAGGGGCCTTTTTATTGGCAATGAAAAGCAGGATACCTGCTCCAAAAATCATGGAGAACAGCGCCCGCATCTTGCCTTCAAAAAAAACAAGCACTACCTCTCTTACCCAAAAATTAATATTTCCAATGTCTGTTCGGAAAGCTTCAGAGTAACGTTGGGGCAGGGAAAATTCGGGTATATTCATCAGCAGGATACCCAAGAGGGCAATACCGCGAAGTATATCAAAAGCGGGTATCCTGTTCTTTTCAGATACAGGAGAAATTATTAATGGGGTAACCGGCCGCATGATATAAATTTGGTTTTAGTTGTATGAAATCGCTCCCGCTAAAATAAATATCTCTGCAAACATCTGCTATACCCCAATAGGTGATTTCGCCGGGAGAATAGTTGACAGACTATGGCCTATCAACTATGAACTAACTTGACGTATCAGCAAAGCAACCGTACAGCCTTTTCCAGGGGATGACTGTATACTGCAATCCGCTCCTATATCTGCCGTTCTTTGCTGCATATTTTTTAAACCATTGCCAGCAGCAGTTTGGCTTACATCAAAGCCTTTTCCATTATCGGAAATAATATACTCAATATATTTATCGGCCTGGTTGATAGTGAAATGAATCTGGCTCCCTTCACTGTATTTAACAGCATTATTGATGGCTTCTTTACAAAACAGATAGATATTATGTCTTTGCTCAAAAGTTAATGAATGATCCGATTGCATATTATTTATAAACCGCGCCTGCATATTTTTTGCAGCGGCCATATTAAGGATATACTCTTCAAGTTTCATGTTTAATTCTGATACAGAATGTTCTTCAGCTTTCATTAACCAGATCATATCGTTTAACCTGTTCACCATTTGAGCAGATGAATGCTGCATAACAGTAAGCGATTTTTCAACACCGGTGAAGTCCTGTGATTCCAACTGTGTTTTAGTAAGATGGCTGTACAGGGCAATACCGCTTACTTCACTTCCTATGCTATCATGCAGCTCCATACTCAGTTGGTTTCTTAATTTCTCTACTGCCAATTCTGATTTCACCCTGATTATTGCCGCTTCCTTTTCTATTTGTATCCATTTGCTAAGCATGGCAAGCATAAAAAAGAAAATTTCAAACAACAAACCAATCTGAATAAATATATATGGATATTGACGCACTAAAATATGCTGTGTGGTACTGTTTTGCAGTAATAGCAGCATAACCGTAATAAATGTGCCAGCCAGGTTAGACACAAAGGCATTAATCATATACTTTTTAAAGGGCAGCTTATTTTTATAAATAATAATTGCCAGCCATATCCCAACAACAATACCTGTTGTGTGAAGAATATTAAACAGCAGGTTTGAAATAATTCCGAAAAAGTATAATACTACAAATAAAATCAGCGCACCCAAAAGTACACCCCGTGTTATGCTAAGTATTGAAAAGAAAATCTTGCTCTTTGTAATTCCCTTGTAAAAGGCATTTAAAAAACTGATATAACAAATATTGGCTACTATTACCAAGGGTGTATTTACGAAATTATAAACCGGTGAATACATAAACTGCTTATGGTCTCCAAGCCCATATAGCTCTATAGAGTTAAGTATGAAATTGATGCCCAGTAATAGCAGAAATAAACCAAAAAATAATAGTTCTTTCTTTTTCGTGGCAAAGTACAGGTACAAAAATATCGTAACCTGGAACAACAATATTCCATGAAAGAAATAGTAAAAGGAAACTATCAGCTTATCCATCCTTTTGGTTTAAAGTTTCTCTCCTTATCATCAAGATATCCCCTGATTCGCTGTGACTGCTTGCGTAAAGCTTTTTATAAATATTTTTAGCATGGATGCGCATGGTTATTAGCTGATGAAAATCATTGGCATAACTTGTAATGTAAACTTATTCAAAGTTACAGGATTGGGTAATCGCTTTTTTATGTGATGCGTATCCTTAATAAGGTCTTTGTTCATTATTTAACGAGACCCTGCTGCCTGGCTTTAAGCACCGCTTCACTACGGCTACCAACGTGCAACTTCTTATAAATATTTTTAGCATGGGTACGCATGGTTTCGTAGCTGATGAAAGCCATTGCAGCAATGGTTTTATAATCATTGCCCTGCGCTATAAGGGACAGTAATTCTTTTTCCCGCTCACTCAGCTCGAAATCATTGCTTTCAGGAGCCACCAGTATTATATTCTGATTGGAAAAAAAGTTAATTATTTTCCTGGCAATGGCAGTATTGATTGGAGCACCGCCGTTATACACTTCATTTATAGCTTCCAGGTATTTATTAGGCGGGTCCGTTTTGAGAATGTACCCTACAGCTCCTGCACAAAGCGCCTGAAATATCCTTTCATTGTCATTGTACACCGATTGGATCAGCACTTTTATATCCGGATATTCTTTACAAAGCGCTTTGGTTACTTCAATGCCATTTATTCCGGGCATTTCAATATCCATTAAAACAACATCCGGATTGCTTCGTTTAATGGATTGTTCCCATTGGTTACCGTCTGCAAAAGCACCGCAACAGGTGAAGCCTGCCGTACCATCTAATATAGTTTGCAGCGCATCGCGCACCAGCTTATTATCTTCAAATATTGTCACTCTTATATCAGTATTCATAAATGAAGCAGATGGATTAATTGCTGCTTTCCCAAAGCTATATTTTTATTTTTGATAAGGCAATACCCCAAAAGGTGATTTTTAAAGGAAGCCGAATTAGCAGTAGCAATGTAAATAAAATGATCCTTGTTGCGAATGGCGCTTTTTCTGCGTTATACCTGTTAACGGATTTTTACAAATATTGTAAAATGAGAAACCATTCAATAACTTCGCAAAAATTTATAATGATGAGGAATATTTTTTTTATACTGGTACTGGTTGTTAGTTTTTTTGCCTGCTCAAAAAAGAGCAATGTTGATAATGATATCCCAAAAGATATTCCTGCCTGGCTGCAGGTTAAGGTTATGGAAATAAAAAAGGGAGATAAGCAGCAGTTGTATATGATAAGTGAATATAGAATTAAAGGAGAAATTTACTATAACATCTCATTAATCTATCAATCGTGCATGTTATGCGATGTGTACGATAAAAAAGGTAGCAAAATTAATATAGTACTTGACAAAGACACCAACATTGAACTGGCAAGAAGGATCTGGCCTGTTATTCAGGAGTAGAGACTATGTTTTGTTAACCCGTATTTGTCAACAAAATCTATTGTACAATCTTTCCTTCTTCCAGTACCAGTTTATGCGTAAGGCATGATGGCAATTGCGTTTCAAAATGCCCTACATAAATAATGGTTACGCCGTTTTTACTGATCTCATCTACAAGGTCATTGAAATATTGTGTTTGTTGCTGGTCTAATCCCTGGCAGGGTTCATCCAATACCAATAGTTGCGGGTTTTTAATAATGGTTCGACCTAATAGTGCTAAACGCTGCTTTCCCAAAGGTTGTGTTGCCAGCAGTTCATCCCTCACCATGTACAGGTTTAAAAAATGCAGCAGCTCATCTAACTGTTGCTTTTGAGCATAGCGCAGGCGCTGGTATTGCCCGTTGGCATCAAAAAAGCCCGAAGCAAGACTTTGCGAAACAGTAGCATTGGCATCAAAATACCAGTGCAGTTCCGGAGATATCAAACCAATGCGCTTTTTAATATCCCATATACTTTCACCACCACCGCGCTGCACACCAAACAACCTGATATCATTGGCATAAGCCTGTGGATGGTCGGCAGTAATCAAACTTAAGAGCGTAGACTTTCCCGAACCGTTATGACCCTGCAGCAACCACCGTTCTCCGGCATGAACCTGCCAGTTAATATGGGTAAGCACATATTTTTCATCATACCGTACATGAACATCCTTCATGTACACCAGTTCCTGCGACGTATATTCAGGTGGTTTTGTAAGAAAAGAGGGTAGCGACACAAGAACTTCACCCCCCACCCCCTGCTCCGGGGGGAGAGAGGGAATAAGAACATTTACATTGTAAGCGCTGTTTACAATTTTCCCGTTCTTTATTTCTATAAGATGATGCACACACTCTGGCAGCTCTGAATCATTACTAATAACAATGAGCGTTCCTCCCTTTGCAGTATATTCATTCAGTAACTGATTAAGGCGGGCGCGTGAGCTTTTATCCAATCCTGTATAAGGCTGGTCAATGATAAGCAGCTGCGGACTTAGCCACAACGCCTTGATCAATTGTAATTTTTTATGCTCACCACTGGATATTTCAAAAAGCTGCTCATCCAGGACTTTATGATAATCAAATGTTGTAATCAGGATGTTTAACAGGTCATTTTTCAACAAATTTTCCTTTCCATATAATTCCAGCTCGCGGCCTACGGTTATGGTATCTCTTCTCTGCTGATGATTATAACGCTGCTGGTAATAGAAATTCCTGTCACCTTCGAGGTTGGTAAAGCGATACCAGTTTTCTACAAAAAGCGTTTTGTTGGGTAACAGACTTTGTTTGTCAAAATTTATTTCAATACTGCCCGAGTGCTTTACCAGGCCCGCAATAGTCCTGGCTAAAGTGGTTTTACCGCTTCCGCTTTCGCCGCGTATCATCCAGCCTTCGTTTGTATTTACTGTTAGTGAAAAGTTATCTATAACAGTTTTGGAACCGTGATGAACAGAAAGATTTTGTATGTTGAGGATGGTCATTAATAATCGTGGTAAAAAAATTAATTGCCACAAATGCACAAACAGGATTCGTGTATTCGTGGCAATATTTATTTTCGTTTATATAGGCTGATTTATATTCCTCAGTTGAAGTGAGTTCCGATAGTTATCGGAACAACACCGAGACCTACTCATCTGCTGGTAAAATAAAAAACAGCATATTTTCTATCGCCTGGAGGCGATAACATATAAGTACGAGGCGAGGACGCCTCGTACAGCAAAACATTTTAGGTTGTTTTAATAGCCTTCATCGCAGTCATGGCTTTGCGTAATACTCGGCCCACTTCTTCTACAGGATGATTGCGGATAGCTTCATTTACTTCTACCAGTTGCTGATTGTCCACCGCCATATCTTTGCCCTCGTTGAAATTTTTACCCACTAAATCGGTATCAACGGTTTTCATGAAATCTGCTAATAAAGGCTTACAGGCCTGGTCAAACAGGTAACAGCCATACTCTGCAGTGTCAGAAATAACACGATTCATCTCGAACAGCTTTTTACGTGCAATGGTATTGGCAATCAAAGGCGTTTCGTGCAATGATTCGTAATAAGCAGACTCAGGTTTGATGCCTGCTTCCACCATTGTTTCAAAAGCTAATTCCACACCGGATTTGATGAAGGCGGCCATTAAAGTATAGTTATCAAAATATTCCTGCTCACCAATCTTCATATCACCGGCAGGCGTTTTTTCAAAAGCAGTCTCGCCGGTCTCTGCTCTCCATTTCAGCAAATTGGCATCGCCGTTGGCCCAGTCTTCCATCATTACACGGCTGAACTCACCACTCATAATATCGTCCTGGTGTTTCTGGAACAAGGGACGCATAATCTTTTTCAATTCTTCTGATACCTGGAATGCTTTTATTTTGGCAGGATTGCTTAAACGGTCCATCATACCGGTAACACCGCCTTGCTTCAGGGCTTCTGTAATTACTTCAACACCATATTGAACGAGTTTGGAAGCATAAGCGGGATCAATTCCCTTTTCTATCATTTTATCAAAAGAAAGAATAGAGCCTGTTTGCAGCAGACCGCAAAGAATAGTTTGCTCACCCATTAGGTCAGACTTTACTTCTGCAACGAAAGAAGACCTTAACACACCTGCACGGTGACCGCCGGTTCCCACACAGTAAGCTTTTGCCCAATCCAGACCTTTGCCTTCAGGGTCATTTTCGGGATGTACCGCAATTAAAGTAGGAACACCAAAGCCACGCAGATATTCGGCTCTTACCTCGCTGCCGGGGCTTTTAGGAGCTACCATAATAACGGTAATGTCTTTACGCACCTGCATACCTTCTTCAACAATATTGAAGCCATGCGAGTAAGATAATGTAGCGCCCTGTTTCATCAATGGCATTACAGCATTGATCACGCTGGTATGTTGTTTATCGGGAGTAAGATTGATCACTAAATCGGCAGTTGGGATCAGCTCTTCATAAGTGCCTACATTGAAGTTATTATCCGTAGCGTTTTTCCAGCTTGCTCTTTTTTCTTCTATGGCTTCCTTACGTAAAGCATAAGAAACATCCAGACCACTATCTCTTAAATTCAATCCCTGGTTAAGACCCTGTGCGCCACAACCAACAATTACGATCTTTTTTCCTTTCAGCGCATCAACGCCATCTGCGAACTCATCGTTACTCATAAATTCGCAAACACCTAATTGATTTAATTGCTCTCTGAGAGGTAGTGTGTTAAAATAATTTGCCATTGTTTATTCGTGTTTTTAATTTTTGATTTTTTGTTGTAAGGATTTATTTTATTAGTGAACTAATCTTCTTTGTGCCTGGGCATAGCCGTAATGCAATGCCTCGTGCGATTGTACCATAGCTATAGCCTCTTCAATATTATTTAATTCGACATTGAAACTGGTAATATATGGAGTAAAAGACCGGCCTTTAAAAACACCGTTATTATAGTCTGTCTCCAACTGGTCAATATTGCTCAAAGATAAATGTTTAAGAAGATCAATTTCTTCCTGTGCAATAAACGCTTCTGGCTTTGATCCTTTTTTGTAACGCTCAACAAAACTACTGTCTATATTAAGCGGCAACCCGGAAAAACGATAACAAAGTACCTGTGCAGCTACAACAATATGACCAAAATTCCATGCTATATTGTTATTAAAACCGACAGGCACTTTATTTAATTGCTCAATATGTAAACCATTTAGCAGTTCAATAAAATTATTGCGTGTAATACGTATGAGTCCAAAATGCTGGTTCATGAAATCTTGTGGTAAAATTACATGGTAAAGATCTTTTCTCCCTGCTCCAGGAACTCATTTTCTATTACTTCTTCGCCCGGCTCTTTATACTCAAACTCTTTTAGCCTCTTATGGAAGCCTTCACTCTCTTTCATAATGGCTACACGGGCGCCCCTTACAAATTCTACAAGATTATACTCTCCCAATTTTTTTACCAGCTCTTCTGTATCTTCCGTATGACCTGTAGATTCAAATACGGTAAAATCAGGCCTTACACAAACAACACGCGCACCATATTTTCTTAATATTCTTTCTACTACCATTTTTTCGGCTACCTCTTTGGTAGGCACTTTGTATAAAGCAAGTTCCTGCCAAACAATTTCATTGTTCGTATTGTAAAAGGCTCTTAAAACCTCTACCTGCTTTTCTATTTGTTTGCACAGTTTCTTTACTACTTCCTCTGTTTCATCAATCAGTATATTAAAACGGTGGATGCCATCCACTTCTGAAGAGGAGGTATTAAGGCTGTCTATATTGATTTTTCTCCTGGAGAAAATGATGCAGATGCGTGATAGCAAACCAATATGGTCTTCTGCATAAACGGTAATGGTATATTGTTGTTTCATCTTGTTTTGTTATTTGAAATTTGAA
Source organism: Niabella sp. (assembly GCA_049841335.1). Taxonomy (GTDB): domain Bacteria; phylum Bacteroidota; class Bacteroidia; order Chitinophagales; family Chitinophagaceae; genus Niabella. The sequence goes on along the minus strand of JASGDI010000152.1, from coordinate 280 downwards.
ATTGGGTCATCCGGCTATGAATCATCTCACTATTTCAGCCTTATTTCGCTTACGCTGCAACCCTGCGGCACCATGGGAAAGACATTATTTTCTTTACCTACCATTATTTCAAGCACATAGCTACCATCATGGTCCAGCATTGTTTTTAAAGAGGCCTTTAAATTTTCACGCCTGTCAATCTTATTGGCTTCTATGCCGTAGGATTGACAGGCGTGAAAATTTAAAGGCCTCTTTAAAAACAATGCTGGACCATGATGGTAGCTATGTGCTTGAAATAATG
>JASGDI010000151.1:0-3592 GCA_049841335.1 Niabella sp. | reverse complement strand
TTATAAAAAGAAAATGCTCCGGGAGCAAACGGAAAAAGCTGCCGATCTCATAGAAAAAAATAACCCGGAACGGTTCTTACATCTATATCCAGGTTATTTTTTTCTATGAGATCGGCAGCTTTTTCCGTTTGCTCCCGGAGCATTTTCTTTTTATAAGCCTCCCGTTCAGCCGGGCTCATTTGCATGAGCTTGTTTAGATCAGAAGAAATAGCACCATTATTTTGTGCCTTGACAGAACCAATGGCAAAGCCCATGCAAATGAAAAGATATATATATATTTTAATTATCATTTTTATTTAATTTCTTTTAACCATTGTTCTGCAAAAGGTTTCATCGCGTTATAAACTTCTCTTCCTCCACGATAGATCCTCTTCCAGTCTGCATTCCTGGATTCGTATTCTTTATTTACAAATATTTTTTTACCATTCTTTTCTGTCAGCGCTGCATCAAAGTCAACAGTAGCCGCAGTAGCCAGATAATCCTCCAGGTATTTCCTGATCTTATCCCTGTGATCCTGCGGGTAATTCGTTTCCCATTTCTTCATTCTTTTGTCATATTGCTGCGGGGTATGCTGCTGCTGGTTGAGAGCCGTTTCATAAAAGACATTCAGCATCTTGCTATCAGGGCTTTCATAATCTTTTATAGCTTTCTCATACCCGGCTATCGTTTTGCGTGCATCTTTTTCCAATGCGGGCATTTTTTTAACCGACTCTTCCAATTCTTTAATATTTTTTTTCAACTCATCTATCCTTTCTTTCTTTATGCCTTCTTTAGTTACCGGCACAAATGATATGTTTTCTGGTTTAGAAGCTGCTCTTTCTTTCGCATAAGCAACTTTAAAAACAGGCCCATTTAAATAGTTTTTTGTATAAATAACAAGATCTTTGGCAATAGCAGCTTTATCGCCCGACGCCAGATTACGCAGGTTCTTAGAACTGCTGTTTTCAATATATCCATACAGGAAAGCATTCTTTATTTTTTCAGAACCCTGTTGCTGCGTTATCCCTAACTGTTTCCATACATCTGTTACCAGCTTTTCAGAGGATCTGAAGGATAATAAAGAAAGACTGAATACAGTAAGCAATGTTGCGATAACAGATATTTTTACATTTAATATCTTGCCCTTCCTTGTGATCCTTTTTTGAGACAGGTCTGTTCCTAAAATTCTTTTTGCCATAATAATATATTTTACGTTAGTTATTTAATTTCTATTTTATGTGCGTTTTGTATAGCGTTATTTAATCCGGTTGCCGGATACTTATTGCTTTATAAATTAGCTTCGCTGATTTGTGCTTCGTTCGGCATAGCTCAAATTTTCAATTTGGCTCTGCGCTCACTGTCGCACAAATTCAACGCGGCGGTTATTTGCTTTGCCTTCTTTGGTATTATTGTCGCTTACAGGCTTTTGTTCCCCGGCGCCTTCGGTCTGTATCCTTTCAGCATCAATACTATAATCGTTAATAAGCGCCAGCTTCACTGATTCGGCTCTTTTCTTTGATAATACTAGGTTGGCAGCTTCATCTCCATCGCTATCCGTATGACCAATAATCTTTATTTTCAGCCCGGGGTTTTGTGTAAGAACAGCTGCTATTTCATTTAGCACTCCACTGCTTTCCGGCAGCAGCGTGTAAGCATTAACATGGAATAATATTCCTGTAGTAAAAAACCGGCCTTCGTTTATCAGTTTATGCCTTGTATCGGGCAATCCTTTTGCAATTTTTATATTACTGATAGCATACCCTACTTCCTGCTCAGGCCCGCCATATCTTTTTACGATAAAATAGAGCTGATTGATGTTTGCACCGGCAACAATGGCCTTTGGCAAATCATACAGCTTCTCTTCATTGAACCAGATCCGAAGCCTTTCTTTTTGTACCTGCATGGCTACATGAATAATTTTATTAAATGTTTGCACCTTTGCAACCGGCTTTTTTATATCGGTTTTGATATAGGTTGTCCCGTTAGCAAATGTTTGCAGGTGAACAGAAGCATTGCTGTTTTCAGAAGGCTGGATATTCATCTCAGTAGCAAACACGGAAGTGTAGTTTTTCAGCAGTGCATTATCAGCAGGTGATAAGCTCCCAGAGGATAATACACCCCAGGTAAATTCAGGGAAGGGCGCTTTTGGATTAGTGCGGCGCAATACGAGGTCAAATTCAACTGTGCAATTCTCCGTAAAAGATCCCTTATTGTCGGTGAGGTAAGCTGTGTTCTGGTACAACTGCATCCAGTTACCCCTGAAAGCATCCAACGTAACTACAGCGCCTGTGCCATTACTGTTCCATCCGGTGGGCAGCTCACCCATATTGTCCATAGCAAAATCATTACTGTAGACTACCTCTTCTCCTGGAATAAAATCATACTTTACATACATTCCTTTTCCGGCTATGGGTGTGCTGTTTATACTTTCCTGTACAGGTTCATTTTTTTTAGCAGGATGTTTTTTCCCTTCCATTATATTGAGTGTATTATCAATAACCCGATCTATTTTTCGATCTGCTCGGGCTGTTGCTTTACTTTTTATTTTATTATTTATTTTTTCTGCCCAGATATTTACCTGAGCGCTGGCTATTACAGGCACCGTTGCTAACAGCAGTATAAAAATCTTCTTGTTCATATTATTTGTTATTTGACTGCAAATATGAAAATCACAGGAAGGGAAAAGAAGTGCCTCTGTTATTAAACGGAGAAAATAATACATGAAGCAACCAGTAAAGGAAATTCAGGCAGGATGCCGGGCTATTGCTGTGTGTAAAAGACCTCGGCAGAAAGCATAAAAGACGAAAGCCATGAAGACGATAAGTTATCAGGCTTACCGGTAATAACCTGCACATATATAGAATATAGTAGCGTCCCAATTAATATTTTTCATGCTTCAAAACGCAGGAGGGATATACCGCCATCCATTACCCTTCAGGTTTCATACACCTGTTCTTCCGTTTCATAGCACCTGCTATTGCAAACGGCCTTTGCTCCATATAATTTGCACCTGTATTTATGCAAAAATTGATTTTAAAAGCCACCGGTGATGTTTCTGTATTAACTGCACCGCTTATAAACCCGGTCGAGGTATAAAGTCAGGCGGCACGCTGGCAGATGCCTGGGTAATCAATAGCCGGAGCATTAACATGTGACTTTAAAAACAGTATAGAAGAAAACGGTTAATTCAAATAATAATTAAAAACAAAAAATTTTATGCAAACCAAAAACATTAAAAAAATAATTATGGCGCTGCTCTTTACTCTTGCTTCCTATTTGATAATAGGTACTTTATTCCACCGGGTATTGTTTCCTGAAAAAAAGCCGGATGTTGCTACCTGGTTTAAACCCGGGCAAAAATTATATAGCAAAACGGAGGGATTCTGCCAAACGGTAATAAAACAGGAAAATGGCTATGTTCATTGTATGCTGGAGATGGAGCCTTATGCTGCAGGGCCACCCAAACATATCCATACCGGCTTTGACGAAACTTTCCAGATCGAAAATGGTGAATTAACAGTGTGGGTAGATGGCACAACCAGAAAAGTACGTCCGGGCGAAGTATTACATATTCCCAAAGGCACTCCTCACAAACCTTACAATGAAACTGCAG
>JASGDI010000150.1:0-14459 GCA_049841335.1 Niabella sp. | reverse complement strand
TAAAGAACATATTCTGCAGGGTAAAATTATTAAGGGTTCCTTCTAGAAAAATAGCCCTGTATGAGCTGTTGGTGAAAGCAAACCCCCTCTCGTTTCCTGAATTGCCGGCACCTGAAACCGTAACATTGTTCAAATTAGAAAGACGTAAATGCTTGTTTCCGTCAAATTGAATCATTCCGTCATTGATAAAAACTACCCGCTCTCCATTTTCAGGTACTGAAATATTTTTTATAGTAATGCTGGAGTAGGAGCCGCCCTTTATCTTAATTATGTTCCCATTGGTAAGAATCCGCTTTGTTCCATTAACTATAAAGTTGTTCCCATCAATGGTTAAATCGCCCGATCCCGTGCCTACATTTATGATTTTGTGAGCAATAGCAGCAATGGAATCGGCGATCCTTGTAGAATCAGCAATACGGATGGAATCTTTAATTTTTGAAGAATCAACTTTACTAATAATAGCCGGTTTATAGTTATTTGATTGCCGGTCGGATGATTTTTTACAACTACACATACTGGTAGAAGTAGCTACAATAAGCAGAAGCGGAATATAAGATAGTTTCCTATAGCGATTGATGACATTGAGTATATACATCAGATATATATAAAGCGGAAGAGTAAAGAATTTTTTGGAATAGCCTGTCTGCTATAATATTTAAGCTGTGTTTATTAGAAAATGCCTGCCTTATGCAAAAGTAGGATTAATCTATATGATCTACCAATACAAAAACAGGTTTTTCCGACACATCTATAAATACTTTTTGTTTATCCATGGCCACGGGCATGGTGTCGCCGTTTGATTTTCCACGAACTAATACCCTAATAGAAGCATTTTTAGCCTTTTCCGAAAGCTGCAAAGGGAATTGAGGCACCTTATAGTCTTTACTCGTTTTTGCCCAAAGCACATAAGCCCCTTTTGAGGAATGGATATCTTTAAACTTGTAAACGAGTATATCAGGATCAGCCGATGTTTCCCATCCAATATATCGCATATTGGTAAGTGTATTTTTTAAAGTAGCTACATAATACCAGGATTTTTTAGGGGTGAAATCACCTTTTTGCCCCATCAGGCCAGAGGTGGAGAACCAGGTTTTGCTATGAGGGTCCACATCCCTTGACATATACATCTGAGCCCGGTCAACACCTGCTGCCACGAACGCCATATATGCCCTTATAAGCCAGATACCCTGCACTTCCTCAACATCCATTGAGCCAATGGCTGGCGGGCAGAGAACCGATTCGGGATTAGTGTCCCATCCAAACTCAGAGACCCATACTTCTTTTCCGGGAAGATTTTCATTGCGATACCGGACTATGGGAGCCAGCTTTTCTCTAAACCCTGCATCTTCCGGGCTCACAGCCGGGCCGCCACCCTGCCAGCTTATACCATCCTTAAAAGCATACGTATGAAAGTTTAAAACATCAACAGCAAATTTTTTATCGTTCCGGTTTTGCTCAAACCATGCTTTCATTTTTTTAATGTAATCTAAATTAAGGTTGGCTAGTCCGCCCATTACGAGTTTTATGGAAGGATCAGCATTTTTAACACCATATCTTTTGCCAAATTTTTTCATCGTGTTGCAGTGCCCGTCATAGTCAGCGCTTGCCATTGCCGCATACTCTTCGGGTGAAAATTCGCAATCAGGCCCTTCCCAGTCCATATCCTGCTCGTTCCAGTCTTCAACGTATTTTATTAAACCCAATCCTGAAGCCCTGCTTTGATTGGGGGCCAGCAATAAAGTGCTATCGGGCACTTTGGAATGACCATACCTGGCAGCAAACTGGTACATAAAGGAGGATTTGGCATAATAAGAATGCGGGTCTGAAGTATTTAAGCCCGGATAATCTATTGGTTTTTTGTTATTCTTAAAATCGCTGTTAGCCTGTAGCCAGCTTACACCTCCCTGTACGCAGGGGGCAACCATAACATTGGCTTTTTTAAGATTAGTGTAATATTCGTCAAAGCTCCATCCAGGGTAACTGGGTGCAAATTGTATCTGGTTTTCAGGAAAACCTTTATAGGCCAGGTCCCAGTTACCTTCATCCCAACCCCAGTTATGATACTCCCTGATAAAGCCCACTGCTGCTAATTTATCCACAGGATCATCAATGAAGCCATTGGCACCAATGAAGTATTCCATAGTAATAGTATCTGTAGAGTCGGGGACTATTCCCAATATTTCATGTTCACTATACTCTGGATCCGGTGTACTTCCTTTTGTCTTACCACAGGAGATCAGCAATAAGAAAACTGAAATAAGGAAAAAATATTGCATGGTGCTGTTCATGCTTTAAACGGTTTTAGAAAAGTTGAAATTATCTGCTAAGGTATAGAATAACTATGACTTATAAACGTTCGGCTTTGATCATCCGGTCTTTTCCCTGCATATCTTTTTTTAATATGGGGGAATACCCTGATCTTTCAAAAAGCACAGTTGTCTCCTTACCCAGGCCTTCATAGATTTCTACATAGATCTTGCCGTTGGGATTTAAAACCAACTTACCCGCTGACGCAATAGCTTCGTAGAATGCAAGGGGCTGATGATCTTTCACAAACAAAGCCTCATGTGGTTCATATTTAAGCACATTCTCCTGCATGGAAGATTGATCAGAAATGGGGATATAAGGCGGGTTGCTGACCAATAGGTCTGCTTTGGGAAGCTGCGCCCAGCTGTTGTTGTCTAAAAAATCCAGCTGCATAAAGTGAATATCGGTTTTATGTGTACGTGCGTTTTTACCCGCTACATCCAGCGCTTTTTTGCTAATATCGCAGGAAAATATTTGTGCCGATGCCAGTTTTCTTTTTAAAACAACAGGAATGCAGCCGCTCCCGGTTCCTATATCCAGTATGGTGATGGCATCATTTTTTTTGTGATCTTTTATGATCCAGTCCACTAATTCTTCTGTCTCCGGCCGGGGGATCAACACGTTCCTGTCTACATAAAAAGGTATATCATAAAACCAGGCTTCATTTAAGATATATTGCACCGGCTCCCGATTTTGCAAACGTTCCTGTATCTCGTTCAGCATTTTTAGAAAGCATCCGTCCGGGATGAATTTTGCAGTTTTGTTATTTTTAAGATCAATACCCGTCAGATTTTCGATAACCAGGTTAAATATATTTTCGGCCTCCTGGGGCTCATAGATATTTTGTAACGATGCTATAAAGCTTTGCTGCAATGCTGATAATGACATGCAGCAAACTTAATTCATCTGTATATTTCCCATGAATATTTATTATTGTTTTGGCCGTGGGGAACCTTTGATGAAATTTTTCAGCCTCCCCTTGTGTAATTTCAGCCTGTTCAAAGAACTCCGTTGGAGAAAAATTTCATATTGTTTTTTATATTTTTTATTTGGTCGGTTGACAAAACTCTTTCGCTGAAAGATCTCACCCCTCCGAGGGAGTCCTCCGGACCAACCTCTCTCCAAAGGCGAGGGGAGTAAAATTGCGAAAAAGTTTTATGCGTCCATCTGGTCAGATACGAACTTCGTTTCATTTACATTTGCAAAAATGCAAGAGCTGGTTCACGAAGTGTATATGCAGCGTTGCCTGCAATTAGCGGCATTGGCAGCAGGAAATGTAGCGCCTAACCCCATGGTAGGCGCCGTTTTGGTATCTGACGGTACCATTATAGGGGAGGGGTGGCACCAAAACTATGGAGGACCCCATGCCGAAGTGCATTGTATTGCGGAAGCACTTAAGAATCATCCCGAAAAAATAGGCCGGTCCACTTTATATGTATCATTAGAGCCCTGTGCTCATTATGGGAAAACGCCCCCTTGCACAGATCTGATCATTCAGCATAAGATTCCCAAAGTGGTGATCGGCTGCAGGGACAGCTTTGAAAAAGTGGATGGTAAAGGGATTGCTCAATTGCGTAAGGCCGGTATAGAAGTGATAACCGGTGTTCTGGAAAATGAAGCTATTAAACTGAACAGGGCATTTTTTACCTTTCATGAACAAAAGCGCCCTTATATTATCCTAAAATGGGCGCAGACAGCCGATGGTTTTATTGCAGGCACAGGTAATGAGAGGTTATTGATCAGCAACGATTATTCCAATCGTTTGGTGCATAAATGGCGGACCCATGCTGCGGCCATCATGGTGGGCGCCAATACAGCGATCCAGGACGATCCTTTGCTGGATAACAGGAACTGGACAGGTCCGGCTCCAAAAAAGGTACTCTTTGATCCGAATTTGAAAGTACCCATGCATTTAAGACTATTTAAAGGTAAGGACGTAGTATTTGTCATAAATACCGTTAAAGATGCTGTGGTGCAGAATATCCTGTATATCAAAACAGGTAAACCTGATATCATAAAAGATACCTTACACCAGTTGTACCAGCTCAATATTCAAAGTGTATTGGTGGAAGGAGGGAGGCGACTGCTTCAATCTTTTATAAATGCTGGTATATGGGATGAAGCTTATGTTGTAACTAATAAAAGCTTGCTGGCGAATGGCGGACTACCAGCGCCGTTGCTTACCGGTCAGCATAAACTAAAAGAAGAAAGATTGCTGAACGACGAGATTACCTATTTTAAAAACGAGAAAAATAATAAGATTTATGCAGTTGCCTGATTATTTTAATACCATAGAGACTACAGGTACTGCAGAGTTTAAGGATAGAGGTAGCCGTTTTATTGCTATTGCAGCTCCTGTTAAAACAATTACCGATTGTAAACAAAAGCTGGCGGATATAAAAAAGGAATATCCCAAAGCGAGCCATTACTGCTTTGCATACAGGTTGGGGCTGGACAATAATCAATTCAGAGTGAGCGATGATGGTGAGCCTTCGGGATCTGCCGGCAGGCCTATCCTGGGTCAGATGGACAGCCGGAGTGTTACAGATATGCTGATAGTAGTCGTGCGTTACTTTGGCGGTACGCTGCTTGGGGTACCCGGTTTAATCAATGCGTACAAGTCTGCCGCTGCAATGGTGTTGCAGGTAACACCCTTAGTGCGCAGGCCGGTGCTGGTACCTTATCACCTGCAGTTTGACTATACCAAAATGAACGAGATCATGACTACTGTCAAGCAGTTTGACTGCGAGGTGCTGAAGCAGGAACTTCAGTTGTTTTGTGTAATGGATATTGCTATTCCCCGGTATCGTCTTAATGAAACACTTATGAAGCTGAATGATATCAGGGACCTTTCCATTGAAGCTATAAAGCAATAGTCAAAAAACGCTCCGTTTTCCTGTTATATTTTCATGTAAGTGCCGCCTGTACTGCATTTTAGTCATATTTAGCAAGCTGTTTATGACATACTTACATTAAAAGTCGGCTTGGATTTTGATTTGATAACTATACATAAAGCTGAATAAAAGGCTTGATATAATATCACAGATCAATTTTTAAACGATATATATGAATTTAGGAAATTTTACAATAAAAGCAGCAGAGGCATTCCAGCAGGCTCAGCAGATCGCCTTTAATGCGCAAAATCCGAATATTGAGACTGAGCATATACTAAAGGCTTTGTTAGACCAGGAAGATTCTCCCGTAGATTATCTTTTAAAGAAGAATAATGTAACGGTGAACCTGGTAGAAACAAAGCTGAATGAACTGTTGGCTAAACTACCCAGGGCATCGGGTGAACCCGCACAGCAAATCAGCCGTGATGCTAATAATGTGGTACTGCGGGCCGGCGCCTCTTTAAAACAATTCAATGATGAGTTTGTTACACCCGAGCATTTGCTTTTAGCTATAGTAGAAGGCAACGATGCCGCAGGTAAATTATTGAAAGATGCAGGACTTACAGCAAAGGGATTAATAACTGCTATTAAAGAATTGAGACAGGGCTCAACGGTATCGTCTCAAACCCAGTCGCAGGAATTCAACGCACTTAATAAATATGCCAAAAACCTGAACGAACTGGCACGCCAGGGGAAATTAGACCCTGTAATTGGCCGGGATGAAGAAATACGCCGTACCCTTCATATACTCACCAGGCGTACAAAAAACAACCCTATTCTGGTAGGAGAGCCGGGTGTAGGTAAAACAGCTATTGCCGAAGGTATTGCTCATCGTATTGTGAATGGTGATGTGCCGGAAAACCTGAAGTCAAAAGTTATTTATGCTCTTGATATGGGACTGCTTATTGCCGGGGCAAAGTATAAAGGTGAGTTTGAGGAGCGTTTAAAAGGCGTGGTAAAAGAGGTCAGCGGCAGCGATGGAGAAATTATCCTGTTTATTGATGAGATACATACGCTGGTAGGTGCCGGAGGCGGGGAAGGAGCTATGGATGCAGCTAATATTCTAAAACCTGCCCTTGCCCGTGGTGAGTTACGGGCTGTTGGTGCTACCACTTTAAATGAATATCAAAAGTTCTTTGAGAAAGATAAAGCCCTGGAACGCCGTTTTCAGAAAGTGATGGTGGATGAGCCTTCGGTGGAAGACGCGATCTCTATTTTACGGGGTTTAAAAGATAAATACGAGACCCACCACCATGTACGTATCAAGGACGATGCTATTATAGCAGCTGTAGAGTTGTCCAGCCGTTATATTACAGACAGGTTTTTGCCGGATAAGGCTATAGACCTTATTGATGAAAGTGCGGCCAAGCTGAGGTTAGAGATGAACTCAATGCCCGAGGAACTGGACCGGTTAGATCGCCAGATCCGCCAATTGGAGATAGAAAGAGAGGCTATTAAGCGTGAAAATGATGAAGAAAAGCTTAAACAGCTCAATACGGAAATCGCTAACCTGTCTGTAGAGCGCGATACGCTGAAAGCCAAATGGTCAGAAGAAAAAGAACTGGTAGAGCAAATTCAGAATGCGAAAGCCGGTATAGAGACCCTGAAGGTAGAAGCTGAGCAGGCAGAGAGAAACGGCGATTATGGAAAAGTGGCCGAAATACGCTATGGAAAAATCAAGGAAGAAGAGGAGCGTATTGTAAAGCTTACTAAAGAATTACAGGAAGATAATGAAAAGCGCCTGCTGAAAGAGGAGGTAGATGCTGAAGATATTGCAGAAAGTGTGGCCAAAGCCACCGGTATTCCTGTGAGCAAGATGCTGCAAAGCGATAGAGAAAAGCTTCTGCATCTTGAAGCGCATTTGCATGAAAGGGTAGTGGGACAGGATGAAGCTATTGTTGCGGTAGCCGATGCCATACGCCGCAGCCGTGCGGGTTTGAGCGATCCTAAAAAGCCTATTGGTTCCTTTATATTTTTAGGAACTACCGGTGTGGGCAAAACTGAACTGGCTAAAGCGCTGGCAGAATACCTGTTTGATGATGAAAGCATGATGACCCGTATTGACATGAGCGAATACCAGGAAAAGCATACGGTGAGTCGCCTTGTTGGAGCCCCTCCCGGGTATGTGGGTTATGATGAAGGCGGTCAGCTAACAGAGGCAGTGCGTCGTAAGCCTTATAGTGTAGTATTGCTGGATGAGATTGAAAAGGCCCATCCTGATGTATGGAACGTGCTTCTGCAGGTGCTGGATGATGGAAGGCTTACTGATAATAAAGGCCGCGTGGTTAATTTTAAAAACACCATTATCATCATGACCAGCAATATTGGCAGCCACCTTATACAGGATGCTTTTGAAAATGTAACAGAAAAAAATATAGACGAGGCAACGGATAGGGCAAGAGCGGAAGTGATGGACCTGCTAAAAGAGACGGTAAGGCCAGAGTTTCTGAACCGTGTGGACGAGATCATCATGTTCCATCCTTTATTAAAAAAGGATATTATTGGCATTATAAAAATACAATTGAACGCGCTGAAAAAACAGGTATTGCAAAACAGTGGCCTGCAATTAGCGTTCAGCGATTATGCACTTGAGTTTTTAGCTGACCAGGGATTTGATCCCCAATTTGGGGCACGTCCGCTCAAAAGGCTGATACAAAAAGAGATAGTCAATCAATTGAGCAAGCGCATATTAATGGGGGATATTGACAGGTCGCAACCGGTTTTGGTAGATGTTTTTGATAATATGGTAGTTTTTAGAAATGAAGCACAACAGAGTAAAGTGGTGTAGTAGCTGAATGCTGATGGGGTGAAATGCTTATAAGCGGAGTTGCCTGATTTTCGGTCTTTCAGGCGCTCCACTTTTCTGACTTTTCCGGCTGTAAAAAAATTATTAGCTAAAAAAATAATTATGTTCCCCCACTCCTTATATTTGGGCAGTTTTTGAATAGGGAATGCGAACCAGAAAACAAAAATTACTTGCCTAACTAAATTTTAAAACTTTATGAGCGTTAAAAAAGATGATGAAGCGATAATAGAACCTAAAGATATTTTTGTAGGTAAAAAGGATGCGCCCGTTATTTTAATGGAGTTTGGCGAGTATGAAAGTGAAGATTGCGCTAAGGCTAATGAAATAGTGAAGCAGATTTTATCTGATTATGATGGCCGGGTTAAATTTAACTTCCGTCATTTTCCTCAAACCAGGATACACCAGCGTAGTTTAAAAGCGGCAGAAGCGGCTATTGCTGCTGCGCAGGAAGACAAGTTCTGGGAAATGCACAATGTGCTTTTTCAAAACAGGAGAAACCTGGGTACTACAAGCTTAAAATTGCATTCCAAGGATGCCGGTGTAAAGAACAAGAATTTCCTGGAAGAGCTGGTTAATGGTACTTATGGCTGGCAGGTACAGGATGATTTAAAATACGGTATTGATCTGGGCGTAAAAGAAGTGCCTGCGTTCTTTATAAACGGAGAAATGATAAAGGGGAAGGCTACCTATGCATCATTGAGTGCAGCCATTGATGCGGCATTAAAAAATAGTAAAAAGCCGGCATCAGGTAAGTCTAAAGCGGCGCCTAAAAAATCAGCCGCGGCTACTTCAAAAAGTAAAAAGTAAGAGGAGCGGTCAACCGCTTCAATAAATCAGGTAAATTGTTGCTTTAGTAGTTCTTATATAAAGATATATTTGTTATACATCTGCCGAAACCCTTTACAGTAAAGGGTTTCGGCGTTTTTGTGTATATATTTCTTTTAGCGCTATAAGAAATTTTATCTAAATCAGCTGATTTTTGGCAGGTTCTTTTTTTGTAAATTTTTGCCTGAAAACTTAAATAATTTCAAAACCGTTATTCGAGGCTTCTTTTTTTTCATCATTAATGAAAAATTTGTTTAGGATTATTTTTTTTATGTTGAATAAATGTGGATATTCGCCGTCCGTCTTAATTTTTTTTGTTGTATGGAATGAGAATAGTACTTAAGACATTTCTAAATTTTTTTTAATTGTAGCACTCAATAAATTTACTGTTTCAATGGAGAAAAATGCCGATAAAGTTTGGTCTAATTGTTTAAAGATTATAAAAGATATAGTAGAGTGGCAGCATTACAAAACATGGTTCGAACCTATTAAGGCTATTTCTTTAAAAAATAATGTACTGGTAATACAGGTACCCAGCCAGTTCTTTTTCGAGTATCTCGAAGAACATTACGTAAATTTATTGGCAAAAACGCTTAAGCGTGAGTTAGGCAAAGAGGCCCGGTTAGAATACAGGATAATGGTGGATAGCGGCAATAGTAAGAATAAGCCGCTAACAATGGATGTACCGGGAACAGGGTATAAAACATATTCTAATAACGAAATGGACTTTCCGCTCGTGATTAATAATTCTGTTAAAAATCCTTTTGTCATTCCGGGCATTAAAAAAATGCAGATTGACCCGCAATTGAATGTGAATTATACATTCGATGCGTACATTGAAGGGGATTGTAACAGGGTAGCAAGGCGCGCAGGAAAAACTGTGGCGGACAAGCCGGGAGCCAATTCTTTTAATCCCCTGGTAGTGTATGGGGGCGTAGGTTTGGGAAAAACGCACCTGGTTCAGGCTATTGGCAATGAGGTAAAAAGACTTCATCCCAATAAAATTGTGCTGTATGTGAGTTCAGAAAAATTTATTAACCAGTTTATGGATCACAGCCGTAATGGGGCCATAAATGATTTCATACATTTCTATCAGCTGATTGATGTGCTGATAGTTGATGATGTTCAGTTTTTCAGCAAAGCAGAGAAGTCCCAGGATGCATTCTTCGCTATTTTCAATCATTTACATCAGTCGGGTAAGCAGTTGATCCTGACTTCAGACAAGTCTCCTAAAGACCTGGATGGTGTGCAGGAACGTTTGCTAAGCCGTTTCAGGTGGGGATTGAGTGCTGATCTTCAGATACCTGATTACGAAACCCGTATTGAGATACTTGAGAGGAAGATGAAGGCCGATGGGCTCGACATGCCTAAAGATGTGGTAAAATATATTGCTTATAATATTAACAGCAATGTAAGAGAGCTGGAAGGAGCATTGATCTCTTTATTAGCTCAGTCATCATTGAACCGCAGGGATATTGACCTGGAGCTGGCTAAGAAAGTGCTGCGTAACTTTATTAAATCATCGAGCAAAGAAATCACTATTGTTACCATTCAGAAAATGGTATGTGATTACTTTGGGGTTTCGTACGATAAGCTATTACAGAAAACCCGTAAGAGGGAAATTGTACAGGCCCGCCAGATCACAATGTACCTGGCAAAGGCTTTTACCAAGAATAGCCTGAAAACGATTGGCGAACATTTTGGTGGCCGGGACCATACCACGGTGATACATTCCTGCCAAACCGTAAAAGACCTTATGGATACTGATACGCTGTTCAGGGAGAATGTGCTGGAGCTGCATCAGAAAGTACAGCTGGCTGCGATGTAAAAGCGCATAAAAAAACTTGCCTGGAAAGCTTTAACTTCAATGTTTTCCTATATATTTGCATCCCTTTTGGTGAGGTGGATGAGTGGCTGAAATCAGTAGTTTGCTAAACTGCCGTACGGGTTAAACTGTACCGCGGGTTCGAATCCCGCCCTCACCGCCAAATAAGAATAGAAGCCGCAGGTAATTAATTATTTGCGGCTTTTTTTATTTTAAAGAGACTGCCTCTTGATAACTTTAGTGGGGTTGCGTTTTACAATGATCTTTTCTTCGAGTATGGCCTGTGCAACCGATCTGCCCATTGCCTCAAAGTCTGTTGATATAACGGTAATGCCGTTTTCCAGTATTTCTTTTACATCGGTGTCGTTATAGGAAATCAGGCCAACATCCTGTCCTAATTTCAGTTTCTTTTTTCTCGCCAGCTTAATTAAAGCTACATCATCGGTATCGTACCGGCTAAAGGTTACATAAGCATTTCCTTTCTGGAAATTTTTTTCATCAATTTCCGATTGTATAAGATAAGGGAATTCCGTTTCTGTACAATAATGCAGAAAACCTTCAATAACCATCCGTGCATGAACGGCTTCAGGGTGTGCTACTAACACGAGCCGGTTGTATTTAGACAATTCATTTTTAAGTTTATGAAGGCTGTGGTAAATATCATACCCGTAATCCTGGTAGATGCAGCTGTAGTTACCTGTTAAGCCCTGCTGGTTTAAGTCGATAATGATCCTTTTTTTATCGGGAATTAAATTTAAAAGCGGTGCTACATCTTCCTTTAGAAAAGTGGCTATGACATAGTGGGTATATTTTCCCAGGTTTTCCTTTATTAGCTTTTCAAACACCTGGTAATTGTGATGATGAAAATAAATGTCAATATCGGCCCGTTTTTCAAGTTGGTTAAAAAGGTTGCGGTAAAACTGTTCTCTTAAAATATTCATCTTATCAAGCAGCAGAAAAACCCGGAAGGAGTGATTAATATTTTTCTTGCGAACGAAATATCCTTTCCGGTACACGGATTCAATAATGCCTTTTTCAACAAGTTCGCTCAACCCTTTCAACAGGGTTTCCTTGCTCATTTTTAGTTGCTGCTGTAGTTGTTTCAGGGAGGGAACCTGGTCACCAATGCGGAGTTGATCATTTTCTATCAGCGCAATAATATGATCGGCCAGTTGCTGGTATTTCATTTTGCTCTGACCTTCCTGGGGCTTGCTTTCGGTTGCAGTTGTTAGGACCGTCATAAGTGAATATTTGAGCAAATGTAGGAAATAGCCCATACAAACCAAACCAGAATTACTGCTGCCTTTTCAGGCAGATGTAGGATATGGTAGAAAGAATTTCAAAGTTTTTACAGGAAAAATTTGGAAATGTGGAAATATGTTTTATATTTGTATAGCAAACCAGTCCAGACCATACCAGACTGTTTTTGATTAAATTAATGATTGCATATGAAACAAATTCTTGTATTGATGGCAGCGCTCCTTTGTGGCTCAATCTGTATTAGCCAGAATCTCAAAAATATCGCTATTACAGTAACCGATATGGATGGGAATCCATTAGCTAAAGCAACTGCAATTGCATCGCAAAGTAAAAAATCTGCAATATCCAATGATAAAGGAGATTTACATCTTACGAATGTAATTATTGGAGAGCAAATTACTATTTCGATGATCGGACATAAAAGTAGCGCGATAACGGTTGGGTCTGCTTCAAATGTAACCGTACAGTTAGAGGCTATTTTACAAACTCTTGATGATGTGGTCGTTATAGGATATGGCCAGGTCAACCGCAAGGATCTTACCGGCTCTGTGGGTTCTGCCAGTATAGAGGATATGAAAAAAGCACCTGTTGTATCCTTTGAAGATGCTCTTGCGGGAAGAGTGGCTGGTGTACAGGTTAACTCCAGCGATGGGCAGCCAGGTATGGCTTCTTCGATAACAATACGCGGAGCAAACTCTATTACACAAAGCAACGCCCCTCTATATGTAATTGATGGTTTCCCCCTCGAGGACCCGGACAATAATACCTTAGATCCTGGTGATATTGAGTCTATCGAAGTGCTGAAGGATGCCTCTGCGACTGCCATATATGGTGCTAGAGGGGCGAATGGTGTTATTATTATTACCACAAAGGGTGGGAAATCAAGCAAGCCTGTCGTTAACTATAATGGATGGATGGGGCAGCAGCGAACAATAGGAAAACAAGCAATGCTTGATCCATATGAATACGTTAAATATCAACTTGAGTTGAATCCAGTAAATAACGAGCGAATATTTTTAGCGAACGGGAGAACGCTCGACTCTTATCGGAATGTTGAAGGGATAGATTGGCAGGATCTTCTTATATCGCCTGCGTTTAAACAAAACCATTCTCTCTCAATTAGGGGAGGGACAGATAAAACGAAATATAGCCTGTCTGGATCTTATCTCGACCAGAAAGGAGTTATAATGAACAGTGGCTTCACGAGATTTCAAGGTCGGATAAAGTTAGATCAAACAATAAATTCAAACTTAAAAATTGGTATTAATACCAACTATAGCCGAACAAAAACATTCGGTGATAGGGCGAACCAAACTGACGACAATAGTGGAAGTGCTACTTCCTATCAAATGTTCAGCATCTGGGGTTATAGGCCAGTTTCTGGCTCTGATGAGGGAGATGAGGCTCTTCTGGACGAAGGGCTTGATCCAGATGTGGCTCCAACTTCTGACTTTCGCTTTAATCCTTTGCTAAGAGCAAGGAACATCTACAATCCCTCTTTTAATACGACCATGATAACAAATGCCCATATAGAGTATCGGTTTTTGAACGACTTCAGGTTACGGATTGCAGGAGGATACACGCAAACCGATATAAGAGAAGAGAACTTCTATAACTCTAACACGCCCCAAGGCAGCCCTTTGACCTTAAGAGGATCAACAAATGGGGTAAACGGAAGGATTAGAAATAATCGTTTTGTCAGTTGGGTGAATGAGAACACCCTGAACTATAAAAAAGCAATTAAAGGGCATACATTTGAAGGAGTAGCGGGATATACACTTCAAAAGAACAAAAGAGCAAGCGATGGTTACTCTTCAATATTGCTGCCAAATGAGTCGTTAGGAATAAATGGATTAAGCGAAGGTACCTTCATTAGTGGTATTGCCACAGCTTCCTTGTCAACGATGGAGTCTTATTTGGGCCGCATCAATTACCATTATAAGTCAAGATATTATCTCACAGCTTCCTTTCGGGCTGACGGCTCGTCAAAATTTCATAGGAGTAACAGGTGGGGCTACTTCCCTTCTGCCGCAGTTGCGTGGAACTTCGGGAAGGAAGACTTAATAAAGAAAATCTCTTTTATTTCAAATGGAAAGCTTCGGATGAGCTATGGTTTGACTGGAAACAACAGGGTGTCTGATTTTGCCTATTTGCCAGCGTTAAGAATTAATTTGGTTGGTGCTAATAGCGCAAACACTACGTCAAGCTATGCTTTCAACAATACGCCCATGATGGGCGCAGTGCCTGCATCAATTGGGAATGAAAACCTGAAGTGGGAGACAACGGCACAGACTGATATAGGAATAGACCTGGGGTTCTTTAGCGATAGAATTGCTATTACCGCAGATTATTATTATAAGAATACGAAGGATCTTTTATTAAACGCAGCTATTGCCCCCTCCACAGGTTACATGACCGCATTTAAGAATATAGGAAATGTTTCTAACAGGGGCTTTGAGTTCAGTTTAAATACGATAAATGTTAATGGCAGGGTGTTTCAATGGAGTAGCAATTTTAATATAAGCTTTAACCGCAATAAAAT
>JASGDI010000149.1:0-34701 GCA_049841335.1 Niabella sp. | reverse complement strand
CCACATAGGCGCATTGCGGAATTGCGTGTTTCCGTAAGAAGAGAAACCGCGATGGATCAGCCCGAGATCTTTCACCCCTGCACGGGCAATCCGCTCTACTCCGCCGGCCCATAGCTCAAGATCGGGGTTGATAGGATTTTTAATCAATACAGGTACATCCACACCACGCAAAGCATCAGCTACTTCCTGTACACTGAAAGGATTTACAGTGGTGCGCGCCCCGATCCAGAGTAAATCTACATCAAAGGTCAAGGCATCCTGAACCTGCTTTCCTGTAGCTACTTCAACAGCAGTAGGCAAACCGGTAAGCTGCTTGGCTTTTTGCATCCAGGGTAGTCCTTTAGCGCCAATACCTTCAAACATACCCGGTTTGGTACGGGGTTTCCATATACCGGCACGTAATACATTAACCTTACCGGTCTCGGCTAATTGCCGGGCGGTTTCCAGTACCTGTTCTTCAGTTTCTGCGCTGCAGGGACCACTGATAATTAACGGACGCTTAGTCCATGCTTGTTTAAGTGTTTCTTTTGCTGTTGCTTGCTGAGTGCTCATTATTTTTTATTGTTGATGTTATTTAATAACCGAAAGAATTTGTTTTGATTTTTATTCTTTATCTGGCAAAATATTAAAGATTATTCAATCATTTTACTATCCGGCAAATGTACTTTTTATTTAATGATTCTGTTTATTTTATTGGCATCTGTTATCAGGGTCTGTAAATTTTCCTGGTCGCTGTTGGCTATATAATCCTTGAACTTGGTAAGCTGGTCAATATGCTCTGTTAATACATCAAGTATATTATCCCTGTTCTGCAAAAAGATAGGCACCCACATAGCCGGGTTACTTTTGGCAAGCCGAACCGTACTTTCAAAACCTGCTGA
Source organism: Niabella sp. (assembly GCA_049841335.1). GTDB lineage: Bacteria > Bacteroidota > Bacteroidia > Chitinophagales > Chitinophagaceae > Niabella. The sequence continues at coordinate 33,820 of JASGDI010000149.1, read as the reverse complement.
GGCAATCTGGAAGATAGCGCTTTCCACTTTTTCTTTCTCCAGTACCGTGTTTGCCAGGGCAAATGAAGTGATATGCGAAATATGGCTTACATAAGCTACATGCAGGTCGTGCGCGTTTGCATCCATATCCACAATACGCATACCTATTTTATTATACATCTTTTCTGCCCAGGCTACTGCATCGGCATCACTATCCTCCCGGTTGCAAAAGATCACTGCTTTACCTTCAAAGGCGCCGCGCACTGCTGCAGCCGGACCACTGTATTCTGTTCCCCACATAGGATGCGTGGCTACATAACGCCCACGATTAGGGTGGTTTTGTACGGCAGCTATCACATCAGATTTTGTTGAGCCCAGGTCTATCACTACCTGGTCAGTCACTTTATCCAGCACCTGAGGCAACAGGTACACCTGCACATTTACCGGGACCGACATAATGATAACATCTGCTTCCTGTATCGCCTCATCAAGAGGCAAAATTTCATCTACCAGCTCATACTCTAAAGCCTGTTCTGCATGTTTCAGGCTTGCTTCTACGCCAATTAACTTAGACGAAAGCTTCTTTTCATGCAGTTGCAAAGCCATCGAACCTCCAATAAGCCCCACACCTACTATTGCTATTTTTTTCCTGTTGTTCATTAATATACCTGATTAAAAGGGCGCCGGAAAAAACCTGTAAACCCCTATTTATCTTTTCAACATTTAAACTTTCAAACATTTAAACTTTTCTTCACCCTGTCAATGGCCTCATCAAATCTTTCTACTGACCCGCAAAGGCTAATCCTGATATACTGCTCACCGGCACTACCGAAGATGCCGCCCGGAGTAATAAATACATTAGCCTGGTACAGTACTTCATCGGCTATTTCGTAGCAGTCTTTATACCTGGCGGGAATACGCGCCCAAACAAACATGCCTACCTGGTTTTTGGAATAAGTGGTGCCTAATATGTCCAGCAACCGGAAAACTTTTTCCCTTCTTTCCCTGTATATAGCATTTACTTCGTTGTGCCATTCCTTTCCCAGGGTTAAGGCTTTTGCGGCAGCAAGCTGCAAGGGCAGGAACATGCCGCTGTCCATATTGCTTTTAAAGCGTAACACTTCATTGATCCTGTGTGCAGCGCCACAAAGCACGCCCACACGCCATCCGGCCATATTATGTGATTTACTCAATGAGTTTAGCTCGATCGCCACCTCTTTTGCGCCTTCGATACTTAACAGGCTGACAGGCTCCTCATTCAGGATAAAACTGTATGGATTATCATGAACAATTAAAAGATGGTGCTTTTTAGCAAAAGCTACCAGTTGCTCAAATACTTCCATAACAGGCTTCTGGCCGGTAGGCATTTGGGGATAGTTTACAAAAAACAATTTAACAGCCCCTTCACCGGAGAAGGAAGCAATCTGTTCTTCTATCTGTGCAAAATCCGGCTGGTAATGATATTCTTCTTTCAGATCATAATTAATACAAACACCACCTGCAATTTTTACATTACTGCTATAAGTAGGATAACCGGGATTGGGCACAAGAGCAACATCTCCTTCGTTCAGATAGGTCATGCAGATATGCATAATACCTTCCTTGCTGCCTATCAGGGGCAAAATTTCGGTATCCGGATCAAGCGAAACACCGTACCAGTTCCGGTACCAGTCTGCAAACGCCTTACGTAATACAGGGCTGCCTTTATAGTTTTGATAGCCATGCACATCAGGCTTCTGCGCTTCTTCAAATAAAACCTTTACCACATCGGGGTGCGGTGGTAGATCGGGGCTGCCTATACCCAGGTTCAGCACCTTTTTACCCTGCTTGTTCAGCTCGTCTATTTCCCTCAACTTTTTCGAAAAATAGTACTCGCCAACCCCCTGTAATCTTTTTGCTATTTCCATATACCTTTATTGTAAATGCCGTAAATTTTAATATCTTCAGTGAGAGGCCTGATCTTTTTGATAACCCTTTCAAAAGATTCCATATTATCAAACTCCATATCTGCATGAAACTGGTATTTAAATTCCGATCCCGGAATCGGGAAGCTCTGCAGTTTGGTAAGGTTTACTTTATGGATGGCGATCACGCCCAAAACTCTTGCCAGCGATCCTTCCTTATGTATAGTTTGAAAATTGACAGAGGCCTTATTTCCTGTTTGCTGCTCTCCAACATCTTCCGGTCTCTTCAGAACCAGGAAACGGGTATAGTTCTTTTTTAAAGTCTGGATCTTAGGTGCTATTATTTTCAGCCCATAAATATCCGCTGCCAGGCTGCTTGCAATGGCCGCAATATGTTTACTTTTATATTGAGCAATATGCCTGGCACTTAAAGCAGTGTCATCGCTTTCCACTAGCTTCCATTTATACTGGTCTAAAAACTTATAGCACTGCTGCAATGCCATGGTATGGGAATGCACTTCCTTAATATCTTCCAGTTCCACTTCCTGGTTTACCAGCAGGTTCTGATGGATCTGCATATATATTTCACCTGTAACTTTCAGGTTGCTGCCCTGTATTAAATTATAGTTAGGCAGAATACTCCCCGCTATAGAATTTTCAATAGCCATGATGCAGCCATTCGTCCTGTTTTTATCTTTAGCAGCAGCTATAACCTCTTTAAAGGTAGCGCAGCATTCCACACTCACACTTTTATCAAAAAAATAGTTCGCAGCCTGTTGGTGAAAGCAGCCTTCAATGCCCTGAATGGCAATATGAGGCGTGGGGTCTTCCCCCTTTCCTTTTGAGGAAATTCCCGCATCATTATTATCAGAGGTCTCTTTTAACATCGTACTCATTTTATATAAGTTTTGCTAAGTCTTCCCACCACGGCGGAAGATTTAGAGGGATCAAAAAAAGTCCCGGCTATTTTCGCCGGGACTTCTTATGTTGAGTTCTTTTTTCCTGTTTCGGTTGAGTTCAACTATAGTATTCCCGGCCTCATTTTATAAAAGAAGCTAAAATAAAAGCCGGTAAAAAATCGTGTTGTACTCATTGCGGAGCAAATTTATAAGATAAAAATTAATAAACAAAAAATTTTTTGTGCAAACGTTTGAGTCTATCCATAGATTAAGATTCAGCATATTCAAACAAACAATTGTTTGTTGCAAATTTTCGAATCAATATGTGAATGGTGATCTGAGGCAAACAATCCTTATATTCATGAATGCTCTTAAACTCATTTTTAGCATTAATGCTCCATATTAATACAAGCGCCATTATCTATTTCAGCAGCATCCTCTTCCAACTCCTTATTATACTCTTCCAAAGTCTGAGGATTATCAGCAGCCTTAAATGGAACTCCCAGAAACCTCAATGTCTTCAGCAGGAATTTTTTCTTGGAAGTACCTTCCGTTTTATCAAAATCAATTCAATTATCAGTTCCATAAATCCTTATAATTATAATATTTTGTAACATAATGTCTGTCCATTTTACACAAACCCTTACGACCGTCCCAAAAGTTACTTTTATTTAAAGACTAATTTTATCAAAACTTAGTTTTTAGCAAATGCCAATCCTCTAATCAAAATGCTTACTTTTCCTGCCGGTTCAATCATTAATAATGGATATAAGCAGCGGGATATTTCTATTTATCATCAGTACCGGGATCATTTTAAGCATACTGCTTAAAAAGCTTACTATACCCGCAGCAATTACAGGCGGATTACTCAGCTATTTTATTTACCTGGGCGCAGGATTTCCCGGTATCATAGTAATGACAGCATTCTTTATAATAGGGGTATGGGGCACTTCGTGGAAGCTGGATATAAAATTAAAAACCGGGCTGGCAGAAACCGGTAATGGCAAACGAACAACCGGACAGGTATTTGCCAACGCCGGACTCCCCGCCATTATTGGTCTGACAGACTGGCTCTTTCCTTCGTTACTTCTTCACGCACCGATTATTATAGCATCCTGCTTTTCTGCTGCCACGGCAGATACAGTTTCATCTGAGTTGGGAAACGTTTACGGACGCCGGTTTTACAATATCCTTAATTTTAAAAAGGATAAAAAAGGATCAAACGGCGTGATAAGCCTTGAAGGTAGTTTACTGGGACTTGCAGGAAGCCTTGTCATTGCACTTCTATATATTGTTTTTAACAATGGCTCGCTCAGCTCTTTTGTGATCATTGTAGCTGCCGGAACAGTTGGCAATATTGCAGATTCAGTATGTGGTGCTACACTGGAACGAAAAGGCTGGCTGAACAATAATGCTGTTAACTTTTTGAATACCAGCACTGCTGCCATCACTTCCTGGGCCTTATCAATATCCTTTTCCGGTTTTTAGCTTCCGGGAGAATAAATTATGATTTTCTTATCATTTAGAAAGAAGCTGAAAATACCTTATTATATCTGGCAGCTATTAACTTTGCAAAGTTGAATACCCTTTGGAAATATTGTCTACTTATAATAACTGCTCTAACATTTTCTGTCGGTAGCAGCGCGCAGACGTCTGCTGCTGATACTGTTCGTATTCCCCCCAGGCCAAGTATGGAGGAAATTATGAAAGACTGGGGGCCTTTAGACCTTACCAAGGTTGCTGCAATATGGTATGGAACAGATTATAACTCATTTAAGATGATGCCATACACCGAAGAGGAAAATGTATGGGTATCTAAACTGCCCCCTGCCAGGCTGGAGCAGGTGAAACGGGAGTATAACCGGCTCCGCAACGCTGTTTATGTTTGCTACCCTTATGCAAGAGTTGCAGGTAATACTATTAACCAGATAAATAAGGAAATAGAAATTGTAGGAAAAAAGAAAGACAGGAAAGCTATTATTAAAGAGAAAGAGAAAGAGCTTAAAAAGCAGTTTGCCGACCCGCTTACCAATCTTTCCGTTTACCAGGGCAGGGTTCTGATGAAGCTGATCAACCGTCAAACCGGCAACAACTGTTACGAAATATTAAAAGAATATAAAGGCGGCCTGAATGCCCGGCTTTACCAGACTGTTGCATTTTTTTACGGGGGTAACCTGAAGCAGGATTTCAACCTGAAAGAGAGCTTTGACCGCGATATAGAAAATTTCGTCAAAGAGATTGATGCCACATGGTACAACAACCCTTACCGCAATCCTGCATATATCAGGCAGTAAACAACCTTTACAATTTCACAAATTTCGAACATCCCTTCCCAAATTAGAGCTAAGTGGGTGCTTTATCCCTATTTTTGCGGGCGTTATAAATGCTATTTTAACATGAATTTCAAAAAAGTAAACAACATTACAGGCTGGGTGGTTTTTGCAATCGCCGCTCTTACATACACGCTCACCAAAGAAGCCAGGGGCTCTTTGTGGGATTGTGGTGAATTTGTTGCGTGTGCATTCAAATTAGGTATGCCCCACCCTCCCGGCGCTCCCCTGTTTACTTTATTAGGCCGGTTTTTTATTGTACTGTTTGGAGACAATCCCCAAACGGCTGCTAATGCTGTTAACTTTATGAGCGCATTGGCCAGCGCCGCAACTATTCTTTTCCTTTTCTGGACCATCACACACTTTGCCCGCAAAATGTTTGTAAAAGCAGGTGAAACGCTTACTGCCCCACAGCTGATTACTGTAATGGGTGCAGGCGCTGTGGGTGCCCTGGCCTATACTTTCACAGATTCTTTCTGGTATAGTGCCGTAGAAGGTGAAGTTTACGCCCTGTCTTCTTTCTTTACCGCCCTGGTATTCTGGATCATCTTAAAATGGGAACATGCTGATGAACATGCGGGTGAAGACGAAGCCGCGCGTGTACAAAGCGACCGCTGGATCATTTTCCTTTTCTTCATGATGGGACTATCCATTGGTGTGCACCTGTTAAATCTGCTTACTATTCCTGCTATTGTAATGATCTATTATTACCGCAGGTTTAAACCCACTACTAAAGGCTCCGTTATTGCTTTCCTTATAGGCTGTGCTATTACCGGCATTGTTCAGGTAGCCGTTATTCAATACAGCATGAAAGCAGCCGGGCTGTTTGATGTGTTTTTTGTAAACACTTTCAGGTTGCCTTTTTTCTCAGGCTTTGCAGCTTATTTTATACTGATTGCAGCTTTAATTGCATGGGCACTGATGTTTAAGCCCAATGTGTCCAAAGCAAAAATCATTACCTGGACCGCCTTATTTTTTACACTGGCATTTTTGCCTTTTGCCTTTTCAGGCACAGCAGCTGTTTTTAAAATTATACTGCTTTTAATTATTGGTGCAGCGCTGGGATATTTTATTAAAACCTCAGCTTTAAAGATCCTGAAACTTTCGCTTTGGTGTTTTGCCTTTATGATGCTGGGATATTTTATGTATTTCACATCTATTATCCGCAGCCATGCCAACCCGGGCATCGACATGAACAATGTTGATAATCCGATCAACCTGGTTTATTACTTAGGCCGCGAACAATATGGCAGCGCGCCCCTGATCTACGGGCCTCATTTCGTAGCACAATACAGAGATGACGATGGAGATGGAATGGTGGATATGCAGTATGGTGAAATGAAATATACAAAGGGGAAAGATAAATACGTTCCTTCCGGAAGGGACCGTAAACCACTGTATCAAAGCAGCGATATGCAGCTGTTTCCCCGCGTTTGGGATCCCAGCAACGACCAGGGGCACGCACAGTTTTATGCCGATTGGCTAAACCTCGACCAGCACCGTGATGAAAACACAGGGCAGATGATATATGGTGCCCCCAGCTATGGGGATAACCTGAACTGGTTCCTTACCTACCAGACAGACTTCCTGTTTATGCGTTATTTTATGTGGAACTTTGCAGGCCGCCAGAACGATTTGCAGGGCTTTGGAAATAAAAGAGATGGTAACTGGATATCAGGGATCAGCCTGATTGATTCACCCCGTCTTGGCGACCAAAGCAAAATGCCCGAAAGCCTGAAACAAAACAAAGCACATAACAAACTATACATGCTACCCCTCGTGTTAGGGATCTTAGGTTTTGTATTCCAGCTGGTAACCAATCGCCGGGACTTTATTGTAACCTTTATACTGTTCTTTTTTATGGGAGAAGCACTGGTACTTTACCTGAACGCTCCCGGTAACATGCCAAGAGAAAGAGACTACGTGTTTGTGGGCGCGATGTATGTGTTTGCTATATGGATAGGTTTATCGGTACTGGCATTTGTGAGGATGGCGCTTGAAAAAACAGATAAAGAGCTTTTCAAAAAGGTATTGATATACGGCGCTACCACAACCTTCCTGGTTACTATACTCACCAGTCTTAACGGCACCGCAGGCGGAGCCATTACAGCCAGCATTGCAGCTGCTGTACTGTTCGCGGTAGTAGTAGCCGCGGTAACCTATATTATTAAAGCTGTGTCAGGCAAGGGCACCAATTTCAGGATGGCCGGTATTACCGCCACTGCCGTTACCCTGCTGGTACCTGTACTGATGGCCCAACAGGAATGGGACGACCACGACCGGAGCAGGAAAACCATGGCTCCTGATCTTGCAAAAAACTACCTGGAAAGCTGTGCTCCTAATGCTATCCTTTTCACTTTTGGAGATAATGATACCTACCCTCTCTGGTACGCCCAGGAAGTGGAAGGCATCAGAACAGATATCCGCATCATCAATACCAGCCTGCTGGGTATAGACTGGTACATCAATCAGCTAAGATATAAGATCAATAACGCAGACAGTGTAGATGTGATCTGGAGTCCTGAGCAGATAGAAGGCCATAACAGGGAATATGTCCGCCTTGGCAGGCAGCAGGAGGGACAAAGTCTCGACCCTAACGCCTATTACCCCTTATATGACATAATGAAAGATTACCTGGGGCAAAAAGTTACAGACAATGATGGTAACGATGTAGGACCTAATACCATGCCATTCAAAAAGTTCTTTGTACCTGTGGATAAAGAGCTTGTATATAAAAATGGTACTGCTACACCTGCAGACAGCGTTCTGGACCAGTTGGCATTTGAGATCCCCTCCGGCGCTATTGCTCGCAACGATCTCATCATGCTTAATATTATTGCTACTAATAAATGGCAAAGACCCATTTACTTTACAGCTGCTTATGGTGAGTTAGGCTTTGGGCAGCACCTGCGCAAAGACGGGCTTACTTACAGGTTAGTTCCGTTCAATGTTAAAGCGCCGCAGCAAAACTGGGTTACTGACCAGGCCATGAGAACCATGAGAGCAGGAGGTTCATCTGTAAGAGACAATAATCTGAACGCTATCTTTGATAATCTTAAAAAATTTGAATTTGGTGGCGCCAATAAAAAAGGTGTTTATTTCGATGAGGTAAACAGGCAGTATCTGCTGAATATCAGGGGCATTTTTGCCGAAGCAGCAGGTAATCTTGCTGACGCTGGGAAAACGAAGGAAGCTGCCAAGCTGCTCAATAAAGAAGCTGAAGGTATTGATCCGGAAAACCTGCCTTATGGTATGGCAAGCCGTTACAGTCAGCACAATCAAACCGGTATCTTGCTCACTGAAGCTTATTATAAAACAGGCAAACTGGATCAGGCTAGGAAAATCGCTGCTGACGTAAGGAAAGATATAAACGGCCAGAGAGCGTATTATGATTACCTTAAAAAAGAGCGTCCGGAATATTATGCCGGGCTGGAACATACTGAGGTAATACTAAATGAAATAATGGACGAAGTGCTGAACCAGGTAGAGCAGCAGTATGATCCTTTGAAAAAAGCAGCCAAAAACCCGGCCCAGGAGCTTACACCTGACCAATTATTAAAAGCGGCAGACAGCGCCCAACAGGCAGCCGGTCAATAAAACAATAGCTTAAAAATTACATAGAGGCTGTCCTTTAAAACGGGCAGCCTTTTTTAGTTGACAGATGAGAGATGACGGAGGATAGACGTTAGATTTTAGTATTTCGTATTTAGACAATTGAATATTGATATATTGAAAATTGATTATTGAATATTTCCCGATTATGTATAGAATATCCGAACACCAAAAACTGAAGGCTGAAGGCCAGAAGCTAAAAGCCTTAAGCTTTATGCATCAAGCCCTATGCCTTTGGCCTTTACCAGACCAAAAACCTGTAACTTGTAACCAGCAACTTACAAAGCTTTATGCCTTCGGCTTCCTGCCGCAACCATCCTGTCAACTGTCATCCATCATCTGTCAACTTATCAACTATTAAAGTGTTATATTTAAGTATGCGCGGGTTCCATTTTTCAAAATTCGATATTAACCAGCAGGGCAAACCGCCTTTTGAAAAATTGCTGGATATTTTTATGCAGTTGCTCACCTACACCAGCGGTGATGTGGGTGAAGCTTTGCAATGGTTGAACCAGTTAGACCAGGAATACCGGCTTACAGATGAAGAATATGGGATAGGCGATTTTATTGAAGACCTGAAAGCGAAAGGATATATTACCGAAGACCAGCAAAAAGGAGAAATAAAAATCACTCCCAAAACAGAACAGGGCATCCGCAAAAAAAGCCTCGAAGAGATTTTCGGGAAGCTGAAAAAAAGCAAACAGGGCGACCATAAAACATTCAGGCCCGGCCATGGCGATGAAACCAATCCTGAAACACGCCCCTTCCGGTTTGGGGATATGCTGGAGCAGATAGATTTTACAGAATCCATAAAAAATGCGCAGATCAATCATGGCGTGGATAGCTTTTCGCTGCGCGAGGACGATTTAAGCATCCGTGAAACAGACTTTAAAGCGCAAACCTCTACAGTTTTGATGATCGACATCTCCCACTCCATGATCCTGTATGGCGAGGACCGCATTACTCCGGCTAAAAAAGTAGCAATGGCCCTGAGCGAGCTCATCACTACACGTTACCCCAAAGACACGCTGGACATTGTGGTATTTGGTAACGATGCCTGGCCGGTTGAAATAAAAGATCTTCCCTATTTACAGGTAGGCCCTTATCACACCAATACCGTTGCCGGACTGGAACTGGCTATGGATATTTTAAGAAGAAGGAAAAACCCGAACAAGCAGATCTTTATGATTACAGATGGCAAGCCTACCTGCCTGAAAATAGGTAAACGTTATTATAAGAATGCTTTCGGGCTGGACCGTAAAGTAGTCAACCGCTGTATGAACCTGGCGGCGCAATGTAAAAAGAACAAGATCCCTATCACCACATTTATGATAGCCACAGACCCTTACCTGCAAAGGTTTGTACAGGAATTTACCGAAATGAACCACGGTAAAGCTTACTTTGCTTCTTTAGATAACCTGGGAAGCTTTATCTTTAAGGATTTTGAAAGCGGCAAGTCGAAGAATGTTTTCTGATTTGCTAAAACGCAAATAACAAAAGATCAAGTTCTTTAAAATAACAAAATGAATGTCATACAAGCATTGCATATAAGGTCATTAGAATGACAAAGCAAATGATAAAATCTATGTCACGGTGAGCCTGTCCTAAGGACTCCTTCGGAGACGAACCGTACCTTTCAAACAAAAATGTCCTTCGTCTTCCGATAGTTATCGGAACAGGACGGCATTAATTTTAATTTACTTAAACTTCTTGTCATTAACAGCTTGTCGAAGCATGGTTTGATATAAGATGTCCCCTTCGTCAAGCTCAGGGTGACAAACCAGTTATTTAATCAATACATCATTAAATCTAATACATCGTGGTCAAAACACTTGGCGAATTAAAAAAATCAGGGTATAAACCTCAATCCATAAAAGAAGAAATAAGGCAAAATTTGATCCGCAGGCTAAAGAGCGGAGAAACTACTTTCCCCGGCATTGTAGGTTATGAAGATTCTGTAATCCCAGAAACGGAAAGAGCGCTGCTAAGCAAGCATAATATACTGCTGCTGGGTTTACGCGGACAGGCTAAAACACGCATGGCACGCCAGATGACGGAACTGTTAGACGAATATATTCCCGTGGTTGCAGGCAGCGAGATCAACGATGATCCGTTAAACCCGGTTTCAAAATACGCCATTGACCTGATAGCAGAAAAGGGAGACGACACTCCTATCGAGTGGCTGCACCGCAGCCAGCGCTATGGCGAAAAGCTGGCTACTCCTGATGTTAGTGTGGCTGATCTGATCGGCGACATTGATCCGATCAAGGCCGCCAACCTGAAGCTCAGCTTTGCAGATGAGCGCGTGTTACATTATGGCATTATTCCGCGCAGCAACCGCAGCATCTTTGTTATAAACGAATTGCCCGACCTGCAGGCACGTATCCAGGTATCGCTGTTCAATATACTGGAAGAAGGTGATATACAAATACGTGGCTTTAAATTAAGACTGCCGCTGGATATCTTGTTTGTATTCACTGCCAATCCGGAAGACTACACCAACCGCGGATCTATTGTAACACCATTAAAAGACCGCATCCAAAGCCAGATACTAACCCACTATCCCAAAACGCTGGAACATGCGCTGGACATTACCGATCAGGAAGCCTTTGTGCATGGAGATGTAATAGAAAAAGTAATGATCAGCGACCTCGTAAAACGCCTTATTGAGCAGGTGGCCTTTGAAGCGCGTAATAGTGAACTGGTAGATAAAAAAAGTGGGGTAAGCGCCCGGCTCACCATTTCTGCAAGGGAAAATGCGGTAAGCGCTGCCGAAAGACGGGCCCTGATAAACGGTGAAAGTTCAACGCAGGTGTGGATCTCAGACCTTTCGGGTATTATCCCGTCCATTACAGGAAAGGTAGAACTGGTATATGAAGGAGAGCAGGAAGGCCCTTACCAGGTAGCTATGAACCTTGTGGACAAGGCCATTCGCAGCCAGTTCGTACAATACTTCCCTGATCCCGACCAGCTAAAAAAACGCCGCAATACCGGCAAACCCTCCTCACAGCAAAAAGCAGATGAAAATCCTTATCGTTCCATCATTAGCTGGTTTGATAAAGGTAACCAGCTCAACATCCCTTTCAATACAAAGGATGAACAAAAGCTGCAACTACTTTATACAGTTGACGGGTTGCATGCTTTGGTAAAAAAATATTTTCCCGGAGCCAATGAACTGCAGACAGGTTTACTGATGGAATTTGTACTGCATGGACTTGCCTCCTACTCTGCTATCAGTAAAAAGTTATTCGAAACGAAAATCGAATTTAAAGATCTTTTTGGAAGCATGATGAACATAGGTAATGCTCATGACGATGAAGACCTGGGCTTTGAAGAAGAGGATATGTAGTGTTGTTCCAATTAGGTTGGATGCGAACAAGAAATAGTAAAAATAATCAATATTCAATGCTCAAAGCCGAAAGTTCAAAGCTTTAAGCCTTATGCCTTCGGCGTTTAGCTGTATCCAGCAATTTGTAACCAGCAACCAGTAACTTGACATGAATCTCATTTATCATCTCAGCTTAACCTCTGCTATTACCGGCAAATGATCAGACAATGCATTTACAGGCACCGTATGTTGTTTTATTTGTTTCAAATGTGGCTTTCTTATAAAAATATAATCAATCTTTTTCACAGCAACAGGCGCAGGAAACGTAAAAATATTTTTAGAATCAGTTTCGGTAAAATATTTTTTAAGATGCCGGATCTCGGGGACACCAGGTTCTGCATTTAGATCTCCGGTAAAAATCACAGGATGCTTTTCTTTTCCAAGATAAGAAATAACCTCATGAGCCTGCAATAGCCGCGAGCTGTCGTCCAGCGCAAAATGAGCAGAAGCAAATACTACCTTTTTGCCACTGCCACATACAATATCCGCAACAATCATAGCAGTAGAAGGAGATTTGCCTTTTAATAAGGTTATACGCTTATTATGTACATTCTCTATGGGATAACGCGAAAGAATGCCCATCCCATAGGCGCCACCCTGGTATTCAAAATGCCGTACAAAGGCATAGTGCATTCCTGTTATTTCAGATAATTTTTTCATCTGGTCCACCCCACCAGAACGCCGGCATACACTATCCACTTCCTGTAACCCAACAATATCTGCTCCTGAGCTTTTTATAAAAGCGCCTATCTCTTTTACACGATCATACTCATCTTTATCTGCACCGTGATGAATATTATAGCTCATCACAGTTATCTTTTGTGCCAAAACCACCTGTGTACAACAAAAAAGAATACTTAATATAAGTTGTAAGCGAAGCATTTAATAAATGTTTTATTGCCATTCAAAACCAGCTGCCTTTGGCATAGCAGCATGGGTAATAATAGCTATCTCCGGAGGTGTGCAGAGCTTTCGTTTTATAGTGTCCATCCAGGCACCGTCTATAGTAATAATTGCAGCAACTGTATCTTCATTTTTAATGATGGTATGCCTTATAGAAAAACGGCTGAAATCTTTACGGGCCGCGGTAAGCTCCAGGTCAATAGTTATATCATCACCCTGTCTTATTTCTCTGCGAAATACACATTCTTCCCGGAATATGACCGGGCCGACATGCAGCTCCTGCATTTTAACCGCAGACAATCCGTGCTCCTGTAAAAACGCAATCCTGCAAAACGCGCCCCAATCGTAATATACGCTATGTCTTAGATGTGCATTAACGTCTAAATCAGACCATCTTATCTGCACCTGCTTTATATATCCCATACGCATTCAAAATTCAGGATGTAATTATCAGTTCTATAACAATGATACAACTATTTTTGCACCTCCCGGAGAGGTACTCCGGGCAATTATTTTTATTATGAAGCGATTAAGTATTATTAGTTTATCATTAGTTTTTACCATGAATGCCTTTGCCCAGACAAAAGCAAAGCCAAAAACCATAACGCCGGTAAAAAAAACGGTTGCAACACCAAACGTTAATACCGAAGCCCCTTTAAAAACCCTTGCCGATTCTGCAAGCTATGCCATTGGTCAAAACCTTGCACAATCTATCAGCAAAGATCTAAAAAACCTGAATAAAGAAGCCTTTCTCAATGCTATAAAAAATGTTTTTGATGGTAAGGATCCTAAGTTCAGCGAAGATCAGCTACGCTCCATCCTTACCCAATTTTCGCAGCAGGAACAGGAAAATGAGTTTAGAGCAACTATTGATACAGGCCGTGCCTTTCTCGAAAAAAACAAAGCCAATCCAGCTGTTAAAACCACTGCCAGCGGCCTGCAATACGAAGTAATAAAAGAAGGAACCGGCGACAAGCCCGGTGCTGACGATACAGTAATATGCCACTACAAAGGCACCCTGACAGACAGCACTCAATTCGATAATTCCTATGATCGCGGAGAACCTTTAACTATTCACGTATCCAGCGTAATACCCGGCTGGACAGAAGGACTACAACTGATGAGCAAAGGCTCGAAATATAAATTCTATATCCCTCATGAGCTGGGTTATGGTTTGCGTAACGCAGGCGATATTCCTCCCGGCAGCGCTTTAATCTTTGAAGTGGAATTGCTCGATATCAAAAAAGCCGAATAGCGCTTGCATCTTTCTATTCCTATTATTCTTTTAAATTCAGTAAAAAGATCGCTTACGGGCGATTTTTTTTAATAGTTGACATTTATTTCTCCTGTTCCAGTAATTCTACCAGTCCCCGAACATCAGACCATTGCGGGTTATGATCTGCCGTCATCTGCAGTACCTTCCAGCCCCTTTGTTTTGCCCGGTTAGCAAAAAAATAAAAAAAGTCTTCTTCTGGTTTTGCACCCTTATCTACCGTAAGAATATAGGTGGCCGGTAATTTTAACGCCAGCTTGTTTTTATAAGAAACAGGCTGCGTAAAAGTTTTATACGATTGTGGCACATCTTTCGGCGGTTGGGCATTTTTACTTACCCAACCCGGCACAGAAAATCCATCGACCACATTTCTTTCCGGCCCTTGTTTCCCGTCCTTGCGGGCAGTTACGGCGCTTTCACCATCATTTGGCACGAAAGCATCCAGGTAAACCAGCTTTTTGATACGCCGGGGAATACTGTCAGCCACCCCGGTTATTACCATACCTCCATAGCTGTGCCCTACTAAAATGATATCCTGAAGCTCTTCATACAAAACAGTGCTTACCACATCACTGATATGCGTTTGCAGATTTATCTCCGGTGATGAAAGATGTGCCCTTTCGCCCTGCCCTGTAAGCGTTACACGATATACGGTATTTCCATGAGCCAACAATACTGAATCTGTTTTCTTAAAAGCCCAGCCCCCGCCCCAGGCACCATGTACAATTACATATACAGGTTTTACTGATTGTGCACTTAGCCGTATCTGGCTATAACCAAGAACCAGGATCAATAACATGATTTTTTTCATGTATCTGTTTTTTTAAAATCTTTATACCTTCTCTTTACCAGTGAACAATCAAATTTGCCTGAAATATTTTAATTAACAGGAAATAAGATGGCAGAAACAGTAACTTAGTAGAAATCAGGCAAAGACTTTTATTAAATCATTATTTCATTAGTACATGTTTTCACTTACCAAGCATTATTTGGACTGTACCGACAATAAAAATAACACTATAATTATATATGCGGCCTTTTTAAAAATAGCAGGTTTAAAAATTCCGTTCTGCTCCTATTTAATCAATAACGGCGAAATTACCATAGAAGAAAGCAGGTTAAAAAAAGCTAAGCTATTCGGCAGCGACAACCTGGAAATAAATATACCGTCTTTAAAAACTGAAGGCCATTGGCATAAAGCGGATTCAGGTATAAGCGAAGTCTTATTTAAAAGCGGAAGGAAAAGGATAATATGGGACTGTCATCAACCCAAATCCAAAGTAGCCTTAAAAATAGGTAACAATACATTTGAGGGCCTGGGATATGCCGAAACGATACACCTTTCCTTCAGCCCAATCCAACTTCCGATTGATACCTTACTGTGGGGAAGATATCTTTCAACAGGCTTTACAATCGTATGGATAGAATGGAAAGGCCCATATCCTCAAAAAAAGGTTTATGTAAACGGGATCATACAAACTGGTGCCATTATTGAAAATGAAAAGATCAGTTTCCCGGAACTGGGAATGGAGCTGCTTCTTTCCGATGCACGCTCAATTAAAAACAACCCTTTATCAGCGTTGGCAAAACAATATCCCTTTCTGAAATTGTTCTTTTCAAAGCATTTTTTATCTTCACATGAAATCAAATATTCCGGGATGGGTACAATTATAAAAGATAAAAACATCTTAGATACCGGAAGAGCTTTATACGAAACCGTTCAGTGGAAAAGGTAAAAACAACTATCAGTAAAATCCTGTATGGAGCAATGTTCTGTGTATTGCTTCCTTACTTATTATTTTTATGGGCTAAACACACCGAATACATTATTTACTTACCCATTAAGAACATCTCTTTAATCAGCCTGTCCCTGGTATTTGGCGGATGCTTCCTGATGTTATCATCAATGTGGAGTTTATGGAAAAGAGGGAAAGGTTTACCAATGAATGCCTTTCCGCCGCAGAAATATGTTCAATCAGGAGCCTACAAGTACTTTCATCATCCTATTTATATAGGGGCCAATGTATTTTTTTACGGGTTAGCTCTTTTTTATGAATCTGCTTCCGGATTCTGGTTTGTAGGCCCCATGTTTACGCTGCTCATCTTAACATACGTTGCAGGGTACGAAAGAGAAGTTATAGAAAAGGCCTTTCCAGGCCAAAAGCACAAAACTTTCTTTGACTTACCTGAGGATAATGTAAATAAGCCCTTCTTAAATACAAAGCTCAAAACATTCCTCTGGATTTATCTTCCCTGGTTCATAATTTATGAGTTATTTATACTCATGGGACCATCCCATTTCCAAATCAACTCATTCCTGGCTGCTGATGAATGGATTCCCTTTATTCCATCAACAATTCTCCTATACCTGTTTTCCTATTTCTATTCATTATTTATTCCGTTCACATTAAACACTAACAAAAGGATCCGGCAGTTTGTTACAGAAATGACTGTGGCAATGATCACAGGGTTCCTTTGTTATCTGTGCCTGCCGTTCGTTGCTTATTACCAGTATCCCCTTCTGAACAATCAATTTTACAACATATTATTATGGGATAAAAGCTATGACGGCATCACTGCAAGTTTCCCCTCATTCCATGTAATATGGGCGCTGATGGCTGCCAGGTATTTTTCTTACAGATATACCAGGCTCAAGCCTTTCTTTTACTTGCTGGCGATAGCAATTGCTATAAGCTGCCTTACTACTAAAAACCATTCCATAATTGATGTGGTCATGGCTTTTATTATCTACGGAATATCTGTTAATCAAATTAAAATATATAAACGCATTTTAGCTATATGCAACAGGATCGGCAATAGCTGGAAAGAATGGCATTGGAGAAATGTCCGCCTTATTAATCACGGGTTATATGCGGGGTTAAGTGGTTTTGCGGGGTTTATAATTATGATGGCCTTTCTGCCTGGTCATACAGGTACTGTATATGCAATTGGTTGTGCCGGATTTGTGGGAGCCGGGCTTTGGGCGCAATTCATTGAGGGCTCTCCATCTTTATTACGCCCATTCGGATATTATGGCGCTGTTGCAGGCATTCTCATTACAGTAATTTTTATTTCCCTTTTTAAGGATATTAACCTGTGGATATTATTAGGCACAGCCGTAATGGCTGCGCCGGTTATCCAGGCTATAGGCAGGCTAAGATGTTTAGTCCAGGGTTGTTGTCACGGAAAACTAAAGTCTTCCGGATCCGGATTACAATTTAATCATGAAAAATCGAGGGTAAATAAAATATCCGGCTTAAAAGGAAGCATATTGTATCCTACTCAACTTTACTCTATCGCCTCTAATATGATTATTTTTTTTATATTAATAAGAATATTGCTGTTGAATTTGCCTGTTACCTTTATGATAGGCATATATCTTATTTTAAATGGGGCATCACGCTTTATTGAAGAAAGCCTCAGAGGGGAAACGCAAACACCTTACTTTATGAATATGCGGGTTTACCAATGGCTTGCCTTATGCTCAATTATTAGCGGTGCTGTTATAACCTGTATTTTTGCACCACCAATGCCCGAAGCCACCTGGAATAATATGAATATTATTCATGCTGTTATTTATGGAATAATAGTAACTGCTGTATACGGGCTTGATTTTCCTGAAAGCAATACCAGGTTTTCCAGGCTAACACAATAAACTTAAAACATGACCTGCGCTGTTCAATATAAAATTTTACATACATCATTTAATAACATTAAAAACACTGCTTTGATCACATTTCTCAGATCCCTGCTGTTGATGCCTTTCTGGTTCCCAATAAACACTTCTCAGGCACAAAGCAGACCTTATTTCATTATTTCTACCACTCAGGTATATGATCTGCCAGGACCTAAGGGCAACCCTGTTGGAGTGTACGCAAGAGGAGGTACGGTAACTGAACAGAAAAGGCTGAACAACGGCTGGAGCGAAGTGCTGGTTGAAAACGGTGAAAAAGCTTTTGTACCCTCTAAGTTTTTGGCAACCTCGCTGAATGCAAAAGACACGTACGAAAAAGATCCGACAGCATTTGTGCTGCCGGGTGATAAAGATGCAGAACATGGAAGCCCGCACCTTTTTGTAATAGCGGCAGGAGTAAAAGCAAGAGCTATCTTCAGTGCTGATAAGCCAGTGGCTAAAATACTTCGCGCCAATGAGCCCTATGGCGTTACCTATCTCCCCTACGATGAGAATAAGCTCGTAAAAATAGAAGGTGGTATTTTTGATGAAGACAAAGCATCAATGCTGTTCACACAAAGAAAATTCCTGGGCAGGAAACTGAATTTCGATACGGTATTACAAACATTCAGAAATACTAAAGATCCTAATCAAAGAAAAGTGCTTGCAGAGCGTATTTATGAAATGAGCTGGAGAGAAAACAAAACAAAAAACTTACAGGGTGTGCGGGTTTTCCGCGCCTTTGTTAAAGAGAGCGGCAATACTCAATTATATAACCAGCTGGCATTTGAAGAGTTTTTATTAAAGGCAACACAGGAAGCCGGCATTAATCGCTCTACACCTTTCGAAAAAGGTCCCATCAGGTTTTCAGTACAAAATAAAATGCTGCCGGCTGATTTTACTGAAAAAGATATTTTAGCAATACCGTTATCACGGAAAATAATTACCAATAGCAACGACTATCCCGAGTGCGGCATTGAAGTAACCAAAGAATACCAATTCGATCATTTTACAGTGTACCACAGCAATACGGACAGTCTTACCTACATTCCTGAGATCCGCTTTAAAAACACAGAAATTTCCGTAACAATTGATGAGTTTACGATTGATGGAAATACAACGGAAGAAGCATTTATCAGGCACCTGGGAAAATATATCCATTATGACTGGCTACATGAGCCTCATGTTTATTATATCAATGGAGACGGAGATGCGCTGACCTTCACCTTTAAAAATGGCAAAGCGGTTCTGTTCAGCTATTGGTTCTATTGTTAGCCCAATACTTCATGTGTCTGCTTCACTACACCCATTACAAATGTGCTCTGTACATGCCCAACGTTCTCTATCTGGCTAAGTTTATTTACATGAAAATCATAATAAGTCTCCATATCTTCCGTAAGCACTTTCAGCAAAAAATCAAACTCACCCGAAATGCTGTAACATTCCAGCACTTCTGGCATTCCCAGGATGTCCCTGATAAATTTTGAACCAGCAATCTTGTTATGCTCTCTCAAAGATACATGGCAGATCACCATCAGCTTTTTACCTAATTTGGCTGCATCAAGCATGGCCGCGTAACGGGTAATAATCCCCGACTGTTCCAGACGTTTGATACGCTCATGCACTGGCGTGGTGCTTAAATGTATTGTTTCAGCGATCTCTTTTACAGTAATACGTGCATTTTGCTGAAGCATTTTCAATATTTCAATATCCTTTGTATCCGGCGTTGCAACCGGCATAGTTGCTTTTTCTTTTACAGCTTTATTTAAACTCATAAAATATGATTATATGCTAAGTAAATCGTAATTTACATTATTTTATCCTAAAATATTAATTTTAATCTATCGTTTTATTCTAGGAAGTAACTTTGTGAATTGAATTCATAATTCATAGGTAAAATCTCAAATTTCAAATCTTAAATAAAAAATATGTCAACCGTTACAAAATCCCAGATTGACTTTGACCTGAAGTACAAAGTAAAAGATATTTCATTGGCTGAGTGGGGCCGTAAAGAGATCCGCCTGGCTGAAGCTGAAATGCCCGGACTCATGAGTATCCGCCAGGAATATGCTGCTTCCCAACCTCTTAAAGGAGCACGTATTGCCGGATGCCTGCACATGACCATTCAAACCGCGGTGCTCATTGAAACGCTGGTGGCTTTGGGCGCTGAAGTGAAATGGAGCTCCTGTAATATTTTTTCTACACAGGACCATGCTGCTGCCGCTATTGCTGCTGCCGGTATTGGTGTATTTGCCTGGAAAGGTCAAACACAGGCGGAAGCGGACTGGTGCATTGAGCAAACATTATTCTTTGGCGGTGCTGACCGTCCTTTGAACATGATCCTGGATGATGGCGGCGACCTTACCAATATGGTACTGGATACTTACCCCGAGCTGGTTCAGCATGTAAAAGGCATCAGTGAAGAAACTACCACCGGTGTACACCGCCTGTACGAGCGTGTAGCTAAAGGTACTTTGCCGGTTCCTTCCATTAATGTTAATGATTCTGTAACCAAATCCAAATTCGATAATAAATATGGTTGTAAAGAATCCCTGGTAGATGCGATTCGCCGTGCTACTGACGTAATGCTGGCTGGTAAGGTAGCTGTTGTGGGCGGTTACGGTGATGTAGGTAAAGGTTCTGCTGCTTCCTTGGCTGGCGCGGGATGTCGGGTGATTGTTACTGAAATTGATCCTATATGTGCCCTGCAGGCAGCAATGGATGGTTTTGAAGTAAAGAAAATGATTGATGCAGTAAAAGAAGCTGATATTATAGTTACAGCTTCCGGCTGCCGCGACCTGATCACAGGTGAGCACTTTAAAGCCATGAAGGATAAAGCTATAGTTTGTAACATCGGCCACTTTGATATTGAAATTGATGTAGCATGGTTAAACGATAATTATGGCAATACCAAAGACACCATCAAACCACAGGTTGATATCTATAATGTAGAAGGTAAAGACATTATCCTGCTGGCAGAAGGCCGCCTGGTGAATTTAGGTTGCGCTACAGGACATCCGAGCTTTGTAATGAGCAATTCTTTTACTAACCAGACTTTAGCCCAGATAGAATTATGGGCCAACCACGACAAATATGAGAATAAAGTATATGTGTTACCAAAACACTTAGATGAGAAAGTAGCACGCCTTCATCTGGCAAAAATTGGTGTGGAACTGGATATTCTGAGCGATAAACAAGCCAACTATTTAGGTATTCCCAAAGAAGGTCCGTTTAAACCGGAACTTTATAGATATTAAATATAAAATTAATATAAAAAATAAATTATTTGTTTTTATAACATATTAATTTACAAATGCTTAAGTCCGCCTTTTTTGGCGGACTTTTTGTTATAAAATTGTTATAACGCTAAAAAAATATTGGCATTTTTTTCATTAAAAAAACAGGAATAGATAGCTTTGTTCTAATAATGAAATCAAGGTATATATATATCATTGCCTGTTTCCTTTTTTCGCTGTTTCTGTCGAAAGAAGTAGCTGCGGATATGCGCCTGATCCATGCTGAAAAAAAAGAAGTTTGCGCTGATTGCGAGCCTTGTAATGCAGAACAAAACCAGGGTGCCGAAGAAAGAAGCTCTGAACAGGAACAAAAATTACTGGTGGCTGCCGTGCTGTTACCGATGCCGACTTCTACCCTCATTTTTCATAAAACGATCTATAAAGCTCCCTATATTCCTGCCACTGAACGCGGTATTATAACCCCGCCTCCTAAAGTTGGATAACAAGACAAGTTAATTATACTCTTATCATTTTGTCTTGGTGAGCTTGACGAACCACCACCTTTCGACATTCCGATAGCTATCGGAACAGAGCGACAGACATTATTCAACTGACATAACATTCTTTACTTTCAATTTATTTTAAAAGATTTAGCTGAACGTATTGTTATCATTATACATCAGTAAACTCTAAACATCTATAAAATCATACAACCATGAAACAATTATTTATTGCATTTGCCGCTATTTTATTTTCAGCTTCAGCCATCGCCCAGGTAACTGACCCTCAAAAAGTGATCAAATTAGGCTCAGATGCTCATTTTATTAATGAACTGGAACTTGAGCATGGAAAAGAATACGGGTTCCTGGCCAAAGATCTGCAGGAGCTGTTCCCTTCTCTGGTTAAAGAAAAAAAGGTAAGCGAAAGGTTTGGTAAAAATGCCTATCGCACAAAAGTGATCAAAGTAATTGACGAGAAAGCTTTGATCCCGGCAATGGTATCTTCACTTAAAAAGCAGAGCGTAGAGATCCAGGATCTGAAAAGCAAGCTGCTGACTATAGAAAAAAATATGTAATTATTTAAATTTTAATGCACTTAATAAGCCGCCTTAACCGGGCGGCTTTTTTATGCCTGCAACTTCTGCTCTCTCCTGTGCGTCAGTTATTTAAAACCCGTATTTATGAGAGCCTTTACCATTGCCCTTCTTGTTATCACATTAGCAAGCTGTACCAAGTACAAACTTGAAAAATTCAATACCAGGATTGTAGGCAACTGGAACCTTGTAGAAATAAATACTTTTGGCCTGGGAAGCAGTCACATTGTTTTCAATGGCGGATCTTTCTCTTTCAGGAGCGATAACAGCGCTACTTATTACGACAGGAACAATGCTGTTTATAACGGTACCTGGTATATTGACGCCTATACCTACACTGACAATGAAGGAGATAACGATACTGAATTTATTTTGACCATTGATGTGGCTAACGGCAATAATATAAAATTCGACAAGCTGGAAATTCCCCGGTTTGGAAATGCGAACAGGTTCAAAGCCAAAGTTTACAATGCCGCTAACGTGGTAACTTATGTTTTTGAAAGGCGCTAACAGGCTGTTTGGTATATTTTTAGTTGCGGGTTATTGTGTAAAAAGACAATAATTTTCATCCTCTTATAAAAATATGATTATGAACCGCATTTCTTTATTCCTGTTCCTGGCGATTATGGTAAGCTGCGCTTCTTCTAAAAATACAACAGGAACAGATGTTGAAAATCTGCTGAATGAGCAGCGATATATTTTTGTGGCGCGAACAGTAATACCTACAGAGGACAGCCGCTATAACCCCAGGTTTATGTTTCCTAACGGCAATAATCTTTACCAGTTAACATCAGGATATGATCTAAAAGTAACAAAGGATTCTGTTACTGCTTATCTGCCGTTTTTCGGAAGATCTTTTATAGCACCGCTTGATCCCTCAAAAGGAGGTATAAAATTTACATCCACTGATTTTGATTATAAAAAATCAATGCGCAAAAAAAATACCGAGATCACTATTACCCCTAAAGATGTGCAGGATATCAGGAGTGTATTAATATCTGTATCTCCAGGCGGATATGCCTATGTGCAGGTCTTAAGCCTTAACAAAACCCCTATTTCCTTTAACGGCGTTATTGAGCCTGCACCATAAATACCCCGTTTATAAACACCTGTTAGTAACTCTGGCATCGTGTATTAACAACATCAATCTAAAAGATTGTAAATTTGCCGGATGTTTGAATTTGATAAAAAGCAGATACGGATAGCTGTTTTAGATTTGAATGCAGGATTCCCGAACCAGGGTATGAGGTGTATTAACGAAATTGTGCACAGGTGGGCAACTGAAAAGGACTACGATATTTTATACGAAGTATTTGACGTAAGGGTAAAAAATGAGATACCTGATACTTCGTATGATATTTATATATCGAGCGGTGGCCCGGGCGATCCCCTGAGTACGCGCTTTGACGATTGGGATATCAACTGGAACAAGTGGTTTGCAGATATCCTGAGGTGGAATGACAACCCTTCTAACCATGTAAAGAAATATGTATTCCTTATATGTCATTCTTTCCAGCTGGCATGCAGACATTTCAATGCCGGGCTGATCTGTAAAAGGCGGTCCACTTCTTTCGGTACATTTCCCATACACATTTTACCCGATGCTACGGAAGACCCTGTTTTCCGGCACCTTAAAGACCCTTTCTATGCTGTGGACAGCCGCGATTTTCAGTTGATACAACCCAACCTGGAGCTATTGCTTGATATGGGCGCTTATATTACCTGTATAGAGAAAGAACGCCCGCATGTACCCTACGAGCGTGCCGTGATGGGTATCCGTTTCAGTAATTATATTTTCGGTACACAATTTCACCCGGAAGCCGATGCAGTAGGTATGAGCCGGCACTTCCAGGACCAGGAAAGGCGCGATACTGTTATAAAGAACCACGGTGAGGCCAAGCTGCAAAGCATGCTGGAGCATCTGGACGATCCTGATAAAATTCACTGGACCAATAAAAACCTGATCCCGAACTTTTTAAATGAAGCGTATAGCCATTTGATGGTGGAGGAAGCCGTGGAAGCGTAAAAATAGCATTCTCCCTGTTTTTAACGCCTGTCCTTCAAGATCCTTAACTCCCTGGGATAATAATTATTGATCCGATTGGGTAAAACATTGGCCCAGCCCAGGATATGACTATAACAGGTTATCAGCGTCCACCCGGTAGCTGTGCCCGGCACCTCTATATTATTTTTCTGCAGATAGGCTATGGCCTTATCAATATCAACGTCTACCCTGGGCAGCTCTTTATTAACAAGGGAACTCATTGCCAGTGCATGATCCGGAATAAATTTCTGATGCGCTACCTCGCCCAATAAAACTCCTGAATAAATAATCCTGAGATTTTGCAGCAGCAGATCAAAATCATTAAAAAGCTGCCCGGGCCAGCCGTACACTTTGTTATTAACGTTGATCAGCTCATGCTCCTCAATATTTGCCCATTTTTCGATTATAGCAGTAAGTTGTTTTGTTACCGGTTTGGTTACAACCCGGTTTTTAGTTTTATGAGTTACGCCCTCATTATTACGGAATGCGGCCAGAAAAAAGCCTTCCCCTTTTACAAGATGGGGCCAGAAACGATAGCTGTAATTTTGATGTGGGGTTGTAACTTCTGTAATATTCCAGGGACTATCTGTTTCTAATCTGAGATTAGTAGTTTGAAATTCGTCAGTAAGCCAATCAATAATTTCCTCATCCTCCTGCGGTGAATACGAGCAGGTTGAGTAGATCAGCACACCATCTTCCTTTAATGCCGGCAGTACATCCGCTAAGATCCTTTGCTGACGCTGGCTGCAGAGCATTACGTTATTTTCACTCCATTCATTGATAGCTTCGGCATCTCTTCTGAACAACCCGCTTCCGCTGCACGGGGCATCTACAACAATCACATCAAAATAACCCTTAAGCCCTGCAAAATCTTTAGGATCGTTATGGGTAACCACTACATTGCTGCATCCCCATTTTACAATATTATCTTTTAAAACATGAACACGCTGCCTTATGACTTCATTACTTACCAATAAACTATCTTTCGATAGTAATGATTGCAGATGCGTGGATTTACCGCCCGGGGCGGCACACAGGTCCAGCACTCTTAATGGTTGTGAAAGGTCAACCGTTTGTTTTAATGCCTGCTCCAGGAACATACTGCTGGCTTCCTGCACATAATAGCAGCCGGCATGAAACAGGGGATCGAATGTAAAAGAAGGGCGTTGTGATAAATAATATCCGGATGAAGACCAGGGGACAGCTTCTTCCAAATCTTCCCCCAAGAGGGAAGCTTTCGCAGCAGCAAACATCTGTTTTCCCGGATTGATACGGATGGAGGTTAATTTCGTACTGCTTTCATGCACCTGCCTGAAAGCCGCTTCGTTAAAGCCTTCGAGATCCTGTAAAGAATTGATTAATGGCTGGGGAATTTGCACAGGGCAAATGTAAATAAAAGGTAAATGCAATTATACTTTACCCTCCTACTGCGGGACAAACTATTTCTTAAAACTCAAGGCCCACTTTTAAGGCAAGCCTTTTTAAGGCATACTTATTGGTTTTACTGTTTATCCATTCTTCTGTTAACCCTCCTGAAGGATTGTAAGTCCTGGTATAAGTTTCTTCTGTGTAGGCCTTAAAACTATAACCAGCAGAAAAATTCAGTCCCATCCTGTTATGTAATCCCATTTTATAACCCACGCCCCCTTCATAAAATATACCTGGTTTATTATCAATACGCATATGGGTTTCTTTCATATCTTTTCTTACCATATTCATTCCTCCGTCGGCATAGACGAAAGGCGTATTGGCTTTATTAAGTATTTCTTTCCGGAAATCAACAAACACAGGAAATGACTGGAAAAAATAATCATCAACAGCCACACCCATACCACCAAACCAGCCGTTCATTTTCAACCCATGGATGGTTTGCGCATGTATTTTAGTGTCATTGCTTCCAAACATGGCCCCGGCATTTATAAATCCTGAATAAGCAGGTTTTCCGGTTTGCGCTATTGCATTGCCAAACAAAATACTTGCACCGGCAATTAGTAAAAGTTTTATTTTAAACATATAGCTTTGGTATTATTATTTTTTCAGTTTCAGCGTGCTTAATAATTTTAATGAAGACGGTGTTTTATAATCATACTGATAAATACCATCAGCTGCCGAAACGATTGCCCTGCCATTTATTGCAATTACATCATAGGGCTTGATATCCTTCAGGGTCTGCAACAACTTAACATCATTCACATCAGCAATATCATATACTTTAAGTCCGGCAGTTCCATCACAAATCAATAAAATATTTCCGTCTACAGCAAGGCCATAGGGATTTTCTAAATTGTAAGACTTTACCAGTTTTAAGTTTGTTAAAGAAGTTGCGGATAAAATCTGCAGCTGGCTAACACCCTGTCCGCAAGTTGATCCTGCCCTTAATGTTACAAAAATATGCTTCCCATCTGTAACCACCGGGTCACAACTGCGTACATGGCCAAATGAACCAACCTGGTTGGGATCATCGGCATTTTCAAGAGAAAATACTAATACGCCTGTGTTTGTGCCGATAAACAGGTTTTCCCCGAATGGAAAGATCGTTTCTATACCCCAGCCTAACGATTTGGTAACAACCCATTGCGGGTTAAAATCATTTGAAATATTAAATACCCCGAGATTGTTATTACCTACAGCAAATAATCTTTCTTTAGTAGCTGCAAACCTGGCCATAGAGCCGCCGGTACCATATACCCCTCCTGTAGCTCCTGCGGAACCGGAAGGGCCTGATAATAAATTATAAAAGATTCCATCTTCCGTCATAGGATACCAGCGCTCATCGTCCTTCGGTTTCGCGTCAGCTTTAGTGTAAATAACAGTATCTCGCCTGCTCCAGTTTACTATCACCTTATCATCAGCCTTCGTCCAGCGCTGTTGTGTTGGAAAAGCTTTCTCTGTAATTGTTTTTACCCTGGCTTTTTCAGGGTCGGTGATATCTATGCTTAGCAGGTCGCCTCCCATATCTGCATACATGGTATTATTTTTTACTGCCATATCAACATTGTAAGGAATTTCGATATAACCGATATTTTGAGGTGAAGAGGGATTACTATTATCAATTATATGAATGCCCCTGTTGATCTCGCCCAGGAAAACATAATTTCCCTTTATATAAATTTTACCCGGATATTGAATTTCCTTTGGTGCAATAATCATGAGGTTTTCCCGCACCTCGCTTAGAGTTTTGTATTCAGGCGTATAAATGGCATATCGCTGGGTTGTTTCCATTTTATCTTTAAAACAACCGGTTAATGTAAAAACGAAAAGCAATACGCTGGTAATTCCGGTAATTGACAGCAACAGTTTGGCAGCATCAGGTCTCATGTAATTACAGTTTTAATAAATATTATTACTGTAAGACGCAGATAAACAGTAAAGCGCAACAGCGGAATAAAAATTATGTATTTTTTATCTCGCCGATCAGATCCTGCAATACTTTTTTGGCATCACCAAACAACATGGAGGTTTTGGGGCTGAAAAACAGGGCGTTTTCTATTCCCGCATAACCGGGTTTCATACTTCGCTTAACAACGATTACGGTTTTGGCAAGCTCTACTTCCAATACAGGCATTCCATAAATGGGAGAGGCCGGATCTGTTTTAGCGGTAGGGTTTACCACATCGTTGGCGCCTAAAATCAAAACAACATCTGTAGTTAAAAACTCATCATTTGCCTGCTCCATCTCCAATAATTTATCGTAAGAAACATCAGATTCAGCAAGCAATACATTCATGTGCCCCGGCATTCGTCCGGCTACCGGGTGAATAGCGTATTTCACTTCCACACCTTTGCTCTCTAATAATTTCTCTAACTCATGGCATACGTGTTGTGCTTGCGCTACGGCCAATCCGTATCCCGGAACGATCAACATCTTATTAGCATAGCTCATTACTATGGCAGCATCGCTTAGTGAAATGCTTTTATGTATACCTGTATCCTTAGCATCCCTGGCAGGTTGTGCAGTTCCACCTCCAAAAGAACCAATCAAAACATTGGTAAGCGACCGGTTCATAGCTTTACACATTAAAATGGTTAAAAAGATGCCCGCGGCTCCTACCAAAACGCCACCGGTGAGAATAAATTTGTTATCGTACAGAAAGCCACCCGATGCAGCCGCAATACCGCTTAATGACATTAATAAGGAAATGACCACAGGCATATCTGCTCCACCAATTGGCATAACAAAGAATATACCGTACAACAAGGCCACTGCAAAACAAGCATAGAACAGCGTTGTAATATTTCCGGCAAGTGGGTTGAATATTATGTAGGCAGCTAAACCCAGGCAAATCACTAATAATACGAGGTTAATGATATGCTGCCCTTTAAAAGCAATATCTTTAAACTTCCCCATCAACTTTAAACAGGCTACAAGACTACCCGAAAAAGTAAGTGCTCCTAAAATCAAACCCATGAAAATAACTAACAAACTTCCGCTATCAGGCGCCGTAGCATTTGTAACGAACTGTTCAGTTACAGAAACATCTGTTTCCGGGTGAAGTTGAAACATATCTTTTAAATCAACCCCCTTTAATAATTGACTAAACTCTAAAAGGGAAATCAATGCGGCACTACCGCCACCCATACCGTTAAAAAAACTTACCAACTCCGGCATGGAAGTCATTTTTACTTTTTTTGCGGCCAGCAAACCTGCTATCGTACCTGTTATTAACGCTCCAAAAATCCAGGCTTTATTACCCAATATGTTACCATCGGCATCTTTATATAAGAAAACAGTACCTAAAATAGCAATAGCCATCCCCACACCGGCAATACGGTTGCCGGTATTGGCAGTAGCCGGATTAGAAGCCATTCTTAACCCCAATATTAACGATGTGGCAGCAATAAGATATATAACAATCAACACCATACTCTTTATTATTAAATTCAGGATTTAGATTTTCGCTTTCTAAACATTTCCAGCATCCTTCCTGTTACCACAAAACCGCCTACAACATTTAAAGTTCCAAAAAGAACTGCTAAAAAACCAAGACACAGCGCGACATAATTATCCGATGCAGCTCTGCCCAACACTATAATAGCTCCAATAACCACAACCCCGCTTACAGCATTGGCATGGCTCATTAAAGGCGTGTGCAGCACGGCGGGCACACGGCTAATAACCACTATCCCTAAAAAAACAACCAGTATAAGAATGTATATCATCTGTTCGTTGACCTGAATCCAGTCTATTATATTTTCCATGTTCAATATTTATTTTAGCTGCTCGTGTACAATAGCACCACCATGTGTAACACATACCCCTTTTACCAAATCGTCGTCCCAATTAAGGTTAAGTTTACCTTCTTTATCAATAATAAGTTGCAAAAAGTTGACTATATTTTTTCCATAAAGCTTGCTGGCATCTGATGGCATAGTAGCGGCAAGATTGGAGTTTCCTACTATTGTTACTTCGTTATGTACAACAAGCTCATTATTTTTTGTATATGGCGTGTTGCCTCCTGTAGCTGCGGCAAGATCAATAATTACAGAACCTTTACGCATTTTAGCGATCATCTCTCCCGTAATAAGAACAGGCGCTTTTTTACCGGGTATTTGTGCGGTAGTAATGATAATATCAGATTTAGCAACACTTTCTGCAATTAGCTGTTGTTGCTTTTGTTTATACGCTTCAGATTGCTCTACTGCATAACCACCGGATTTACTGGCATCGGCCGCCCCTTCTACCTGTACAAATTTCGCGCCCAGGCTTTGCACTTCTTCTTTTACTGCAGGCCTGGTATCAAACACTTCCACAACTGCGCCTAATCGGCGTGCAGTTGCTATGGCCTGCAAACCGGCAACGCCTGCACCAAGTATCAGTACTTTTGCCGGAGCTATACTACCCGCAGCAGTCATAAACATTGGAAAATAGCGGCTATACTGGGCTGCCGCTAACAACACTGATTTATAGCCTGCAATATTTGCCTGCGAACTTAAAACATCCATACTCTGTGCACGTGTTGTTCGTGGCAACATATCCATTGAAAAAGTAGTGATACCCCGGACTGCGTAAGACTGCATCAGAGCGGGGTTAAATAACGGCTGATAAACACCGGCAAATATCTTCTGGGTTCCGTTGGGGATCTCTGATTCTGGTAAAGGATGAATTGAAAGGATAATATCAGAGGAAGACAATACATCAGCTCTGCTTTTTATTTGAGCGCCCGCATGTTCATATTCTCCATTATTA
Source organism: Niabella sp. (assembly GCA_049841335.1). Lineage (GTDB taxonomy): Bacteria > Bacteroidota > Bacteroidia > Chitinophagales > Chitinophagaceae > Niabella. The sequence continues at coordinate 3,299 of JASGDI010000149.1, read as the reverse complement.
CAAAATGCATGAACACCTGCGCCATCCTCTACTAATACGCTATTGTTTTGTTTAACAAGCGAAACTACAGCTTCAGCCAATAAAGAAACCCTGGCCTCAAATGCAGGCTCTTTTAAAATACCAATCGTCATAAGGGTTCGTTTTTTTTACAGAGGATAGATCCTTCCTCAAAGATATTTAAAACCCTTTAAACCCTCACGCTAAAATGCTGTTTTTCTTTAAACTCCTTTCTGAAACTGATAATGCCAATATAAAAAAGGTCAATATCGCAGGCTACGGCTTCATGCTGCACTATATTTTTCCAAGCAGTCTCCATTTCTTTGCTCCAGTGAATATCGTCAAATACTAGCAGGGTATCGTTGTGTATATGAGGCAGCAGTTGGTTGAAATACCGTTCGGTAGGCTCCTGGCGGTGATTACCATCTATAAACGCAAAATCAATTTCAGGGTTTTGCTGTAACACTCCTGCCAGGGTATCATCAAAATTGCCTTCTGTGATCCTGACATTTTTTATATCGATCTTCTGAAAATTTTCCTGTGCCTTAGCAGCAATTTCAGGCACGCCTTCCAATGTAATAACAGAGGCTTCTGTATTGGCAAGCGCCAGGTAACTGGTAGTAATACCCAGCGATGTACCTAATTCTAAAACAGTTTTCGGCTGATAATACTTTACCATCCTGTATAACAGCTGACCAAACTTTTTAGGTTTGGCAGCATTTTTAGCAATAGATGCTATGGACCTTCTCTCAGAAGATGTTCTGGCAGATCCGGCCCCCATATCTTTTACCTCCAGTTCTGTAGTATCTTTTAGTAATGCTTTGCGTATCCCTTCTACCCTTGCATAATCATCATACGGAGTAAAATCGTTCATCACTTTTGTTATAAACTCAAACACGAACGGGGAATGCACCCCATGTCCCTTGCTGTTAGCAGCATGTACGTAATACTTAAAATACCTGGCGGCAGCCTGTAAAGGAGAATAAACCATGAGAATGTAAAATGATAAATGTAGAATATTAAATTTTAAATGTGGAAGGCCGGATGTCAGGTGTACGATGTACGTTTTACATTATCAAATTATCACATCATCACATTTACTAATTAGCTAATTAACTAATTACTTCCGCTCCCAAAGCTCATAGGTATAATCGAAAGCATGCTTTTCATCGGCCCTGTTCTTTACGCTGCTAACCAGCTGCCATTCTTTCTCTTCAATTACAGGAAAATGTGTATCCCCCTCAACAACGGCGTCCACACGGGTCATATATATCTTATTAGCTTTGGGATAATACATTTTGTAAATCTCGCCGCCACCTATTACCATCAGTTCTTTCACATCCATTTCCTTTACCATAAACTCTACATCCTTCATACTGCTCAGTACAACAGCCCCCTCAATCTTTAACCCTTTTTGCTTGCTTAATACAATATTTTTCCTGCCAGGCAGCGGCCTTTTAAAGCTTTCAAAAGTTTTACGGCCCATTACCACCGGCATCCCCCAGGTTACATTTTTAAAATGCCGCATATCTTCGGGCAGGCTCCATACCAGGCGGTTGTCACGGCCTATTACATTATTATCAGATGCTGCTACTACTAAAGAGATAATCATGAATATTAAATGTAGAATATTAAATATTAATTTTTTTTAGTGCCACTTAGCTCCCGGTTTCTTTTTGCTGTTGTTACACTTGCGTTAAATATGGCAATAAGCTCATTACATTCTTTTAAAGTAATAGCTATGCAATCATGAACAACAACGGGCTTCTCCATAATTATTCTCAGGTTAGCCCTTGTTTCCCTTAGTTCTTTTAAAGTACATTTCATTTTATGTATAAAATCCGCTTGAGATTCAGCCGCTAAAACTTCACCATACATTAACGCTGTAGCTGTGCCACTTTTAGACAACTGATGTTCTAAATTGCTACCCGTTCTTGTATTTGGCAAAATATCACAAACACTCAATGCCATCACTGCAAATTTTATCAGGCGGTCTTCCAAATCATATTTTCTTGTTGTATTTATCATTTTACATTTAAAATTCAACATTCAATATTTTCAATTCAAACCGCTACAGGCGCTTTTATAGCCGGATGACACTGATAATTTTCGAGCTTAAAATCATCATATTTAAACTCAAAAATATCTTTTATATCAGGATTGATCTTCATTACCGGTAACGGGTAAGGCTCGCGGCTTAATTGCAGACTTACCTGCTCCAGGTGATTATTATATACATGCGCATCTCCAAAAGTATGTACAAAATCTCCTGCTTCTAAGCTGCATACCTGCGCTATCATCAGGGTAAGTAAAGCATAAGATGCTATATTAAAGGGTACGCCAAGAAAAGCATCAGCACTGCGCTGATATAACTGGCAACTCAGTTTTCCCCCGGCTACGTAAAACTGGAACAAGGTATGGCAGGGCATTAAAGCCATCTCGGGAAGCTCTCCCACATTCCAGGCGCTTACAATAAGACGCCGGCTGTCGGGCGTTTTTTTGATCTGGCTAATAAGGTCTGTCATCTGGTCCACCACCTTTCCGTCTTTCCCTTCCCAGCTACGCCATTGCTTACCATATACAGGACCAAGGTCACCGTTTTCATCGGCCCATTCATCCCAGATGCTTACACCGTTTTCTTTGAGATAAGCAATATTAGTCTGTCCCTTTAAAAACCATAAAAGCTCATGAATAATGCTTTTAAGATGGATCTTCTTTGTTGTAACCAGGGGAAACCCTTTTTGGAGGTCAAAGCGCATCTGGTAGCCAAATACGCTGATCGTTCCCGTACCCGTACGGTCTGTTTTTTGCGTACCGTTGTCAAGAATATGTTGCAGGAAATCTAAATACTGTTGCATAGTGCAAGATATACAATATTCATTTTAAATGCTGAAAATCCTTTCCGTTGAAATAGTCTAAAATGTACGATGTAAGGTGTACGATGTACGAGATGAAAGCGAAAAGCTGAAAGCCGGAAGCGAAAAGCATTAAGCATTATGCCTTCGGCCTTTAGCTTATAACCAGTATATAGAATCCAGTAATCCGGAATATAAGATGTACGATGCACGAGATGAAAGCGAAAGGTTGAAAGCCGGAAGCTAAAAGCATTAAGCATTATGCCTTCAGCCTTTAGCTTATAACCAGTATATAGAATCCAGTAACCCGAAACGTAAGATGTATAATGCACGAGATGAAAGCGAAAGGCTGAAAGCCGGAAGCTAAAGCATTAAGCATTATGCCTTCGGCCTTTAGCTTATAACCAGTATATAGAATCCAGTAATCCGGAATATAAGATGTACAAT
>JASGDI010000148.1:0-51913 GCA_049841335.1 Niabella sp. | reverse complement strand
TTCATGAACAGAACCGGGCATAGCAGCATTTACATGGCTGGGCATACCACCGGGCACAGAAAATCCACGTACCAAAATTTCCAAGCCTTTACCATCATAACTTACTTCGGGATACCGTTCTGAAAAAGTGCCTTCTAAATACACATTGGCAGAAACGGAGGGCGCACCATGACCCGGACCGGCAATAAAAAGAATATTGGCTTTGGTTTCCTTAATAAGTCGGTTAAGATGCACATACACCAGGTTAAGACCGGCACAGGTACCCCAGTGGCCTAACAGCCTGGGTTTGATATGTGCAGGCTTAAGAGGCTCTTTTAAGAGTACGTTATCCCGCAGGTAAATTTGCGCCGCTGAAAGATAATTGGCTGCTTGCCAATACCGATGCAACTGCTGAATACTGTCTGTTTTTTTATTTTCTGATAGCTGCATATCTTTTTCATTTTTAAGCACTACTCCTTAGGCCCGACAACAACTGGTTCAAAAACTCAGCCATTCATTTTAAGCACATTCTTAATTTTTTTCGCAGGGAGCTTTTAAGGATCAGCTTAAAAGTGTAATTTTTTACACATTTTGTAGAAAATTTTACACGCGCAGCTTAACTGTATTTCTATAAAATACTTACCTGAATTAGCATTTCAAAATTTTAGATATATATTAAACAGTAAATGATCAGGCTATGTGAATTGTTACTTTGTTAAATCAAATACGGCATACATTTTTATCAGGAAACAGGGTAGTGATTTTCTCAAAATTTCTAAGCCCAATAAACTTATAAAAATGAAAACACTTTTTATAACAGCTATCATTTTCATAATAGGTATATCCTGCAACCAAAAACCCAGAAACCCGGTAGCGGTTGCCGATTCAATAAACGAAGCAAAACAGGGACAAGCAGCTTTAAATGAAACTGTAACAGCAGATAGCATAAGCGCAGCATTTTTAGTAAGGGCCATAACCACCGGTATGAAAGAGACTGAGCTTGCCCGTATAGAAGGTAGTAACGGTAATATTCCATCTGTAAAAAATTTTGCAGTTACAATACAAACCGGTTTTAATGCGCTGAATGAATCCATCAGGCAGTTGGCCATACAAAAAAATATAACACTGCCCGATAGCAATTCGGCTGCAACACAAAAAGAAATCAACCGGCTTTCTGATCAGAAAGGCAGCCAGCTTGATAAGCAGTTTATCAAAGAAGTTATCGGCGATCATAAAACAAGCGTTGAATATTATGAGGCTGCTGCAAAAAATGCCGGCGATACGGATGTAAGGGCTTTTGCGGATAAAAACCTTCCTGCTTTGCAGGCTAACCTGGATTCGGCCAAAAGTATTTTGAAAAAGTATTGGTAAACCTACAATAATCAGTATATGGGAAGAACTTTTGAAAACAACGTAAAAAACAACGAACGTTTTTCTGACATCACCGGCGCTGTTACAATCAGTTTTACGGGGAATGCTATTAATTATTTACCGTTTACCATAATGCCTATTAATCTTGAAGAATGGGTATGGCATGAAGGAGTAGTAAATGGGCGGAAGTGTTGTATAGTAACTGATAAAATTATGAGTACGGGTATGAGCGACAGTAAATTTCATGAATAGTATCCATCAGCACATGTTGTTTCACAGAGGGGCTTTCTTTGCCTGGCCGGAATTATCTATCCGGCTGGCTGCAATAAGTTTTGACTATAACTAAGGGGAAAATATTCTACGGATAGGTAAGAAAATCTACAAAAAAGCAACCTACAGGCAATATTCAAGCTAAAAATATTTTGGCACAATTGTTTTACTGGTGTAAATAGATTTTTTTTCCGGGGTGGCGGTCGAAAGATCCGTACTGAGAAAAAACCCGTAGAACCTGAACTGGATAATGCCAGCGCAGGAAGAAAGAAAATTTATAGCCCCCGGCATTGCCAGGGGCTTTTTATTTTATTGTATGCTCATGCTCTTACTTAAGTTACCTGCTAACTGAATCAGTCATTTTGTAGGTTGTTGTATCATTATACATGCGGTCTGATCTGGAGCTGTCTGTATAACCCGGATTTATTTCAATATCCTCCTGTTCAGAAGAATTCCTGGAATTATCGTTACAACTAATAAACACAACTGCTGCTATAACAAGAATAAAAATTTTCACAATAAAGTAATTTTAAATTACAAGATATCAGCCAGATTTCATACCATTCAAAACTATAATTTTCCAGTTTACTTTCAACAAATGATAGATCGCACTATCCCATTCAGCTACCTGGCTTTTCTTGCCCTCTTTTCTTTTTTTATCCTTTCTTTTATGTCTGTTTCCACCTGTGACGGGGCATTGGCTTAAACTAGATTTCCCGGAGAAGCAAGCGCCGGAGGAGCATCTTTTATCTGGTGTCTGAACACTATGTTCGCCGAAATGCGATGCGAAAGCCAGGGAAATAAGCGATGGATAAAATAAGCAAGGCGGGTCTTACCTCCTATTGCCATATCATGATTACGCTGTGTAACTGCAGCACGCATCACCCCATTTACCGCTTTGGAAGTTTTGTCCATAAATCCCATGCGGGCAGCATGACCCGTTGCTGTTTAGAAAGACTTAACCTGCTGGTGCCACATGCTGCCCAAAAAAAGGTCGCAAATACGAATAATGTATATCGGTAACAATTATTAAAGAACATCCTGGCCATTATTTGTCTATAAAAGGGGAAAAAATGATGCCGACAATGTTCTATAAGCTGCCTGCCGTTCACTTTATTCCTACCAGGATCACTTAGAAATGGTCCATTTCATTGAGAACTATTTTTCTCATCCTGGGATAATTTTCCCCTGTTTTATATAAGAAAATAACCAATATATCCAGTTTTCCCGCATAGCTTTTGGACCTTACGCTAATAATTGTTTCAATGCCTGCAATGGTTTAATTCTTGTATCTAATGAGATTAAACTTCTATAAACAGATTAACTAATAAACTAAAAAATTCCAATCATGAATCACAAAGCATGTATTGAAGCGTTAAACGACCTCATCAAAATCAATAACGACAGGGTCATTGGCTACAGAAAAGCAATAAATGAATTAAAAGAGGGTGAAGACGAAGACCTTAAAACTCTTTTTACTTCTATGGCTAACGAAAGTGAGCAATATATAGAGGAGCTAAGTCAAAAAATTAATGAATATGGAGGTGACGCTACTGATTCGGCCACCGCATCCGGCAAATTGTACCAGGCCTGGATGGACGTGAAAGCATTTTTTACAGGCGGAGATCGCAAAACAGTTCTCAATAATTGCGAAGCAGGTGAAGACGCGGCACAGAGAGCCTATCAGGCAGCTTTGGATGATGAGGAAGTAATGGAAGAAACAAAATTGCTGATTGCGGAGCAAAAAGCAGGTTTAAAACAATCACATGATAAGATCAGGGCTTTAAGAGATACCGTATAACTCTTTCCTTTTTGCGCATCATAAAACGGTTAGTTATCGCTAACCGTTTTTCTTTTTATAACTTATTGGCATAGTTCCTGTACTCACCAAGCAATGATAATCTTTACCCTTCCTGACAGCATTATAGCAGGTATTACCGGTACGCTTTTAATGACACTATTCATCCGTTCTATTGGTGTCATTACCGACTATCAGTTTTCCGTACCACGGATTCTGGGTACCGTATTAACTTTTGAAACCAGCCCTTCCGGTCAGGTTTCCCGGCGCTTGCCTGTATTCCTGCTGGGTACTGCTGCCCATTACTTTATCGGGCTGCTGTTCACCCTGCTTTATGCATGGCTGGTAAGCAACCATATTTTGCAGCCGGGGTATCAGGACGGGCTGCTCTTTGGCGCTGGTACAGGTATACTGGGTATCACAATATGGTATTTTACATTGAGGTTGCATCGTCATCCCCCAAAGCTTCCCATCGGGCTTTTTTTAATAGCTGTTTTTGCCGGACATTTACTATTCGCTATGGTCATTGTGGGAGTCCTTAATCAGCTCTCAACAATTTTTTAATAGGACTTCGGCCTGGAATTTTTTGTTAGGGCTATTCTGCTCCCTGAAATAGTTTCAATTTATTATAAAGAGTTTTCCTGTCAATCTTTAGCAGCTCGGCAGCTTTCTTTTTATTGAAATTCACCTTTTGCAAAACACTCATAATTGCCTGGTATTCGGCCCGCCCAGCTACTTCCTTAAGAAGCTCCGGGGAAGAGGGCATTACCGTCTCCGGCTTCGGGTCTGTAATTGCAGTATATGTATCATTCAAAATTTCAGGTAGTAAGACCTCTTCGTCAATGATGCCATTGTGAGGAGTTAACAATATTGCCCGTCGAACGACATTACGCAATTCACGTAAATTACCCGGCCAGTTATATCGCTGAAAAGCAGCTAGCACATTTGTAGAAAAGCCATTTACCTGCTTTCCATTCTCTTCACAACACTTCCCCAAAAAAAACTCAGCTAAGGGTCTTATATCATCGGCCCTATCTCTTAATGCAGGTAAATAAATGGCAAACTCGTTAAGCCGGTGATACAGGTCCTCGCGAAATTTACCTTTTTGGCAGGCCACTTTAAGATTTTCATTGGATGCAGCGATAATTCTTACATCGGCACCAATTTCTTTATTCCCTCCAATACGTTTAAACCTGCGCTCCTGGATAACGCGTAACAGGGCAGCCTGCACATCCGGAGAAAGATTGGCTATTTCATCTAAAAACAGGGTTCCTCCATCTGCCATCTCAAAATGCCCTTCTTTGTCTTGTATAGCTCCTGTAAAAGCTCCCTTTATATGGCCAAAAAGCTCACTGCCCGCCAGTTCCCTGGAAAGCGTGCCACAATCCATCGCAACAAAAGGCCCTGCTGAACGCCTGCTGTTTTTATGAATGGTCCTGGCAATAACCTCTTTTCCTGTGCCACTCTCACCATATAATACAACGCTGTAATTGGTAGGAGCTACCACTTCTATCTGCTGGTATAAATCTAACGTTGCTTTTGACTTGCCAATATAATAGTCATTTGATGAAGAAGCTGCTTCGGGATGTACAACCGGTTTTTCTTTTACATAATCGCAGCATAGCATCTTTTGTAAAATATCTGTTACCTCTTCCGGTACAAGAGGTTTAGGTATATAATCAAAAGCTCCCAATCTTATTACTTCAATGGCAGGCCTTATATCCGAATAGCCTGTGATGATTAAAACTGCTACCTTGCTGTTCACTTCTTTCAGCTCCTTTAGTAATTGCGGGCCTTCCATATCGCCCAGCCTGTAATCAGCAATCACAGCATCAAAACTGCCGGCCTTATATTTGGCGAGACCTTTATTTCCGGAAAAAGCAGTTTCTACATAATAACCTTTTTTTAGTAGATACTTAGAAAGAAGATGACATAAATCTACATCGTCATCTATAATGAGGAGTTTATGGGGCATTTTTTTACTTTATTTTATTACGTTTCAACTACAGCGCAAATCATGCCGCTTTTTCTTTTTCAATAAAATAGACTTTCAAAAAGGTCTATATTGGCAAAATAATTGTCATTCGAAAACTGTGAACAATTGTTTTCCTGCATATCAATCCGAGTTGTCATCTCCCCAGTCTCTTCTTAAAGCGCTAATCGTTGATGATGAAGACGATATGCACTACCTGTTGCCTAATATTTTAAAGCAGCGAAACATTATTTCCATCACCGCAGGTTCTATTAAGGAAGCAAAGGAAGTATTAAAACAGCATCCGGGTATCTTTTTAATTTTTCTCGATAACCGGCTGCCCGACGGACAGGGATATGAGTATATACAGCAATTCCGGGAGATCTCGGGAGCTGTTATTATTATGATTACAGCCTATGACACCAGCTATGATAAAAAAATGGCAAAGGACTACGGAGCTGATTATTTTATAGGAAAACCTTTCACAAAAGACACTATATTAGAAATTGTGGATCATATTCTCCAATCACCTGCCATTTAAGTAACTAAGCAATATTCAGAGAGATGATGAAGGTTGTGCCTTCTCCTGTTTTACTATGCACTTTTATGGTTCCTTTGTGACTTACAATAATATTTTGCGCATTGGTAAGACCCAGGCCGTTACCTTTTTTCTTTAAGGTAAAGTAAGGTTCAAAAAGATTTTGTACTGTATGTTCATCCATCCCTTTACCGTTATCGCTGATCTCTATAATGCACTTATCCCCTTCTCTTCTGGTAGAAAGCTCAAGAATTCCTTCCACTTCTTCCATTGCTTCAATGGCATTTACAATAATATTTAAAAACGCCAGTTTTATCCGCTCCTTGTCTACCATAATGCCACAAATATCATTTGAATAGTTTTTTACTACATGCATTTTTTTTAGCATTAACCTGTCCTTAGCCATCTCCAGGCTTTCATCCAGGATTTTGTTAATGTCTTCTTCCTGTTTATCCAGTTGTATAAACTTGGTAGCATTCAGCAGATCAGCAACCATCTGGCTGATCCGCACCGAGTTCCGATTAATAATCTTAATTAGAGAGCCAGCTTCCTCCTCTTTTTCAAAGCAGGGAATATCCTGCAGTTGCTCCGCTGCCAGCGCTATATTTGTAAGCGGGTTTCTCACTTCATGCGCTACAACCCGTGCCACGCGCCCAATTGTTGCCAGCTTTTCTATTCCTTTCAATTCATTCAGTTCTGTATTTTTTTCGCTCAGTTCCTGTACATTATTTTCCAATTCACGTCTGTATTGATCTGCAATACTAGCTGCTTTTTTCTTTTGTTGATATTGACTGTTAAAAGTAACAATTGCGTATAAAACAGCAATTGCGGCCATGAATAAAGACAATATCGTTAAGGCTTCTGTACTGTTATAGAAATTATTCAGTTTTGACATCCTTTTTTCCATCAGTTGTTTTTCCAGGTCGGTCATTTCCCGGATCTGTTTATAGATGCTGTCTGTCTGCGCCAACTTCGCAGGGTCAACGGTTGATTCTTTTAGTGTTAGCGGTGTTTTCTGATGGAGCACCAGTGCTGTTGAAAGTTCCGAAAGCCGGCGGTCGGTCATCGCTTTCAGTTTGGACTCATTTGCTGATTGTACCGGATCAGCTTTTGTAAGTTTTCTGATCTCAGCATGGGCCATGGCTATATCGGACCGGGCTTCATAAAAACCACTCAGGAACCGGGGCTGCTTATTGATAATATAACCACGTACGCTGGATTCAGCTGTTCCCATCATCATTTTAATATCACCCATTTTATTGATCAGTGTATAATTACTCACAATCCAGTTTTTTTCTCGCTGCAGTTGTCTGTTGGTAGAAAGGATCAGGACATAGGAAACTAAAAGCAATAAAGAAGAAAGGGCATAGCCGAGTCTGATTTTGTTTAAGGAAAGCATCATAATAAGTGGTATTTTATAATCAGAGTGAGGGCTATACTGCAGGTCAGGCGATAGCCTTCACTGAGAAAAACTGATGTAGAATAATAATCCGGTCACTTCAGTGTTGGGATTAAACAACATTTTAAAGTCCGGAAGATTTTGAGAGCTCAGAAAAATCTACCAAATAAAAGTAGCTCTTTTTTTAATATAAATGCCGGTTAAAAATAAAGATTTACTTAAAAAATCCGGGTTTCGAAATACAGCAGTTAAATGGGGAAATAATTCCACACAACAGATAGCAGTTGTTCTGTTTCTTGCCGGATCTGATTGAAAGAACCCGTTAATAACAGATGGCGGATCATTTGTTTTATCTATGAAAAAAGGATCATTATGTATATGCTCTGAATTAACGCAGCCTTTCATGACAGTGCTGCAAGCCTGATAAAAGATAAGATGCTGATTGCGGCTGCTGAAGAAGAACGTTTCACGCAGATCAGGCACGGTAAACGCCCTATTCCTTTTTCTGCTTGTGAACTACCCTGAAGCCACTTCTTCTGTAACCGCTGCTGGTAAGATGTGATAAGAAAAGTGTTACCTTTTTCTGCACACCTTCCAGCTTGAGTGGCCATTTCTTTCCTCTGTTTCTTATTCAGTACAATTCAAAAACAATGAACTAAAGCGAGGTATCTGCCCACGGCGTTAAAGGAAAGGCAGCATTTTTGATGTGGTGGAATAAAAAGATAATATGCCAGGAACAGCAATAACAGGAAAGACCGGCAAAAGAACAAGCCGAAGCAAGGTAGGAGATTACAATGCCTTCAAAGAATATAAGGGCAAGGTTTACACGAGCATGCAGGTAGGGCGTAGCCATAAATGGAACTATGATAGCGGCGTATGGCAGGAAAGAAAAATAACGCCCAATCAATGGGATATTACCTTTTCTGTTGCCAAGCGGCGGGCCGGTAAAGCTCCGGAAGGACCGGGTGTACCAGTTGGTACAGGTTACCATTGGTTTATTTTATCGCACCAGTTCGTTTATAAACTGAATGCCAATGACTACAGCACTTCTATGACCGGTCAAAAGCTAAAGCTCGCTCACAAGCGTGCTGACAAAGACAAATGGAATCTGTCAGAGCCAGCCAAGCGCCAGCTTTTAATAAAAATATTAAAAGAATTTATCGTTGGCCTTGAACAGGAGCCTGAAAAAACAGAAATCATTCCCTTAGATCTCACCTTTCAATCGAAACAATATAAAGGCCTATGCTAACCGCTTGTTCGCAGGGCGCATGCAGGACCTCGATATCACCTTAAACAACGAACACCTGGATATCATACGATGTACAAAGGACGGGTGGCGAATGAGCAACGTAAAATCCCAAAAACTGGTGAATGCCATCGGCGAACAAATTTCACTCTGGTATGAATAATATTAACGTTAACTGGCAAACCTTTTGAAGAATAAGTACTAAATAAAAATAAATGTTATGGCAAAGTATTCGAAAAAAGCCGGGGACAAAGTTGAAAAAGCAATGCATGAAATGAAAGAAGGCAAATTAAAAAGCGGCAGTGGTAAGAAAGTTACCAATCCTAAACAGGCCATTGCTATAGGACTTTCAGAAGCCCGTGAAGAGGGCGCCAGGGTTCCTAAAAAATCAGCTGCCAGGAAAAAAGCAAAGTCCTGATCAAACATATTTACTCAGAAACGTTCTTTTGTATTTCCAACTTCAAAAAACAAAAATTATGGCACAAACAAATTCAAACAAAACAGGCACATCCAAAAAAAGCACGGCAGCCAAACCCTCTGCCCTTTCTTCTAAAATGAAAAACAGTGAGTTTCACCAGTTTTTTGTAGATGAGCTAAAAGATATTTACTGGGCCGAGAAGCACCTGACCAAGGCGCTTCCTAAAATGAAAAAAGCCAGCACCAGCAGTGAACTGGCTGCAGCATTTGAAAAGCATACACAGGAAACTGAAGGACATGTAGAAACACTTGAAGAAATTTTTGAACTTCTGGAAGAGAAAGCGGTTGCTAAAAAATGTGAGGCAATGGAAGGACTGATAAAAGAAGCAGAAGAAATTATATCAGATACTGAAAGCGAATCTTCTACCCGGGATGCAGGTTTGATCCTGGCTGCCCAAAAAGTAGAGCACTACGAAATTGCTACTTACGGAACGCTATGCGCGTTTGCACAGCAAATGGGACATACAGAGGTTGCAGAACTATTGCAGCAAACATTAGATAACGAAAAAAGCACAGACGTAGCGTTTACAAAAATTGCAGAAAGCTTTATTAACGAGCAGGCAACAGCAGAATAAGGCGGCCCGGTTTTTAATGATTTATTACCTACCCTATGAAGAAGCCCTTTATAATTTAAATGGCTTCTTTTTATTTAAGATATACTCCCTGTTAGTTTTATGAATGAGAAAGCACCCGTTACCTGTTTCGCTGAATATCCCAATAAAAAAACACCTCAGCTGGTATATACTTCCAGAACGGACGCGGGCATTACGCGCATCAAAAAAGGTAAGAAATTTTGTTACATAAAAAATAACCATGCTATTAGAGACAAAAGAACACTTTCACGGATCCAGTCGCTGGTTATACCTCCTGCATGGAACAATGTATGGATCACTGCCAAAGAGAATGGGCACCTGCAATGCACCGGCGTTGATGCCATGGGCAGAATACAGTATAGATACCATCCTTTATGGAATACCCTACGCAAGGAAAATAAGTTTCACAGATTGTTGCTGTTTGGGAAGGCGTTGAAGAAGCTGCGCAAAAAAGTATCCCTCCATCTTTCAGAGAAAAAACTAAGCAGGCGGAAAGTGCTGGCCACAGTAGTTAGCACACTTGACAAAACAGGGTTAAGAGTAGGCAATGCTGCTTACGAAAAAAGATATGGCTCTTTTGGATTATCTACTTTACAGGACAGACATATACGTATTAACGGCACCAAAGTTTATTTTTCCTTTAAAGGGAAAAAAGGCGTTTACCAGCGCACGTCCATGCAAAGCGCACGGCTGGCCAGGATCATTGGCCAGTGCAAAGAAATACCCGGTAAAGAGCTATTTCAATATGTGGATGAAGCGGGTGACAGGCATAGCATTAGCAGCGGGGACGTCAACGCTTATATTAAGGAACATACTGGAGGAGATTTTACCAGTAAAGATTTCAGAACCTGGAACGGAACGATGCAGTGTATAAAATGTTTTTTAGAAAAAGGCCCTGCAGCCACAAAAACCGAAGCCCGGAAGAATATCATTGCAACGTTAGATACCGTATCACAAACCCTTGGAAATACTTCAGCCGTTTGTAAAAAGCATTATGTACATCCAATAATCTTAACACTTTATGAAGAGGGAAGCCTGTTCAATAAACCACAAAACTTACAGAACGGCCACCCTCCTCAGGAAGTAATGATTGAAACAATGCTGTTACGGCTTTTAAAAAAAGCTGCAGGAAAAAATACCCGTTGAAGAAATCATCTCGACTTCTTTACAATACTGTCTATCTGCCGGGCATGTTGAAGATGCAGCTCTAATACAGGCAGCTTTCCCGAAGCTCATTGCATCAGGTCGGTATCGGCACCGTTATCCGCATATTTACGGAACAGCTCGATATCTTCCTTATGATCAGATACCATGAAGGATATATTTTTTATCGAAACGGTTGCCAGTAAGCGAGCTAAGCTCTTCATACTTTTTCTTTTTCTCATTACCCAGAGAATCAGGGAGTGTAATACCTTTCTCTGCTGCAAGTGACTTTAACTCGTCATTGGCTTTAGAATGGTCCTGTAGCATTACCATTCCAAAATCCTTTACATCCTGCGAGCCGGCATTACTCTGCGCCAGGTTTCCCAGCTCTACTTCCATCCTGCCTCCATCTGCAGCAGCCACTGCAAAATCTGCATCTTTTTCAAGTACCTACGAAGAAGGGCCTGCGACGATATCCCTTTTACTGAACTTTTCTTCATTGGAATCTTCAGCTGCTTTCTCACTATCCGGTGCTGTATTACAAGCCTGCATGATCGCCCCGATAAACAGCACCATTCCTATCAGCCTAAAATAATAGTGTTTCATAATATAGGTTTTAAATTATCCGTTAATGATCTCACCCCCGTTAGGGTGTAATACCTGGCCCGTCATAAAGCTGGCATCTTCACAAGCCAGGAACAAATAGCAAGGCGCGATCTCGTTAGGCTCTCCTGCCCGGCCCATGGGGGTATTGCTCCCAAAAGTGGCCACTTTTTCTTTGTCGAAGGAGGAAACGATCAGGGGTGTCCATACAGGGCCCGGAGCTACAGCATTTACCCGTATCCCTCTTTTTACAAGGCTGCCGGCCAGGCTTCTGGTAAAGCCTACAATGGCGCCTTTCGTTGCTGCATAATCTATTAACGAAGGGCTGCCCCTGTACGCAGTTACGGAAGTAGTATTAATAATGCAGCTCCCTTTTTTCATATACCCCATTGCATATTTCGACATCCAGAAACAGGAGAAGAAATTAGTATAAAAAGTTTTCAGCAACTGCTCTGTGCTGATATCCTCAATAGAAGTTTGATCCCATTGGGTTGCGGCATTATTGATCAGCACATCCAGGCTGCCAAGGTCTTTTATGGTTTCCTCAATCATGCTCCTGCATTCTTCTTCTTTGCTGATATCGCCTCGCAATAGTTTACAGTAGCCTCCTTTTGAAATAATAAGCTGTTGCGTAGCTACTGCATCCTCGTCTTCATTTAAATAAACAATTGCCAGCCTTGCTCCTTCTTTAGCAAATAATAAAGCAACCGCCTTACCAATGCCGCTATCACCACCGGTGATCAATACAGCCTTACCTGCTAACCGCCCGCCTTCATAAGACCGGGGATTACTTTGAGGTTGTGGATACATATCCTGCTCTATTCCTGGTTTTTCCTGCACCTGCCCGGGACGCAATTCTTCCTTTTTTTCTTTTTCCATTATACAGCTTTACAGGTTAATTGACTAAAGGGGAGTATAATCCCCCCTTTTTAATTTTTAAACAAAGATGCTTTAACGCTGCCCTCTGGATCCCCTTGTCGAACCCGTATTACCACCCTGAGATGCTTTGCCTCCTTTTCTTGCAATTTGGGTACGTTGTGCTTTGCTTATAGCAGCAAAGCCTCTTTTTGATCCTCCGCCTGATGAAGAGTTGCCAGATGAGCCGGCACTGCTTTTGCGGCCTGACGACGAGGACCTGCTTCTTCCGGATGAGCTGCTTCTTCCGCCTGACGACCCGCGATTACTCCGGCCTCTTCCAGACTCCTGGTCATCTTCATTTTCCTCATTGTCTTCTTCATCGTAATCCTCTTCACCCTGGTCATGGCCTTCTGTTACTTCATAATCATCATATTCATCTTCATACTCTGAAAAATCATCGTCATACTCATCGTCTTTGTTAGCATCATCAAAACCGTGCTTGTACCCTAGCTTATAAACTTCCTCGAATACAGAATTATCTGATTGGTGGCCCCGGCTCCTTCTGGAACCTTGCTTTGCTTTCATAGAAAATAAATTTTTGAGTTTAAAAATAATTTGGATATCCTTTCTGGTATAAATCAAGCAACGAGCCAATCATATCCTTACCCGTAAATAAGTACAAAAGCACTGGTAAAAAACGTTTCTTTTAACAAATTACCGGGTGTCCGTTATGATATGGATCAGCGCAAGCGGCAAATCTTGCAACATAACATGTAGAAAAGACACCTCAGCTTTTTAATACTGAAGCAAACAATATATAAAAGGCCGGAACTTTTTGTTTCCAGCCCATTGTAAGTGCGACCTGCATTTAAGGAACCTTAACAGGTTATTTATTATCAGATAAGCTGTATTCGTTGTTCTCCTCATCTTCTTCGCCCCTGTCTTCATCAGCATCATCTTCTTCCTGACCGGGCACATCCAGATCTTTTCCATCTCTGTCAGTATGCTCGTTTAACTTTTCCCCTTCAAAATCCTCATTATCCAATCCGGCGCGGTTCAGGTCGTCATCATCCGCAGTATACACTGTTTCCGATGCTTTGAGCAGTTCCCGCTCCTCTTTTGTAACATTAGATATATCATTCGTTAGCTCATCTGTTTCTTCCCCGTCGTCCATAACGCCGGTACCTTCCTCATCATCTGATGCTATGGTCAGGTTTTCAGCCTGACTGGTTTCGGAAGGTTTCACGTTTTCCTGCCCGGGAATATCTTCTATATCCGGTAAATCTATTACAGCCTTATCAGGTCTTAACTCTTTTTTATCTTTTTCCGAATCTGGTAAGTCGGTTACATTTAAGTTGACCATTATATTTGTTTTTATATTCCAAAATCAAATACAATACCATTACTGATAGCAACCCGTTCTTGTATAAAATGAAAATGCCTATGATACTTTCCTGATGTCATCAGTATCCCGTTTCCGTCCCTGAAATAGGTTCTATAAAGTTAACACGCTCGGGATCTTTTACCGATGGGGCATTTATAACTTTCCGGTTTATACTAAATCTGGATCCGTGGCAGGGACAATCCCATGCTTTCCCAGCACTGTTCCAGGCAATATTGCACCCGACATGAGAGCATATACTATTGATCGCATGCAATACGCCTCCCTTATCCTTAATCTGCCCCATCCTAATGAATGTTACCTGATTTTTTGAAAAAATCAGGTAACAAAAAGTACACATCGCTGATATACGGGTAAAGATTATTCAACTCAAAAACTTTTTATCATGACACAATCAGTTAAAAAATCAGCAGGTTTTATTGTTGCTTTATTTATCATGAATGCAGCCTGGGCCCAGGCTGCAGCTTTCAACCAAAATGCTTCAAGAAGCAATCGTACAATACTCAGCGGCCTTCTTAACAGCCCTGCACAAAATGTACTGCCCGGGCAAAATAATAATACTGTAAGAAGTAATCGCGGCGGGCTATGGGACATAATAGTACTGGGCGATATGGATGGAGATGGTGTTTTCGAAGCAGATGTTACAGCACAGGCGCTCAACGGATCGCTGCCAAACGGCATCGCTGTTATCGTAACAGATAAAGCCACAGCTTCCATAAGCAATGTGCTTAAAACAAAGCATGACACTGTAAAAAATTCTGTCGGTAATATCAGGTAGGCAACGCTCACGCTGATCTCTTGTTTTGCGCTGATCGGGCGATCTGCGCAAAACAGTGTTTATATAGGTCTTGCTGGTTAACTGCCAATAATACACGGATATTCGGTCACCGCTGTATTTGAAACATTTCATGTACGCAAAGCAGATAATAGGACGTTTTATTGATTAAGTTTGCCTGCCGGTGATAGCACTGGCAGGTGTGGGAACACCAGGTCCCTTGCAGGATATCTGACAGGGAAAAAAGTTTAGACGCAAAAAATATTTTTTAACCACAAAAGAGCAGTGCCTCGGAAAATCCGGAGGCACTGCTCTTAACTTATACTCTCCCATAGACTTTTTAAATAACTACAGGATTTTTTGAAAATCATTTAGCATCTGTATTAATCTGCTATTTTTTAGTACTCCGATTACTGGGTTTTTTAAACTGAAAATGTAATAGCCTACCGGAAGGATCGTCACTTTTTTCTGCTTTAGTATATTTTGATTGTTCGACAGTATTTTTCGTAAATACTGACCTTGCTGTTTGAGTTTGATTAATATTTACATATATTACTTCTTTACCATACCCCTTGCCTCCTTGATTTGCATCAGATGGTTTAAGAGTAACAGTAAAGCTGGTATTTCCATAGGCATCCTTTAAAAGCTCACCGTTATATCTTGCCCGCAGTGTTACATCAGTGTTTTCTGTAACATTACAAGCTGAATATAAGTTGGCTTTTACAATATATCTGCCTGCCTGCACCAATGCCCCAGTACTGTAATTAACATTTTCATTCTCTTTATAATCAAGAGCGCAGTTTGGATTAGAATCCACATCTAATTCTCCTCCATTTGAAGAACGGTTATTACCAAAAAAGATTTCTTCCCCGTTTGGTTCTATAACGTGCAAGTCAACATCATTGTGCTTTAGCCAGGTACAATTTATTTGCAAAAGACCTGTGCCTGCGGGTATTTCAGACGCTGGGAGTATAAAATAGTTACTTATCTGCAAACGTGTATCTACATAAGCAATTTTGAATTTTATAGATTGCAATATTAATGTTTGAGATATAGCAAGATTAAAAGTATAGTAATTCGCCGATACTCTTGTAAGTGCACTTTCATTTATTCTATAGTATCCATCCACCCCGTCTATTCCTATTAATACATAAACAACTGTATTAGAAGATCTGAAGTTTATAATATTACTTCCCCCTGTCAAAACATAACTATTGCCCTGAACATCACTAATTTGAGGAGACGTAGAAGAAGATGGTGATGATGCTGGCAGAAGTGATCGAACGTAACTTGAATTATCAACTTCAAAATAGTTCTTCTTGTAAGTTTCATAATCTGCCACATTTACTTTTCCCTCCCCTGATACCTGAATTTTATTTGTAGCAGTAACCGCATCAGATTGTATGGTAATTTCTCCCGAATAAGATTGAGCCTGTGTCGGAGCAAATCTTACGCTTATTTGTTTCGAGCCTCCTGCTTCAATGGTTCCGCCAGACCAGTCCACAGAGAACCCTTGTGGAGCAGTAATACTACTTATATTAACAGAGCTAGTACCTGTATTTTTAATTGTAAGTGGTTTAGAGTCGGTTGTATTAACACCAACCGAGCCGAAACTCAGATCTCCGCTAATATCTATTATTTTTGTTTCTTTCTCTTTTCCTCCTGTTTCATTCTTTGTGCAAAACCAAAGAGGTATGCTTAGAAGTATGAGCGATAGAAAAGATAGTTGAAATTTTCTCATAATATAATATTTATATGGAGTGAGTGAATGAATTAAAATAAATTTGTTTTGGATTAAAACTACTCTCCTCCAAACGTATATCCTATAGAAAGGCCAAATGTACTGTTATGCATTTTTGTAGAAGAAGTACCTGGAAGAATATTTGCCATTCCTATTCCATATTGGGCACTGATACGAAAGTTGGAAAACTTTACTCCAGCACCTATATTTGCTCCGTAGTCCACAGGTTTTATATCTGAAGTATTTTTATCGTTGCCTATTTTAAATTTTTCAGAAGTGTTTTCACTTTTGTACTTTCCTGAAAAGGCCAACCCTAAGTATGGGCCGGCAAAAACAAATGGTTTTATGTTATCAGTACTACTAAGATTGAAACTGTATGAAATATTTATTGGCAGCTCTAAGTAATTTATATTATAACTCTCATTGCTATATAATGCTACATATTCGTCATTGTCATCTCCCTTCGCGCCCTTACCCGAATATAACAGGGCCGGATCAATACTTAAGTTGTCAGAAATTGGGAGAGATGCCATCACCCCAATATGAAGGCCCGGCAAGGAGTTGTATTTAACTTTTATGCCTTCTCCCTTTACTGTTAGATTAGAAACATTCAATCCCGCTTTTAACCCAAATGTGGCCTGTGCATTTACCTGCATTACTCCCAATACCAGAGCCATAGCTGCTAATAACATAATTTTTTTTCTCATCATTTTAATTTTTATGGTTGATTATTTAATGTATTTTTTCATCTCGTTTACAACAGCTTCATATTCCTGTTTCGTAGTTAGTCCCAATTCATATTTATCTTTTGCTCTTTTTATCGTGGCGATAGCTTCATTTTCTGAAATGACTTTTGATTTTATTTCTCCCGATGCTATTGCGTTTTCAACATCTATATAAATTGTAGATAATACCCCTCCTATCCCTCTGGTAGTTATTTGCGCCATTTTTAGTTTCTTACTTGCGAATAAGTCAGTGCCAGCATCTTCTACCTTAATAAAAACAATTTCCAATTGCCTGTTGCTATACCTTGCATCCAAATAGTTCTTATTAGAAAGCCCTCTCATTTCATATACATATTGAAATGCTCTGCCAACAGATGGGCTTTTTAGTTGAATCTTATCCCCTTTCTGATAAACACTTCCATCACTTGCCACATAGGCATCATATAGTTTAAAAAATGCTTTTGTTTTCTCCAGATCTTCATATTTTACAACTTTGCCTGTAGGTTCATTACTGGTGTCTTGTTGTTTTACGTCTGCTGATGAAGATGTTTTACTATTATTTGTCCTTGCTGAATTATTAGAGAAGGTTTGGTTCCTATTAGTTCCCCTATCTTTTATATCTGTCGGATTACTCATCATATCCTTTAAAACACTCTTAGAAATTTTTGCTGCATTTAGTTTTATTAAGCCATCAGTACTTATATTAAAATCATGAGGGCTATTTACAATTAAGTGTTTAACTATATCATCAGCAATCTTTGCTGTCTTCATTGCTACTATATCATCATTCGTAAGCATCGGTTTCTCAGAAGATGCAGTTATCATCAGCTTTATTGTTTTGTCCGAAAGTTTAGCCATCTTTAAACCGCCTAACCCCTCTGCAGTTAAGTCAAAATCGCAGTTTCCCGTATTAATTTTAGATACAATCAGATCTTCTGCAACTTTAGAAGTTTTCATTGCAATAACATCCTTATTTGTAATTAATTCTTGCGCATTGGCTGCCGCTATGGAGATAAGCAGTATAAAGCATAACACAGTTTTTCTCATATTCAATTCATTTTTACAAGTTATCAGCCCTTTTTAAAAACAAAAGTTAAGGAACAGCATCTTTGGTTGTTTGTTAGTTGTACCGCTTATTAGCAGCTGTTTCATTTTGCTGGCGGCAATTTAAAGCAACACTTTTATCCAATCACAAACAGCATTCATCAACGCGAAAAAAACGGGCATGAAACCGAAAGCTGCTTATAAAATGCTTTGTATTTTTGATGCATGCATGCCAGGCTGGTAATACTGCTTATACTTCTTTCTTATTGTGCTGATGCTCAAAAACCACCACCGGTAGCGGTGGCCAATACCTATACCCTTACCGAAGCAGACGGCTTTCCGGGCTACAATTATGTAAACGTTTGGGAACATCATCCTTCCGGTAAAATATATGCCAAAGATTTTTTTGGCAACCTGCATATTACCGGCAACAATTTCATGAAGCCCGTGCGGGGGTTTACAAACCTCAGCAGTGAAACCGGTGTAAGGCTGCTGCACCCCGGCAACGGGGCAATCGTGTATGAACTCCCGGGTAAGATTTCCGTCATAAAAAACGACAGCCTGTGGAAAACGGTGGTGAGTAGTAAAAAACTCACCAGCCTTGCTATCAACTTTTATAATAACAGGCTTTACGCTTTTGAAATCACAGGGAAATTATTAACCCTTTATGAGTTTAAAGGCGAGGATTGGGTTGCTATAGGAAACGCTGTATTGCCTGCCGGCGTACTGCCTGAACATATACGGGGTGATTTTTTCAAAGACGGGAAGCTGGCCGTATCCTTTTCCCTGCCGGGCGGCAGCAGGCAATTTTATGAAATGGATACCACTCTTCATACTTTGCGCTATCTTAATACCCTATCCCGTCCACAATGGGCGCACTATTACCCGCATTTATATAACAGCAGCCTGCAGAAAGATACTGCTCTTGAAAGATCTTTTTCGGGTCTACTTACCCGGCGTATGGGCAAAGCCTTAGCGCTCACGCCTACTGTATTCTCTGGCTACTTCATAAACATGTATTCTTATAATCAATATGTATTTATTTATGGTAAAGGGCTGTACGAATATTTTACTGTGGGCAGCAGCCGCATACAGCCCCAAACTATATTGTTTGAATCAAAGGACAAGCTGAATAGTGCCTGGACAAACCCGGCTTTTCCTTATATTGTCTTCTTAACGGGCAATAAACCGCTTAGGGTATTTCCCTATATAAAAAAATACCCCCATATTTATAATAATGATAACGCCAGCAATATTTTTGCGGTAGCGCAGGATGATGCCGGGCATATATGGGCTGGCAGTTATCAAAACCAGCTCAGCATCATCAAAACCAGACAATCTCCCCAATTAATCATGCTGAAAAAGCAGCCCTATCCTTTTATGAATGCTGCCCTCAATTATAACGGTAAAATATACCTGGTGGGGGAGCTTAGTGATGGCGGCGTGCTGCAATACGATAGGCTGGGCAATATGCGCAAGCTGAAACCCCAACTGCACACCGGGTATTATTTGTACTATGAGCCTAAAAACCGGCAAATTTATTATGCCACAGCCGAAGAGGGCTACCCGGCCTACTATTGTAATGCTAAGGATATTGAAAAGCCTGTGGTACCTTGGCAAAAAATAGACAGCGCTGCCGGGCTGGGCCCTATTGCTACAAGGAGCATTACCTCCGATACGCTGGGCAGGGTGTGGATGGGGCACCCTAATAATGGATTTGCAGTGTACAGTCCCTCATCAAAAAAAGCCATCACGTACGATATGCGTAAAAACGAAAGCCCCATTGGTTTTATAAGCAGTATTACTGATAGCCGGGGCACTGTTTGGATGGGCAGCGATGACCAGGGCTTGTGGTACTATAATGATTACAGCAAGCCCCCCACGCCTCAAAATATTCATAACGCCAGCCACCCGCTTCTGAACAATGTAAAGCGTATCACCGCAATGACCGTTTATAAAAACTGGTTAGTGCTGGGCTGCTACAACAGGATATGCCTGCTGAACTTAGACAGCTTTTATCAAAAGAAAAAAATAATACTCCGCTACCTTAACCCGCAGGAGGCTGCACTTACCAGCTTTACCGAACAGAATACCTTCCTGGTATCTAAAACGGACAGCACCCTGTGGTTTACCACCAGCGATATGCTGTACCAATGGGATATTAAAACCTGGCTGCAACTGCCGCAATACAAAGTGCAGATGGCGGCCTTTCTGCAACGCGACAGCGCTCGTATAGAAATAAGCAACCAAAAAAAGCTGCGGTTAAAAGCCGGATTTAACAGCTTTGATATCGTTTTTGAATACCTGAGCCCCGATGCCCTGCCACGCTTTACCCGGGCAGCATTGGCACGGCAGGGCGACAACCCTGTATTTGTCGAACCGGGTATGCAAAGCAGCTTCTCTTATCAGAACCTGGATGGCGGTGCTTATACTTTTTATGTGGAAGTGTTTGAGCAGGACGGTACCATAAGCACTTACCGGTACCCTTTCATCATCAGCAAATACCTTTGGCAGCACTGGTGGTTTTGGACAGTAGTTTCCCTATTGTTTTTACTTCCATTTGTTCTATGGCTCAACACGCGCCGTAAAAAAGCCTTACAGGACAAAGAAATCAGCCAGCTGAATGTGGTAACACTAAGTAGCCAGTTCCGTCCTCATTTTATTTTAAATACGCTAAATGCCATCGGTGCTGACCTAAAAGACAAGCCAGGCGCAGAAAGCATTATCAGCAGGCTGGGCGAAAGCATCAACCTCATTTTTAATTACGCCCAGCAAAGAAAAGTGAACCATAGCCTGAAAGACGAATGGACCCTGATAAAAAATGTAATACAAATACACCGCATTATTTACCTGCCCGAGCTGGAAGTAAAATATACCGGTGAAGAATTACTGGAAACTTACAAGAACACAAAGCTACCCTTGGGTATCTTAGAGATAAATGTAGAAAACGCGCTGCTGCATGGGCTTCGTAATAAGCCCTCGCCTCCTTATACGCTTACATTACAAATGAGCGCTGATACCGGTAACCTGTATTTTACTATTGCAGATGACGGCATCGGGCGTCGGCAATCCATGTCCATCAGCAGCTATAAAAAACACGGAACGGGCACCCAAAACCTGCGCAACATCATAAACATTCTAAACCGGTTCAATAAAGATAAAATAGAAATGTATTATACCGGTGCATCGCAAACAGGCACCGAAATAAAAATTAAGATACCTAAAATTTACCATTACGAATATTGACAATTGCTTATGAAAACTGCACTTAAATACATAGTAATAGAAGACAGTCTTAAAGTTTGCACTGGTATTAAACAACGCATAGATGATTTTCCAGAATGGACATGTTGCGGCTTTGCACATCATGTATCGGAGGCCGTTAAAATAATAGAGAACGCCAAACCTGCGCTTATTTTCCTGGACTGGGCTTTAAAAGGCGGCAGCGCTTATGATGTGTTGTCGGGCATTGTAAACCTGCCGTCATATAATCCCTATATTATTTTCAATACAGGTTACCAAAGCGAAAACCCCGAAATACCGCAGGAAATTATCAATAACTATAAAATAGATAAATACCTTGTAAAACCGCTATGGGAAAAACTCAGGCTTAACCTGCCTCAATATTTAAAAGAAGCGGCTTTGAAAAATGAGCAGCCAACGCCTTGTAAAAATGAAGTATGGCTAACAGATATATTGAAGAAGCGGCACCATATTAATGTACAAAATATTGTTTGTGTGCAGCAGCATTTTGATACACCCTATTATAAAATTGTGCACTTTAACAATGGGGTTTCCGTCACTTTAAAAATTTCGTGGTCACAAATCAATAAGATGCTGGAAGATAACAACATCCCTTTTTTTATTTCAAACAGCAGGGAGCACCTTGTCATTAAAAATTATATACAGGATTATAAACGGCCATTTGTACGCATAAGCCATTTTAAATCAAAAATAGAAGTAGTAAAAAATAAATTATCCGCATTTGAAAAATGGATGGTTGAGGAGACAGGCACAAGACACTGAAATTTTAAGCAAGCTGAATTTGTTTATCTTCAACCCTTACGTTAAACTGGATTTCTGCTTTTAATGCTTTAAATACTTTCAAAATAGTTTCGATGGTTACACTATTGGCGTTATTTTCAAGTTACGAAATCTGAGATTTGTTCACACCAATAAGTTCTCTAAATTGTTCCTGGGTTAACTTTTTTTCCTTCCGGGTTGCTTTTATCATTCTTCCCAAAAGCTCTATCCTCAATTCATATTCGTATGTATCCCTTTCCGCTGTTCCAATTCTTCCGATGTATTTATACTCGGACAAATAATACCACCCTTTCTGGATTTAACCGGATATCTGTACATTCTTTATAATCATTGCATCCGCCACGGCGGATTTAAAAATGACCGGGCAAATAAGCCTGAAGGCCCGCCTGCCGGACGGGCAGGGCTGACAGGGGCATAAAATAATAATAAGCCTGCTAAAAAACTCCGCAAAGAATGACATAAAGCATAGAAGCCTTCAAATTTAGATGCGTTTGCCCTGTATACTGGCCCCAAGGCGAGCGCATAAATTTATTTCTTTAAGAACCTGAACAAACGTTGCGCAGCTATGCAGCGCTTCTAATCCGGGAATTAACATCTTCTATAAATGGGTCACCGCTACGCGGTAAGGCAAAGCAGCAATTCAGCTGAAACGGCAATTATATCAATAAGATAAAAAATGAAAACAGAGACCTGAACTGCGCGAACGGGAGAGGAGATATATTTAATTTCTCTTGTATATTTATTATGGTTTTGGTCAAGAGGAACCTTTGATGAAATTTTTCATGCTTAAATTACACAAGGGAAGCATGAAAAATTTCATGTCGGTTTATGTTGAATATTTAATGTAGAATGTTAAGTTTTCGTACAGGACACGGATTCCGGACTTCAGACTTCAAACTTCGGTCTTTCCGACCCCGGACTTTCCCGACTTCCAGACTTACATTTACAGATTGATAATATCCGCAGCCAGCGTTCTTGCTTCTGCATCGCTATCAAAATAATCATCAAGGGAAGGTGCTGCAATGAACGGAACTTTGGCCATTACAGACTCAATGATATCTGTCATTTCCAGGAAACCGATACGGTTCTTTAAAAAAGCGTAAACAGCTATTTCGTTGGCAGCATTCATAACACAGGGCAGGTTGCCACCTTTTTCCAACGCTTCCATGGATAATGCAAGGTTTCTGAATGTCCTGAGATCAGGCTCTTCAAAAGTAAAAGTGTTGAACTTTTTAAAGCTGAGCCTTGGGTAGTCATTAGGTATTCTATATGGAAAAGCCAGGGCATACTGAATAGGCAGCTTCATATCCGGGATACCTATCTGCGCCTTGATACTGCCATCATCAAACTGTACCATGCTGTGAATAGCGCTTTGGGGATGTACCAGGACCTCGATCTGGCTGGGCTGCAGGTTGAACAGCCACCTGGCTTCAATCATTTCCAGGCCTTTGTTCATCAGGGTAGCTGAATCAACAGATATTTTGGCGCCCATTTGCCAGTTAGGATGCTGTAGCGCATGTTCACGTTTTACATTCACCAGAAAATTGGTTTTCCTACCCAGAAAAGGACCGCCGGACGCAGTAAGGTATATCTTCTCGATCTTATTTCTTGTTTCTCCTACAAGGCACTGAAAAATAGCCGAATGTTCCGAATCTACAGGAATAATAGGCACCTGGTGCTGCACTGCCAAAGCCATTACCAGGTCGCCGGCTACCACCAGCGTTTCTTTATTAGCCAGGGCGATGGCTTTTTTATTACCGATGGCTTTAAGCACAGGTTTCAGCCCGGCAAAGCCCACTATAGCAGCCAGCATCATATCGTAGCAATCCATGGCGGCTACTTCCTCCAGCGCCGCTTCTCCTGCAAAAACTTTTATATCCGTTTGCTGCAATGCCTGCTTCACTATTTCATAATGAGCTTCATTTCCAATCACCACGATATTAGGATCATATTCCAAAGCCTGATCTATAAGCACTTCATAGTTGGTATTGGCTGTTAAAATTTCCACGGAAAATTTATCCGGGTTCCTTTTAATCACCTCAAGCGCCTGCGTACCAATAGAGCCTGTCGAACCAAAAATTCCTATTCTTTTTATCATGATGCTATAACTGCAAATTGATGAACACTCAATTTTTCTCCGCCCACCTGGCAAGAACATCCGCTATCGTCCTGTCGTTACTTAAACGGGGCACTTTGTTTTGCCCGCCTAACTTGCCAACCGACCTCATATAGTCTATAAAACCGTTCTTTCTCACGGGAACGATCTTTAAACTTTGTAAAATATTCCCGCTTACCAGGTCGTTGTAATAAACATTCTTCTGACGTAAATATACATCTACCTTCTCAGAAAACCGGTGCATATCCTCTGGTGCGTTATCAAACTCTATAAACCATTCGTGATAACTTTTTCCTTCACCTTCGTTTACATAAGGGGCTACCGTAAATTCTGTAATATGTACATTTTCTTCGCGTGCAGCTCTCAACAGGCTGTACTCCACTTCTTCTCCAATCACATGCTCTCCGAAAGCTGAAATAAAATGTTTGGTACGGCCCGTCACCACTAACCTGTAGGGCTCTATAGAAACAAATTTCACCATATCCCCAATATCGTACCCCCACAACCCTGCATTGCTGTTTATGATCAGGGCATAGTTTACCCCTGTTTTTACTTCGCCTAGGGAAATGCGTTTAGGGTTATCTTTTCCTATTTCTTCTTCAGGAATAAATTCAAAGAATATGCCGCTGTTTGTATTTAATAATAAGCCCGGTTCGGTTTGCGTATCCTGGAAAGCAAAAAAACCTTCAGATGCCGGGAAGGTTTCAATACCATCTACCTTCCGGCCAATACTCTGGAACAGTTTTGCCTTGTAAGGTTCAAAGTTTACGCCGCCATATACCATTACCGAAAACTTAGGGAATATTTCGCCCACGGGTTTGCCCGTTCTTTTAATAAGCTCATCAAAATACATTTGCACCCATGGCGGAATACCGCTGATAAGGGTCATATTTTTATTAATGGTCTCATCTACTATTTTATTCAGCTTGGTTTCCCAGTCTTCTATACAATTGGTTTCGTAATCCGGCAACTGGTTTTTACGCAAATAGCGGGGCACATGATGGTTTACAATACCGCTGAGCCGGCCCGTAGGGATGCCTCCTATCCTCTCCAGCTCGGGCGAGCCGCTTAAAAATATCATGTTACCATCTGCAAACTGGGTATTGCCGGTTTCTGCCATATAGCACAAAAGCGCATTCCGGGCAGAATTGATATGATTACTGATAGAGTCTTTAGTAATAGGGATATACTTGGTACCGCTGGTGGTGCCTGATGTTTTAGCAAAATAAATGGGCTGTCCCTTCCATAAAATGTTATGCTTTCCTTCTTTTATAAGGTTAATATAAGAGGCAAGACCCTCATAGTCCCTTACGGGTACAGCGGACCTGAATTCATCATAGCCGGTGATGGAACCTAACCCATGGTCCTTTCCAAATTGGGTATTTTTACCGCCTTTTAATAAATTTTTCAGGATTGACTGTTGATCTGCAACAGCCGTCAGCATCCCCTTTCCAATATTTTTATGAACGATAGAAGCGAAAGGTTTTGCTAAAAAAGATTTGATTTTCATTAATTTATGAAACTTTTAATGGGCAAAAGAGCAATCAAATGTAAGCAAAAATAGCCTGCTCCGGCAATACATAAAAATCGTTTTATATAAAGTTGGAATTTATTGCTGAATTATTGAAAATAATATTTACCTTTGCCGCCTAATTTTTATAAGATGATAGCAGTAATTAAGGTAGCAGGTCAACAATACAAAGTTCAAAAGGATCAAACATTATTTGTGCCGCATATAGCAGGACAAGCAGGCGACGCTGTTAATTTGGATGTACTTTTTGTGCACGCTGACGGAAAAATTTCTGTTGGCTCTGATAATAAAGCAACAGTTAGCGCTGAAATTATTGATCATATTAAAGGCGATACTGTCATCGCTTATAAGACCAAAAGAAGAAAAGGTTTTCATAAAAAGAAAGGCCACCGTACTGCTTATACTAAGATAAAAGTAACGGGTATTGCTTAATTATTAGTTAACAGGTTGAAAGGTTAACAGGTTACTTTTCAACATTTAAAAATATCAACTTTAAACTGAAAAGAAATGGCACATAAGAAAGGTGAAGGTAGTGTAAAAAATGGTCGCGATTCGGAAAGCAAAAGATTAGGCGTTAAAATATTTGGCGGACAACCTGCTATTGCAGGCAATATTATTGTTCGTCAGCGTGGTACTGTTTATCATCCCGGCACTAACGTTGGTGTAGGTAAAGACTTTACTTTATTTGCATTAACTGATGGTGTAGTTGAGTTTAAAAAAGGGAGGAAAAACAGGACTTTCGTTTCTGTTTCTGAAGCAGCACAAGCTTAAGGAATATATTTTTACCGGGATACTATTCGATGGGATGGCCTGAAGCCATCCTTTTTTGTGCCCATACCCTGCTGTTCCGATGATTGCTGGTTCCTATAAAATCAATACTATTTTTCTACAGTCCTTTTGCAAAATGTAGAAAACGCTATCTTTTAGCAGCAGCTCAAATAATAAACCCGTAATAAAGTAAATAGCCTGTAAGCCGCTGCTGTAGCCGTTTTCAGGGATTCAAAGCAAGCTTATTGTTAATAACCCCAATCTATCTCTGAATAAAATGTGGAAAAATAATTTTATAATATAGTAAATTTATATAATTTTACTCCCGATAACCCATTTACTAATCAATTAAATTCAAATTCAAATGGCAAAAGCAGCAGCTAAAAAAGCAGCTCCAAAAAAAGCAGCAGCTAAAAAAGCAGCCCCTAAAAAAGCAGCCCCTAAAAAGGCAGCAGCTCCAAAAAAAGTAGCAGCTAAAAAAGCAGCCCCTAAAAAAGCGGCTCCAAAGAAAGCAGCTAAGAAAAAATAAGCTTTATTTGATGTAACATTGTAAACCCTCTGCTGTGGCGGAGGGTTTTTTGTTTTAAAGCAGGGCACGAAATGGCCCGTTAACTTCTATTTCAGTATTTTGCGCTAATGAACAATGCAGACATAGCCGAACATTTTTCGCTCCTGTCCAAATTGATGGATATTAACGGGGAGAACACATTCAAATCAAAAACCTACTCCATTGCTGCTTTTCATATAGAAAAACTGGAGTTCGCTTTAGCTGAAACCGACAGAAGTGCTATTGCAGCAATAAAAGGATTAGGGCCGTCTGTAGCTGCAAAGATCACAGAGCTATTGGATACCGGCAGCATGGCTACCTTACAGGAGCTTATCGAAAACACACCCGAAGGCGTACGGGAAATGCTGCGTATTAAAGGGCTGGGACCTAAAAAGATCCATACGGTATGGAAAGAGATGGGCATCCAATCTATTGGTGAGCTGGAGTATGCCTGTAACGAAAACAGACTGACCCGTTATAAAGGCTTTGGAGCTAAAACACAGGCCAATGTGCTGGAAGCAATACAGTTTTATAACCAGCATATCGGTCATTTTTTATTTGCCCAGATTCATGCTGTTTTCCCCGCTATACAATCTTACCTTGAAAATCTTTTTGGTAAAGATAAGGTTGCCGTTACGGGCGACTACCGCCGCCAGTTGCTGACCATCAAAGAGCTTGAATTTATTATTGCGGACACAAAAGAAAATATAAAGCCGAAATTTCAGACGGCCTATCCACCAGAGCTTTTGGAAGATAATGAGGACTCCATCCTGTATAAGCTTACCAATGGGCTAAAGCTGCGACTATACCCTGTTAAAGAGAATCTCTTTACAAAACAGTTTCTCACCTCATGCAGCGAAAGTTTCAAAGATGAATTTTTTGCAGACTGCAACAGGGAGTTGTTTGATGCAGGCGGCTATAACAGCGAGCTTGAAATATTTGAAAAGACAGGCCTTCCCTATATCGCCCCTTACTTAAGAGAATCCGCAGCAATAGTTGAACGTGCGCGACAGCGTGAATTGCCGGAAGTGGTCCAGGTATCAGACATCAAAGGTATTATCCACAATCATAGCAACTGGAGCGATGGTATCAACACGATTGAAGAATTAGCTAACGATCTGATCAAAAACAAATTTGAATACCTGGTCATGTCTGACCACTCCAAAACAGCGGCTTATGCCAATGGTTTATCGGAAGAAAAGATCCTGCAGCAACATCAATATATTGATGAGCTCAATAAAAAGCTGGCTCCCTTTAAAATATTTAAAAGTATTGAAAGCGATATTTTAAATGACGGCAGCCTGGATTATAGCGCTGAAGTACTGAGCAGCTTCGACCTGGTAATAGCATCCGTACACAGCAATTTATACATGAG
The DNA here is from genome assembly GCA_049841335.1 of Niabella sp. Classification (GTDB taxonomy): domain Bacteria; phylum Bacteroidota; class Bacteroidia; order Chitinophagales; family Chitinophagaceae; genus Niabella. The sequence goes on along the minus strand of JASGDI010000148.1, from coordinate 23,598 downwards.
CGAAGAAAAAGCCATGCAGCGCCTGATCAGGGCTATAGAAAATCCGTACACTACTATTTTAGGCCATCCTACCGGGAGATTATTACTAAGCCGTAACGGCTATCCCATTGATCACAAAAAGATCATTGACGCCTGTGCTGCCAATAATGTGGTTATTGAAATCAATGCCAACCCGCACAGGTTAGACCTGGATTGGAAATGGATACCTTATGCGCTTGAAAAAAATGTTTTATTGTCTGTCAATCCCGACGCCCATTCTATAAGCGGGCTATACGATATAAAATACGGGGTGCTGGCTTCACAAAAAGGAGGATTGACCGCAGCACATAACCTCAGCAGCTTTAACCTGCATCAATTTGAAGCCTACCTGGAAAAAATAAAAGCTGCTAAATTATAGCAGCCTTTATTATAAGCAATACAGACACACAACTATCTTTTTTCCTCAATAGCTACCTGTGCCGCTGCCAGCCTGGCAATAGGTACACGGAACGGGGAGCAGCTCACATAGTTCATTCCCAGTTTATGGCAGAACTTAACGGATTCGGCATCACCTCCATGCTCTCCGCATATACCCAGCTTCAGCTTGGGTTTTATGTGACGCCCTTTGTTTACAGCAATCTTCACCAACTCTCCCACACCACTTTGGTCAATAGTTACAAAGGGGTCATCTGTCAGTAATTTATAATCCAGGTATTTGGGCAGGAACCCGCCAATATCATCTCTTGAGAAACCGAAAGACATCTGTGTAAGGTCGTTGGTACCAAAGCTGAAGAAATCTGCCACCTTCGCCATAGAATCTGCTTTCAGCGCGGCTCTTGGAGTTTCTATCATTGTTCCGTACATGAAAGGTATTTTTTTTAGTCCCAGTTTCTGACAAACCTCTGCATATACTTTATTCACGATCTCTTTCTGATGGCTCAGCTCAAGACGTCCCATTGTTACCGGTATCATGATCTCAGGATAAGCTTTCTTTCCTGCTTTTATCAGCTCACCGGCAGCTTCCAGGATAGCACGTACCTGCATCTCAGTAATTTCGGGATAAGATACGCCAAGGCGAACGCCTCTGTGCCCTAACATAGGATTGTTTTCGTGCAATGCCAGTATCCTTCTGTTTAAAAGGCTCATCCTGATACCCAGCTCTTTACTAAGCTCCTGCAGTTTTTGCTTGTCGTGAGGCACAAATTCATGCAGCGGCGGATCCAGCAGTCTTATGGTTACGGCATGTCCACCCATCACTTCCAATGTAGCTTTAATATCTTTTTTCACATACACCGAAAGTTCGTCCAACGCTTTTTTACGGCCTTTCTCAGTATCTGCCATGATCATTTTACGAAGTAAGAACAGCGGATGCTCACTTCCTTCACCATAGAACATGTGCTCTGTTCTGAACAATCCTATTCCCTCTGCTCCAAAATACAGGGCCTGCTTTGCATCTTTAGGCGTATCAGCATTTGTACGCACCTGCAGGATCTTTGTTTTGTCCACCAGTTTCATTAACAATTTGTAGGCTTCGTTTTTATTAAGGTCCACTGCTTTTAACGGAAGTGTTCCTTTATATACCAGCCCTTTGGTTCCGTTTAAAGAAACCCACTCTCCTTCAGTAATTTTCTGCCCCGACTTAGTAATCAGTACTTTTTCTTTTGCCAGGATCTCTACTTCGCCACAACCCACTATGCAACATTTACCCCAGCCTCTTGCCACAAGCGCAGCGTGGGAAGTCATTCCTCCTTTAGAGGTAAGAATGGCCTGGGATTTGTGCATACCGTCCACATCTTCAGGAGAAGTTTCTTCACGTACCAGGATCACTTTTTCTCCTTTCAACGCCCATTGTACAGCATCTTCGGAAGAGAATACTACCCTGCCTACAGCACCACCAGGACCGGCCGGAAGGCCTTTAGCTACAGGTATTTCATTCTTTTCTGCTTCAGGATCAATCATAGGAAGCAGCAGTTCTACCAACTGGTTGGGGCCCACCCTCATAATAGCGGTATCTGCATCAATCAGCTTTTCCTTATACATATCAGTGGCTACTTTTACCGCTGCCACACCGTTTCTTTTACCCACACGGCATTGAAGCATATACAGTTTTCCCTGCTCTATAGTGAACTCAATATCCTGCATATCCCTGTAATGCTTTTCCAGCCTTTTCTGGATATCATTCAATTCCCTGTATTGTTCCGGCATAAATTTTTCCAGGGTTAGAAGGTGCTTGCTCTGATCATTTTTTGAGTTGTTATTGATAGGTGCAGGAGTGCGGATACCGGCTACCACATCTTCGCCCTGGGCATTTACCAGGTATTCTCCATAAAAATAATTATCGCCGTTACCAGGATTACGTGTAAAGGCCACACCGGTGCAGCTGTCTTCACCCATATTACCAAATACCATGGCCTGCACGTTTACCGCAGTTCCCCACTCATCAGGAATTTTTTCAATCCTCCTGTATTCAACAGCACGCTTTCCATTCCATGATGCAAATACAGCACCTACACCGCCCATAAGCTGATCTATCGGCTTTTCAGGAAAATCTACTTTCAGATATTTCTTAGTCAGCTCCTTAAATTCTTTCACCAGCTTTTTCAGGTCTTCTGCTGTAAGATCTGTATCAAGCTCGCACCCTTTTTTCTTCTTAAGCTGCCCCATTCTTTCATCCATTATTTTGCGGATACCCACACCTTTAACGGGTTCAAGACCCCCTGCTTTTTCAATCACCACATCAGCATACATCATTACCAGGCGCCTGTAAGCGTCATAGGCAAATCTTTCATCACTTGACCTTTCAATCAATCCTTTTACAGTTTCATCATTAAGACCAATATTTAATACCGTGTCCATCATTCCGGGCATTGACTTTCTTGCACCCGAACGAACAGACAATAAAAGAGGATTTTGAGGATCGCCGAATTTTTTACCCATTAATTTCTCAACCCGGCCAAGGGCTTCCGTGATCTGTTTTTCTAAAGTTTTGGGATACGTCTTTTTATTAGCGTAGAAATAGGTACAAACTTCTGTTGTAATGGTGAACCCCGGCGGAACAGGGAGTTTCAGATTTTTGTGTCCGGCCATTTCTGCAAGGTTGGCGCCCTTACCACCCAAGAGGTTCTTCATGCTTTCATTTCCATCAGCTTTTCCACCTCCAAATGAGTACACATATTTTAACTCACTTTTAGCGGATTGTTTCGGTCTACTTTTAACTGCTACCAAGGTATCCATATTCTTTAATTTTATAATTGAAAATATTGGAACTAAAGGTAGACAGTTCTTTTACATGAAACAGGCAAATGCTACATGATATTGATACGGTTTGTACATGATTTATGTCATGTACGCAAACGGGCTGTACATTTTTCAACTGCAAAGCTGCTAACGGGCCGTGCCTGCGCAATTTGTATCATATTGTCCACACCATTTACAAAATCCTGAAAGGGTCTTGATTCCCTCAATACTTCATGCTTTATTTATAGAAATTTGATACATCAAATTGTACACGTAAGTTGTGTGAGGCGTCTCTGACAACCGTTAGGCAGGCTCGCCTCACACTCTTTATTTTATCGCTTCCAGGCGATGCATAAACATACTAAAAGCAGGTCAAACGCATCTTAAGCTCAAGCCTAACGCCATTCATTCAGGTAAATAATGCCATCTGCCACGGCGGATTTTAACCTAGGTGCTGTACATTTTTATAATCATTGCACCCCCTTCAGAGGTTTACAAATCAAACCTGAATATTGATACCAGCAAGTACTCCAAGAATATTGGGAAAGGATAGGTTATGCAGTAAAAGATCGTATATAAAAAATAAGGCCGCTGAAATCAGCGGCCTCAAAAATATTTGTTTATCATTTACCATTTGTCCACTTCTTCATGGCTGATACCTGGAGTATCGGATTCAGAAGTTTTAGGTGCCGTATTTTCAACAACTTTTTCATCATTGTCAGCTTGTTCAACGGGGGGCACTTCCTCTACAATAGTAGGTGCCGGTGCAACATAACCACCAGTAGCCGGTATAGGTGCACCCTCTTCATCATACTCGTGATTGAATGCATCAAAATCAAAGTCGGGCATTAAATCTGTCTTCACATAATCAACAGCTTCATTCAATGCTTTCAGAAATTTATTAAAATCTTCTTTGTAAAGGAAAACCTTATGCCTGTCATAACCATTGTCATCAAATCGCTTACGGCTTTCGGTAATGGTTAAATAATAATCGTTCCCTTTGGTAGACCTTACATCAAAAAAGTAAGTTCTTCTTTTTCCGGCACGAAGCCTTTTGCTGTAAATGGCTTCCATTTTTTTGTCGTTGTTTCCGTTCTCCACGTTCTTAATATTTACTTTATAAAAAGTTTATTAGATAACAAATATAAATATGTTTTTTAAAAAACAACAAAATAGTTGCTAAATAGAATAAATTAATTTATACCCCCCCTTTTTAATTTATAATTAAACAAAAAACCGCCAAAATCATTATATTATTTTATAAAAAATATACGTTTCCCAGGTTTGTTTTAGCAAATCAGTAAGAATATTAAGCGTATCTTTGCATGATTTTTTAAGAATACTATTCTCTTTACAATAATGCTTTACATTTTAGCTATTAACTGGTCTGGTGTTGGAGTACAGGTGGCACAGCTTATCCTGGCACTTTCTATCCTGGTTTTATTACACGAATTTGGACACTATATTACTGCCAGGTGGTTTGGATGCCGGGTGGAAAAATTTTACCTGTTCTTTGATCCCTGGTTTTCTTTATTTAAGAAGAAAGTGGGCGATACAGAGTATGGCGTTGGCTGGCTGCCACTTGGCGGCTATGTGAAAATCAGTGGTATGATTGATGAAAGCATGGATAAAGAGCAAATGAAACAGCCGCCGAAAGCATACGAGTTCAGAAGCAAGCCTGCATGGCAGCGTCTGATTATTATGCTTGCCGGTATTATTATGAATGTGCTGACGGCTTTTATTATTTATGCCATGATCTTATTTGTATGGGGCGAACAGAAAACCCCCTTGTCTTCTTTAAAGAACGGGGTTGCTGTTAATGACAGCCTCATGTACCAGATCGGGTTCAGGGACGGAGACAGGATCATTTCTATAAACGACCAACCTGTAACGTACCTGGAAGACCTGGGCCTGAAAGTTCTTATCGGGAGTGAAAAGATCATAGTGAACAGGGATGGAGTAAATACAACTATACATCCGCCCGTGAACCTGATAGGGAAACTGGTAGAGAGCAGAAAAAGGAGAGGTAGCTTTTTCAGCCCAAGGTTGCCCGCTTATGTTGGGGGCTATGATAAAAAACAAAGTATGGATACACTGGGCGGGTACAGGGCCGGCCTGCGTAAAATGGATCTAATTACAGCCATAGACTCTACACCTGTTCAATATTATGACCAGATACCCGCACTGCTGAAAAATAAGAAGAACGGAACAGTGCTGGTTTCTGTAAGCAGGGATGGCACGCCCTTGCAACTAACGGCCAAAGTGGATAATGACGGGCGTATTGGCATACCTTATTTAACAGCTGAAGAATATGAAAAATTAGGTGCATTCCAGATCGAGAAAAAATCGTACGGTTTTCTTGCTGCTTTTCCTGCAGGCGTGATCAAATCCGGGGAGAAGTTAAAAGCTTATATGGACCAGTTTAAAATGATCCTGAATCCTAAAACCGAAGCCTACAAAGGTGTGGGTGGTTTTAAAGCAATGGGTTCCGTGTTTCCTACCTACTGGAGCTGGGAAGCGTTCTGGAACATTACCGCTTTCTTATCCATTGTGCTGGCATTTATGAACCTGCTACCTATACCCGCACTTGATGGCGGCCACGTGGTATTTACATTATATGAAATGGTAAGCGGTCGAAAGCCCAGTGAAAAGTTCCTGGAATATGCACAAATGGTGGGTATGGTGTTATTGCTGGGGCTGATGTTGTACGCCAATGGCAATGACTGGTTTGGATGGGGGAAGTAGCAAAATGAGATGACAGTTGACGGAGGACAGGTGATAGACATTAGATAAGCTACAAATAAGCCTGCAAAACAAATAATGTATCTTTGTAGTTGGGTCAATGGTGAGCATTAGTAGTTTCTCATTATTAATTAATTATTAATTGAATCAGGGGGCGTTTGGTTTTGACAGCGTAGATCTTTGAAGGTGTAAGCATGCCGGGCGTTGTGTAATTAGCCCGTAAATCTGAATACTCAAACTATAAATGGCAATACACAGTATGCCATGGCTGCCTAATCAGTGATTAGATAGTCATTAGGGCCGCGTCCCGAAAGGGATCCTTTGGATTGAGCAGGTTGTTCTGATACCAGGCTCCGCCGCCGACTCAACAAATCAAATTCAGAATGCTGCTGCGTAAGGCTGTGAGCGTAGCAAAAGACTCCCGATTTATCGGGACAGCTAAGCGTTGAATCGGTTTGTTTCTTTCCTGTTCATCGCCGACAAGTAATAAGAAAATAAGCATGTAGAAAGCTTTTGGAGAATATGTTTGGACACCGGTTCGAGTCCGGTCGCCTCCACTTAAAAAAAACAGCGTAGTTTCAATTAAGAAACACGCTGTTTTTTTATATAAGACAATCTGAACTAATGCTTTGTTTCTTTACACACAAATGCTTCAACAAGGTCAAACAAAGTGCTGCCCGACCGGTTTACGTTTTCTGTTTCAAACTTATCTGTTAATTCTATGGCCAGCCTGTACAGATCTTCTGTAGCACTATGGTCAATCATTTGTGAAAAATCTTTTTCCTGCTTTTCTTCTTCCAGGTCTCTTAAATAGCACAAAGCCTCTACTACCTCAAAATGGGTTTTTTGCCAGGATTCAAAGCCTCGTGGAAAATAATGTTCAGACATAGCAATTCATTAATAATTATATAAATCGTTTAACAAAACTAAAGTACTACATTTTAATGAGTATTTTACTGATTTTAATCAGTAAAATCATCCGCCTATATTACTTATAAAGTTCTGCCATATATTTATATTTCCTTTTAAGGATACAAATAACACAGTATAAACAATTCCGAATACAGCGCCCCATAAATGCGCCCCATGGTTAATGCGGCCACCGCCTTGCCTGTCGAGATAAGCAGAAATACCGAGGTAGAGCAATCCGAATATCCAGCCCGGAATACCCGGCAAAAAGAAAAAGCTGATGGGCAGCGTTGGATACAATATTATACAGGCAAAAATAACGGCCGATACGGCGCCGGAAGCGCCCAGGCTCCTGAAATGATAATCATCCTTATGCCGGAAATAGTCAGGAACACTTGAAATGATCAATGCCCCCACATAAAGCATGATATAATAAAATGGCGCTTCACTTCCAAATATATCGGGAGAAGAAAACAATCCCAGCTCTAAGTATTGACCAAAGCTGTAGAATGCCAGCATATTGAATGCAAGGTGCATAAAATCAGCATGAATAAAACCGCAGGTAATAAAACGATAGTATTGACGATGCCGGGAAATAGCAGGGCCGTAAAAGATAAGGTTATCTATTACTTTGGGACTGTTGAACCCCATCAAAGAAACGATAACCGTAATAGCCGTAATGATAATCGTAATAGAAAATGTCATCTGATAAAAATAGGATTTACCGGTTGAAAGAACAAAAGAGTTTAGACTTATGCCAAAGGCTGAAAGCAGAAGGCCGGAAGCGTAAAGCTTTCTATAAATAAACATCGAGCATTGATTGTTGATTATTCAAGTATAGAATTTCTGTACTATATGATTTATGACTGAAGGCAAGAGGCTTGAAGCATGAAGCTTTTACAATATTGGATGCTGGTTACCGGATTGTGTGTCTGCCTCCTGATTTTAGCCTTTAGCTTTCATATCGTACATCGTACACCTTATATCGTACATTATGATGGATACTTGATGCCTGCCGTCTACCCATTATTAACTGCACTTCCCTGCTGCTGCCTGTAAAGCTTTGCATATAACCCTCCTTCCATCTGCATTAGCTGTGCATGAGTGCCCTGTTCAACAATCCGGCCCTCATCCAGCACAATGATCCTGTCAAAGTTTAACAGGGAAAAAACACGGTGGGTAATGATGATGGCAGTTTTATCAGCCAGGAACCGGTTCAGCCGGCCCATGATCTCTATTTCAGTTTTGGCATCTACCGCACTCAGGCAATCATCAAAAATAATAAGAGACGGGTCTTTGATCAGCGCACGCGCTATGGATATCCGCTGTTTTTGGCCGCCGCTTAGCGTAACACCCCTCTCGCCTATCATGGTATCATAACCGTTTGAAAACCCTTCTATTTCCTTATCTACTCCTGCAATTACCGCGGCTTCCACCACAGCCTCCCTTTTCGCATTCGGGATACCAAACCTGATATTATTCTCTACCGTATCGCTGAATAAAAACACATCCTGCGGTACATAGCTCACCTGGTTTCTCAGAGAAGATAGCTGTATATCCTTAAGAGGTATATTATCCAGCGCTATGCCTCCCTGCTGCACATTATACATACGTAACAGCAATTGTGCAATAGTTGACTTCCCGCTTCCGGTTCGGCCAGTAACAGCAATCTTTTCACCTTTATGAATATGCAGGCTGAAGTCCTTTAGCGCCACAATTCCTGTATCAGGGTAAGTAAATGTTACGTTATCAAAATCAACCTTTCCTTCAAGCTTCACCTCCCGGGCCATGCTGCTATCTTTCACTTCCGGGTCAATGTCTAAAAACTCATTCAGTCTTTTTTGCGAAGCAGCAGCCCGCTGCACCATACTGGCTGTAAGCCCTATGGCACTCACAGGAAATGTGAGCATATTCACATAGACCACAAATTCCACGATAGTACCAGGAGTGATATTGTGCTCGTTATTTATATAATACAGCCCTCCTATCATTATAGTGAGCAATGTACTGACACCTATGAGCAGGTTGATAGCCGGGAAATAGATCGCTTCTGTTTTTGCGAGGCTTACGGCGCTCTGCCTGTATTTTTCTGTATTGCTTTTAAAAAAGCCAAGCATCGCTCTTTCCTGGACAAAAGATTTTATAACCCTTATACCGGAATAGGACTCCTGGGCATTAGTAGTGAGGTCTGACAAGGCTTCCTGTATGCGTTCACTTTTTTTATGAATGGTGCTGTTAACTAAATAAATAATAACTGCCAGCGCTGGCAAAGGAAGCAATACATACAAAGTGAGCTCTTTACTGCTTTTGAGCATAAAAAAAACGCTCAGCGCTATTACTGATACAAGGTTAACAATATACATAATAGCAGGGCCGGTAAAGATCCGCACACGGCTTACATCTTCTGCAATACGGTTCATTAAATCACCAATATTATGGCGTTTAAAAAACAAACTATCCAGGCTTTGGTATTTGGTGTACACTTCATTTTTTTGGTCGTACTCAATATGCCTGCTCATTACAATAATAGTCTGCCGCATCAGGAACATGAAAAAACTTCTTAACAGGGCCAGCAGCAATATAATAAGGCTTGCGATAATTACTACCTGTCCCACGCTTCTCTCCTGGTTTATCCAATGAATAACCTTACTTACCAGAATATCATAACCATCGCTCTTGTCATTAACTGTGGCAGTTTTTGTAAGGGAAAGCACATTATCCACATAATTGATAATAAAGCGCATAAGCTGGGGAGAAAGCACATTGAAATAGTTCGATAATACTACGAACAAAATCCCGGCACCTAATCTCACCCTGTATTTCCAGAAATATTTTCTTAAAGCCCGTAAATGCTTCATCACTGCAAGGTAGGGGTTTTGTTGGTTTTTCTAACGCTGAACGGTTCTTAAAAAACTTTTGCTTATAATGCTTTATACTAAAAACTAATTCGTTATCTTGTCTGTATATTTTTTCCCATGGTAAAAGAGTTAAGAGAGGCCTTTAATAAGCATTTCACGCAGGAAAAGTATGATGCTTTTGTATCTGAGCTTAACAGCATACACATGCCCCTGCAATTCAGGACTGCAGAAACACCCATATTCGTTCCCAAATATTTTTCGGACCAGATCATCAGCGCCTGCGAAAGCATTGTGGATGTAATAATGAAACCCGATTTTAAGGAACTGACGCAAAACGCAATCCCTAAAAACCTTGAGGTGCAGCACAATGATGAGCGCCCTGAATGTATTACTTTTGACTTTGGTGTTTGCCTTAACGAAAAAAATGAGCTGGAGCCGCAACTCATAGAGATGCAGGCCTTCCCCTCTCTCTTTGCTTTCGAGGTTTTGCTAGATGATGTGTACCATAAACATTTCAGTACTCCGGCTAATTATTCCAGCTACCTGGGCAATCTTAACAGGGAAAGTTACCTCGAGCTGCTGAAAAATCTGATCCTTAAAAGCTATTCACCTGAAAACGTAATACTGCTGGAAATTTTCCCTGAAAAACAAAAAACCAATATTGACTTTTATTGCACGCAGCAGTACTTAGGCATCAAACCCGTTTGTATAACTGAGCTTATACCGAAAGGGAAACAGCTTTATTACCTTAATAACGGTAAAGAAACTTTAATTAAAAGAATTTATAACCGTGTTATTTTTGATGAACTGTTACAGCAGGAAGATTGGGTGCAGCAAAAAGCTAAAGTGCTTTTTGAGGATATTGAGGTGGAATGGATGCCACACCCCAACTGGTTCTACCGCATCAGCAAATACACATTGCCGTTAATTGATCATCCTAATATTCCTCCTACCAGGTATCTCAGCCAGGTGAACCAGGTTCCCCAGGACCTGGAAAATTATGTGCTGAAGCCCTTATTTTCTTTTGCAGGACAGGGTGTGGTGATTGATGTTACCCCGGCGGATATAGAAAAAATAACGGATCCTGAGAACTGGATACTTCAGCGAAAAGTAACGTATGCACCGGCTATTCAAACTCCTGATGAACCCGCAAAAGCTGAGATCCGTATATTTTATTTCTGGCCTGAAGGAAAAGAGCGCCCGGTACCTGCCAATAATTTAGTAAGATTAAGCAAAGGTAAAATGATTGGTGTAAGATATAATAAGGATAAAACCTGGACAGGAGGTTCTTTTGGCCTGTTTGAACGTTAGCTGTCATTCCCCATTTATGAATTGAAACCTCGGAAAATTATGAAAGAATACAAAGTGGAAACGCTTATTTATTACTCTAAAATAACATTAGATTCAAATCATATCGCCAAAAAATCCAAAGCAGATATTCAGTTGAAGTTAGACGAGTACGCTCAAAAAGGTTACAGGTTAACTTCTACGGATGCTACTAAATTTGGTTTGGCTGTGTATATCTATTTATATTTTGAAAAAGATATTTAAATCGTCTCCTGCTAATATGAAGAAATGGAAAGAATATATCTTTCAGTTCATTTTAATTTTTGTTAGTGTATTTCTCGCTTTCTTTTTGACACAATGGAGTTTGAGTCAGGACGATAAGATATCTGAAAATAAAATATTGACTGAAATTAATAATGGAATAAACTCAGATTTAGAAGATTTTGAGACAAATATCAGCGGTCATACATTAAGTTTAAGGGCAATTTCTGTGATAAGAAACTGGATTGACAGCAAACCTGTTCCGCAGGATTCCATAGGATTATTTTACAATATTCTGTTCAGAAATTTCACACCTATCATCAACCAATCAGGATATGAATCATTAAAGTTCACTAACTTAAAAACAATAACAAATGATTCTCTGAGATTTCAAATCATTAATTTATATGAGTATTACTATAAAATTCTGGAAAAACTGGAAGATAACGTTATAGAAATGCAGGATTTTGAGAATTTTTATGAGCCGACAAATACGATATTAAGCCCCTATTTTGAATTTGATGAAACGGGCAGACTGGCAAAACTAATTATACCTCATAATCTTACAAAAGCTCAAAAGCAAGAACTCCTGAGTTACTTATGGAAATTGGAGAATAATAAGAAATTTAAAATATTCAGATATAACAATGTCATTGAAGAAATTAAAAAGGTAGATAAAAATATAAAACGTGAATTGAACAAGAGTTAACAAGTAAAGTATATAATTCTTTAATATATGGCAAAAAAACAAAACCCGGGCACACCACCCGTTAAAAAGGCCCCTGTAACACTTTCTATTGATATTGGTGGATCTAAGATCAAAGCCTGCACTTTAAATTATAGCAGCAAGATCCTGCATGAATATACCAAGGTGCTTACCCCTCAGCCTGCTGATCCTAAAAATGTGTTGAACTCAATAAAGGAGCTGGTAAAAGATTTTAAATATGATCGTATATCTGCAGGGTTTCCGGGCTATGTAAGAGATGGCATAGTACATACAGCTCCCAATCTGGGTACTGATCACTGGGCCGGTGTTAACCTGGCCGAAGAACTAATGGTTACACTCGGGAAACCAGCCCGCGTGGTGAACGATGCTGACCTGCTGGGACTTGGCTGCGTAAGCGGAAAGGGGTTTGAAATGATGGCCACTCTGGGCACCGGCTTTGGAACAGCTTTTTATCTTGACGGGAAAGTTTTGCCTCACCTGGAAGTAGCCCACCACCCTATTCACAAAGGAAGGGATTACGATGCTTTTATTGGTGAAGCCGCCTTCAATAAAACAGGTAAAAGAAAATGGAATAAAAGAATGCAATATGTGCTGTCCGTTATAAAAACGGTTTTCAATTATGATCGTTTATATCTTGGTGGCGGACTTTCCAAAAAACTGGATTTTGAGTTAGATGATAATATTATCCTGGTAAATAATATTGATGGTATCAATGGTGGTGTAAAACTGTGGGAACAGTAAAGGAGAAACAGGCAAAAACATACCGGGAGATCAAAATATATTGTCTACCTTTGCGCCCTCAAATGACAAACCCGAAAGACCATAATAGTTTAAGAGAGCGCAATAAGGCAAGACTTGAGCATATAGCTGATATTGCCACCCGCTGGATTGGCTCTACTACTTCCCTGGTAGTACATACGTTGCTGTTTGTTATAGCATTTATACTGCCTTCGCTCCGTATTGTCAGTTTTGATGAAATGCTTTTGACGCTGACCACGATCGTATCTTTAGAAGCCATATACCTGGCTATATTTATACAAATGTCGGTAAACAAAAACAGCCAGGATATTGAAGAAATTCAGGAGGATATTGAAGAGATACAGGAAGATGTAGAGGAAATGCAGGAAGACGTGGAAGAGATACAGGAAGATGTAGAAGAAATACAGGAAGACGTGGAAGAAATACAGGAGGATGTGGAAGAATTACAGGAAGAAAGCACTGAAACCGGTAAAAAATCCGAACTGGCCACTTATTCACCCTCCGGCAGGTCCGACAAAATTCTGCATATACAGGAACTTCTTACGCAGCTTCAGCAGGAAATTGAACAGTTGAAAGCCGGAAAAAACTAATTTGCCCCTGCCTGTTCTGTAACAGTTGAAAAAGCAGAATAAATAATCTTATATTTTTTCTCTGGCCCCGGATCAACATTTTTTCTTGAGCTATTATTCATGACGTGTTGATTATCAACAACAAATAGAACAACAGGTGTGGTAACCAGGATTAACAGTAATAGCATTCGGGAAATACGTTTCATAAAAGTATAGCTTTATGTTCCAACCCTTCAGACGCAAACTTTATTCCAAACGCTGCAGTATTTAAAAAAAAGTTATTTTATTTATTTTTTTATGCCCAGATGATCTAATCTCGATTTTGATTTATTGAATACATTTCTGCCCAAATCAATCCCTCTTCGCTTTTCTTTTTGCTCGTCGGCCGGTAAATGAACAAAATCCCTGCACTCATAGCTGCAGCAACCCTCAAACTCTTTGGCACATTCTTCACATTGAATGAACAGCAGGTGGCAGGCATCATTGATGCAATTTACATGTGTGTCTGCAGGTTTTCCGCACTGGTGGCACCTGGCAATAATCTCATCTGTAACCCGCTCGCCCAATCTTTGGTCAAAAACAAAGTTTTTTCCATGAAACTTATTTTCAAGTCCCTGTTCTTTTACCCGGTTTACATAATTAATAATCCCTCCTTCCAGGTGGAATACATTTTTGAACCCTTTGTGCAGCATGTAAGCTGATGCTTTTTCACAGCGGATACCTCCCGTACAGTACATAATAATATTTTTATCCTTATGCTCCTGCATCATGTCTGCTGCCATTGGCAGTTGCTCCCGAAAGGTATCGCTGGGTATTTCAATAGCATTTTCAAAATGGCCCACCTCATATTCATAATGATTACGCATATCAATAATGATCGTATCCGGATCTGCAGCCAGCTGATTAAACTTTTCAGCATCGGCATATTTACCCCTGTTTGCCATATCAAATGTGGGGTCTTCAATCCCGTCTGCTACAATTTTATGGCGCACTTTTATATCTAATACATAAAAAGACTTACCATCGTCATCTACTGCAATATTGAGGCGCAGACCATTGAGGGATGGGTCGATGGAGTACAGATACTGCCTGAATTTTTCAAAATTTTCTGTAGGTATGCTTATTTGTGCGTTGATACCCTCTGAAGCTACATATATTCTTCCTAAAACACCCAGACTGGAAAATTCCCTGTACAAACTATTACGAAGCAATACTGGGTCGGAAATTTTAAAATAATTATAAAAGGAAACAGTAGTACGTGGTGTATTGTCCTTTAAAATGCGCTCTTTAAGCTCCCTGCGGGAAACGCGATTGTGTAATGCCATAGCTTTTTTGAAATCTGATCCCCCCGGTTAAAGCGGGGGAAAATTAAAAATTAATAGGGCAGTTGCAGGCTGCACCAAATTTCAGGCTGCAAAAGTACAGCTTATTTTTAATTGCTCCAATGATAATTCTCACTTCTGCGCTTCGTTTATATGCAGTAGCTTTGCAGGCATTTAAGAATTTTGACCCGGAACTTTCTGCCCTGGAAATCCAGTCCCAGCAATTAAACCTTATAAAAAATAGCTGGAATATTTTTAAAGACATTGAACCGGTAAAGTATTATATGATAAGACAATGTACCATCATCTTTGGATGTTTAGCTGTTGGCGAGCTGTTCGCTCATTTTATTCCATTTAAAATCCCTGCCAGTATTATAGGAATGATTATACTAACCCTGCTGCTAAAGCGGGGTTGGATAAAACTTGCATGGGTAAAGGACATTTCGGCATTTCTCTCAAATAACATTGCTTTCTTTTTTGTACCTGCCGGCGTGGCTGTAATGCTGCATCTCAACATCCTTAAAAATGCAGCGCTGCCTATTTTAACAGCAGCTGTAGTGAGCACCATTCTTACCCTGGCTGCTACAGGATGGACACATCAGTACTTACGAAAAAGAATGGGACATCCTAAAAATAACAAACCTTTATCAACCAAAGACCAATCACCGCTTTGATTTTCTATATAAGATGAATAACTTTTTTAACAGCCCGGCATTTGTTATAGCTTTTACTTTTGCGGTATATTACGGAGCCCAGATCTTACAAAAAAGAACCAATAAGATCATTCTGAATCCTATACTGGTATCCGTTATCATCATTATCGGCGCATTAAAGCTCATGGGAATCAGCTATGAAAATTATCATGAAGGCTGCCGGATGATAGAGTTTTTACTTAAACCGGCCGTAGTAGCTATGGGAGTGCCGCTCTATCATCAGCTTGAAAAAATAAAAAAACAAACAGTTGCCATTATTGTTTCACAGGCCGTAGGCTGTTTGGTAAGCATCGTAAGCGTTGTTATTATCGCCCGCCTTATGGGCGCTTCAAAGGAAGTGGTACTTTCATTAGCTCCCAAATCAGTTACCACTCCTATTGCTATAGAGGTATCTAATGCTATTGGCGGCATACCGGCATTAACGGCCTTTATCGTCATTTTTGTAGGAATATTCGGTTCGGTATTCGGGTATGCCATCATGCACAGCACCAGGGTTAAAAACCCTGTATCGCAGGGGCTTTCTATGGGAACAGCTGCCCATGCCGTAGGTACCTCCCGTTCAATGGAGATCAGCCCGCGCTTTGGTGCATTTTCCAGCCTGGGCTTAATTATGAATGGCATTCTTACAGCCTTGCTTGCACCTTACGTAGTGCAGCTGGTATATGCTATTTTTTGAGTGCCACCCAGGTTCGTATTTATACAGTAATACAGGATTGTATTAATCCCTTCTCAGATAAAAGGCGCTTAAAGCTGCAAAGCCTCCAACCAGCCCACCTATCAAAGCCGTAATAAATATAAGCAGCGCCGGGTTTTGTCCAATGCCCAACATCTCCCCTATCCTGTTGGCCAAAATACTGTGGTTAGCTGCATTGATGAAAGATGCTATTATCACCCATAAAACAAATATGCCTGCAAAGCCTGAAATGAAAGATGCAAGCGGTCTTTGATGAATAAGCAGCGCGATCATAAATGATACAAGCGCTATGCTCCACCAGGGCAGATATAATCCTGCTATAAAAGAAATAACAGCAATGGTTATTGTGGAGATAAGAAATTTCATAAATGCGTACTTTATAATTATCCTTTGTTAAAATTCATTATCCATTTCACCCGCTGGTCTTTTGCCTCATCAGGCTTCATCATCCACAACTGGTAATACTTTCCCTGGACCCATGTATCAACGCTGTTATCATAAAAGCGGCTGCCCGGGTTACCACTTTGTCCACCAGGATAAACTCCAAAGGCCTCGGTAGCTGCTGTGAGCTGCACTACCATGCGCCAGCTTGGACCATGACTTTTTTTGATAGCATTGATAGTATTACCAGACCCTCCAACAGGTAAATGCGTGCGGGCAAAAGAAAGCATATTATTTTTTAGTAAATGATACACCGTCGGATCTTTAAACTTAGACCATTGCAGCCGGCCCTCTTTATCTGCCTTTTCCAATTCCCTTGCAACGCTGTTTAATGCATCAGAAACCCTGTCGGTTAGCGTTTCAACAAGAGGCGTCATCTTATTATCAACAAATCCCAATATAGTAGTATCCCTCTTCAATAGCTCCATTAACGTTTGCTCTTCCGGAATGGGCGTTAAGGGGCCTGCTTTACCTAACTCATCTGCCCAGATGCTTTTCTGAAGACTATCCAGCCAGCACTGGTATATGGTTTGACCAACAGAAGCAGGCCCAGCATCATAGTTCCATTGTTTTATCAAACTGAGATATTTCTTAGCACCAAGCGTTAAAGCGCTTTCATCAGTGTGTTGTAAAAATACAGGCAGCATATCACTTGCCAGTATATTGTAATAATTATTCTGCAGCTGCATCATATCCTGAAGAGTGACACTGCTCATCTGGCTAAGAAAATGCTCTATTGCAACACCACGCGGCGTTATATAAGTGCCCGGTATAAAATAAGGATACGTTCCGTCAACAGGCCGTTGATTGGCGCTTTCCAGGAATCCCCTGTCGGGATTTAAAGCATGAGGATTTTCTAACTGAGAGATGTAGCCCTGCCACATATAGCTGCTGTCTGTTCCCGGCATTACGAACTGCCCTTGTCCTGGCCACCTGTCGGGAAATTTACCCTGTTGCCAGATGGCAATGTCCCCGCTTTTGGATGCAAACACAAAATTCTGCCCTGGGCATTCAAAGGTTTTAATGGCTTCCACATATTCATTGTAGCTGGCAGCATGGTTCAGTTTGTAAAAAGTATTTCCCTCATCACCTGTATGGTGCGCTGTCCATTTTACAGCTAAAGCTGATTGATGGGTTACTGTATCGGCATAAGCCGCATCATACATGACCGGGCCAAATATAGTATAGGAAACAGTATCATAAACTGGTGGCCGGCCTTTTACCTTTATTTCTTCAATGCGCTGCTGGGCTGGTTTCCACTCATTCTCAAACCAGTACTCCGCTCTTACAGCATCTTTAAACTTAATGGTATAATAATCTTTTACATCCCTTTGAGAGTTGGTTACACCCCACGCAATATTGTCATTAAACCCAATGATAACAAAAGGACTTCCGGGCAACGTTACGCCATATACATTTGACGAAGGAGTAGTTAACTGCATTTCATACCAGATAGAGGGCAATGACAGCTCTAAATGAGGATCGTTACAAAGTATGGGGACGCCGCTTGCTGTTTTAGTACCAGCCACTACCCAGTTATTGCTTCCATTGTCCTTATCCTGCGGATATGGGTCATTTACAGCTACTGCACGGTTATTAAAAAAATATACAGAATCGGCATCTGAAGGAATATTATACCCGTGCATAGGCTTAGGGAAAATTGTGCCTTTAGGAACAACAGGCACCAGCGAATCCGGTACCTGAGGATACAGTGAATTAAATTGCGGCAAAGTAAGGATAGCTCTCAGATTGGTATTTGCTAAATCCCTTTCAGTACCCGATGAAAGCATTTGCGCCATCATTTTTAAAAGAAGGGCGGTTCTTAAATTAGTCCATTGCTCTGGTTTAAAATTCAGTATTTTATACTCGATGGGCAACCGGCTATGGGTAAGCGTGTTGATATAGGCATTTACGCCGTTTGTATAAGCCGAATACCTGGAAAGTGCATCTGCATCCTTTTCAATTTCTTTTAATGTGTTTTCGGCTGCATACTTCATACCCAGCCGGCGTTGCGCTTTATCATAATGAATCGCTGCAGCCCCTGCAATTTCACTAACACGGCCTTCGGCAGCTTTGGTTTGCAGATCCATCTGAAACAGGCGGAACTTCGCATGCAGGTAACCCTGTATAAAATACAGGTCTTCATCGTTCTGTGCAAATACATGCGGCACCAGCCTTTCATCCAGGTATACTTTGGCCGGGTCCTTAAGCTGAGATAAAGCCAGATTTAAATCGTAGCTAAAGGCAGTATCTTCAGCATTTTGCCAGAAACCTGTTTGCGGACTTAAAAAGCTGCCTAACGGCATGGGTATTTTGTTACCAACCGGCCTGCCTAATATAAAAACAAGCAGTATAGTAACCAAAGCAGAAAAACAAAAAGGCAGCAACCTCATAGAGATATATTTAACAGGAAAGATAATTATTTTTTCTTTGCCTGAGAAGCAACTGATTTTCTGACATTCTTTTTTCTTCCCGACCTGATCAGGGCCTCATTCAGTAAATATTCTATCTGGCCATTCACACTTCTGAAGTCGTCTGCAGCCCACTTTTCGAGTAGTGAAAAGGTATCAACATCAATCCGCAGTATAAAATTTTTCTTATCGCTCAAAACCGTCTCCGATTTTTATTTATTGATAGAGTGTCCCAGCATTCAATATCGGTGTAGCAGCTTTCTCTCCGCATAACACTACCATTAGATTACTTACCATGGCCGCCTTTTTTTCATCATCCAGCTCAACAATATTTTCTTCGGATAATTTTTTTAACGCGAGATCAACCATTCCCACGGCGCCTTCAACAATTTTAGTACGTGCGGCCACAATAGCGGTAGCCTGCTGGCGTTGCAGCATGGCTCCTGCTATTTCAGACGCATAGGCCAGGTGGCTGATACGGGCTTCCTGAACTGAAATTCCGGCAGGAGCTAATCTTTCAGACAATTCCTGTTCCAGTATCTGGTTTACTTTCTCCGCACCATCCCTTAGCGTAATATCAGCATTTTCATCCTCAAGGTTGTCATAAGGGAAGCTTACTGCAAGATGCCTGATGGCAGCCTCACTCTGTGTACTTACGTAATCTGTATAACTGGCAACCTCAAAAGCAGCTTTATAGGTATCACTTACTTTCCATACAATCACCGCTCCTATTTCAATAGGATTACCCATCTTATCATTCACCTTTAATGTTTGCCCCTGGAAATTTTGTGCGCGCAGGCTGATCTTATGAGTAGCATACAGCGGGTTAATAAAAAACAATCCATTGTTTTTTACTGAGCCAACATACCTGCCAAAAAAAGTAAGCACACGGGAGTGATTGGGCTGAATGATCATTAACCCCTTAATAAAAAATCCAAATGCAATAAAGCAGATAACACCCGTTACTACCAGAAAAACGCTGCGATCCGCACCTGAAACAATACAAAAAATTCCGCAGCAAAAAAGAGCTAGGCAAATGATCAGGGCCAGGTAACCCGACATTGGTTTTATAACTTTTTCCATAAAAAATATTTGATATTAAAATGATATCATAAAGATATGGATATATTTTAAAAGCCTCAAAAAAATTATAAAAGGGCATACGTAACCTCTGAAGCTGTTCCAATAAAAGAAACACCTGATATGAAAAGGCCTTCTAAAAAGTCAATTTGGTTGTCATATTGTCCAATGGACTCCTGCGGAGAGCTTGACGAAATATTGAAGGCCAAATCGCTAGCCTTCGACATTCCGTTAGCTATCGGAACAGGCTGACACCCCTTTTGACAGCCTCATTTAAAATAAGCAGAACACTATCGTAGTGTATAAAAAATTACCGGCGGGGCCTGCCCCTGCCAGTTTGTACAGTAAATACCTGACCCGGAGAAAAATAGACCGGCTCGTTAAGACCCGTAGCAAAATTCCGGTAACGTGGTGAGCTTACTTTTATTTCGTTGCCATCAGTTGTGGTTATGCTGCGGATAACAAAACCAATCACCGCCTTTTTCCTGTTGTTAGAGGGCACTACATCTACTATTTTTCCGGTTGCC
This sequence comes from Niabella sp., assembly GCA_049841335.1. Lineage (GTDB taxonomy): Bacteria > Bacteroidota > Bacteroidia > Chitinophagales > Chitinophagaceae > Niabella. Next base: position 3,082 of record JASGDI010000148.1, on the reverse strand, counting down.
GCAGCGCCCTTGCGGATCCATACAACCCCATCTACTATAACATCGCTGACCACCCGAAGGCTGACAACAGTCCCATCTTTCGATTTATCTTCTGAGCTAAGGCTTTCGGTCAGCATCAGGCTAACCGTTTCGTTTGAAATTACTCTTTCGCGTCTTGCTGTCTTATCGCGCTCTACAGAATATTTTTCTTCCTCCTCCTCAGAAAAATATCCGCTTTCTTCTTCGACCGATATTTTTTCAGCTGCTGCTTTTACGGGTATTCTTTCTTTTATCTTTGGTTTACTATCTGCCATTCCCTCCTCTTTTTTTTTTGAGATCCGCTCCAGCATTTCATTGGGTGTTTCGTTAAAAGGTATGGAATCACTGTTTAGCCTGGTAATACCGAGAGCTGAAGCTACTTCCGGATCCGGAGCTGATACAGGTTTTTCCCAATACTGCTGATTCGACTTTGTTGTTACAATAGCAGTATCATTGCTTTTCCCGGTATTGGCCCACCATAGCAGTAATATGCTGATGAACGCCGAAGCACATAAAAGCAGTACAGGCAGCGAAAATTTAAACGGTAATAGCTGATTGGCTTTTTCACCAGGCTTTTCAGAGAGAGGCTCCTGCGGCGTCTTCTTTAATGGATTGGAACCTGTAAGCGCTCTTATATTTAGTTTTAAGAATTTCTTGCCTGGTTCGCTTTCAGCTTTAACCAAACTGCATTCTTTTATGGCATCTATAAAAGCCTGTGCTGTTGCATATCTGTGGGCAGGATTGCGTTCCAGCGATTTCATGATCACCTTTTGTAACGGTGCGGGTATTTTTATACCGATGACTGACGGAGGTTTTACATTTTTTTCGAGCTTGGCTTTCATTAATTCAAAATCAGGCATCTTTTCAAACGGGGGATGTCCGCAAAGCAATTCATAAAAGATACTGCCCACTGCATAAATATCTGAACGCTCATCACCTTCTTTACCTTGTATTTGCTCAGGCGCCATGTACTCTAAAGTGCCTAAAGTTTTTCCATGGCTGGTTAACCGTTTTACATTGTTATTGATACGTGCAATGCCGAAATCCATTATCTTAATCTCACCATCCTCATTGATAATAATATTAGACGGCTTTATGTCACGATGTATGATACCTTTTTTATGCGCATGCGCCAAACCTGCCAGTACCTGCTCTATGAGATCAGATGCTTTGTTTGCTGATATATTTTTATGCTGGCTCATCCATACCTCCAGCGTATCCCCTTCCACATACTCCATCACCATCCAGTAATAAGTATTGTATGGGATAAACGAATAAATATGCGTTATGTTTTTATGATTGAGCTGTGCCAGGGCAAAGGCTTCCTGCCGGAAACGATCAGCAAAATTACCTTCTGCCTGAAGCGAGGGGTTTCTTAATTCCTTAATTGCAACAAAACGTTGTAAAATAGTATCACGGGCGAGGTACACAATCCCCATACCGCCCTCTCCTATTTTTTTAATAACCTCATATTGTTCTGTCGAACTGCTCATAGTATAGCATTTAATTCTTTCGTATCGCAACCACCACCCTTTACCACGGCATACTTCAAAATGATGGCACAGAAATTATCTGAAGCATTTCTTTTGTAAGCCAGTGCCGATAAGCACTCTTTAGCAAACCCGATGTCCTCCATCTCTATCAGCATTTTTATTTCTTCTTTCTTCAAAACATCATGTACACCATCTGTACACAAAAAAATACAATCGTTCTTTTTGATGGGAATACCCAGGTGTATGATCTGTGGTGTTAGCTTAACATCGCTCCCTAATGCCTGCATCAAAATGTTCTTCATTTCATGACGGTCTTTTTCCGCTTCTGTTATCTTTCCTTTTTTGAACATCTCATTTACAATAGTCTGGTCATCGGAAAGCTGCTTCAACTCAGTACTATCCCAAAAATACAACCGGCTATCGCCTACATGCGCCATGTACAGCAGGTCATTGGCTACTAATGCACAGGTAAGCGTACATCCCATCCCCTTTTTTGTTTCATCCTGCGCAGCAGCATTTTGTATTTCGGCATGTGCAGCGTAAATGGCCGCTTCAAGAATTTTTCCATACTCATCCCTGTAGAGCAATTGTTCCTGAACAAGATCACTCATTACCTCACAAGCTAAATAACTGGCTTCTTCGCCCGCATTATGACCTCCCATACCGTCTGCCACCATTGCTACTAAAATATCATCGGGTTGTGACAACCGGATCAGTTTATAGGTATCTTCATTATTGGCTCGCAACGGCCCTTTGTCGGTAACGGCAACTGATTCGCATATAAGCTTTTCAATTGCAGCAGGTGGTTTTTCTCTGATGATATTTTTTCTGAAAAACATGGAGCTGTTATTTGGTGTTATTCTATCACTTTCTGACGACCCATTAATTCAATAGCATATTTAATAGGAACCGCAAAAGTGATGGAAGTGCCATTACCATGGGTATTGGCGCTGAAAATACCCACAGCCCGGCCTTTTTCATCAAACATGGGGCCTCCGCTGTTCCCTGCGCCGGTGGAGTTAATAGTGAGCTGGTAATAATCCCCCCAGCCACTCTTATAATCATCAATCTTATCGCTTTTTTCGGTCCCTTTTACCAGCCGGCCAACATTGCCATTGCTAATAGTAGGCACCGGCACTGTGCTGATATTGGGGTTGGTATTAAACCGGTCCTGGGAACGCTTCAATACATATTGCTGTGGCGCCAGTCCCGGATATCCTACTACAACGGCAGCATCGCCGGGCTGAATTTCGCTATAGCTATCGTAAAGCTGTACTGCAGGCAGGCTTTCCGGCAAATCAATTTTAACCATTGCCACATCGTGAGTGGCTGATATCCGTACAGTATTGGCCGGAGTACGTTGGGCGTTATTGGCAAAAGTTACATCCAGGTAGGAATTGATTCCTTTGTGAGCTGGATTATTGCCCGGCACCCACTCTCCCACATCCTGGGCATTCACCACTTTATTGGTAAGCTCAAATCTGCCCTGCGCATTTTTTTGCACCAATACTCCTGGAAACGCATAGCTCTGAAACTCCACGCGGAACGGACAGCCGCTCGCCGGCATCCGC
>JASGDI010000147.1:0-6733 GCA_049841335.1 Niabella sp. | reverse complement strand
GTTCCGGAGAATTATTATCATACCGATGCTATCAGTGATACAGCGGTTAAGTATATCAACGAGTTTAGCCAGACCGGCAGGCCCTTCTTTTTGTATGTGGCAGAAACCGCGCCCCACTGGCCGTTACACGCTCTTCCGGAAGATATAGAAAAATATGAAGATACTTATAAAGTGGGATGGGACGCCATAAGAAAAGGCCGGTATGAGAGGATGGCCGGTATGAAGATCATTGATACCACGGTTACAAAGCTATCGCCACGCATACAGAATGATCTGAAATGGGAGCAAAATCCTGACAGGGAATGGGATGCCCGCGCAATGGCTGTTCATGCAGCTATGGTAGACCGTATGGACCAGGGGATAGGCCGCATCATTGCCGCCCTTGAAAAAAACAGGCAGTTAGATAATACGCTTATTTTGTTTTTAAGCGATAATGGTGCAAGCCCCGAAGATGCGATGGCTTATGGTGCCGGCTTTGACAGGCCAGGCGAAACCAGGGACGGTCAAAAGATAGTATATCCCACCCGGAAAAAAGTAATGCCCGGTCCCCAAACTACTTTTGCTTCTATTGGTGCGCGATGGGCCAATGTGGTAAACACGCCTTACCGTTTTGCAAAGGCATCCTCTTTTGAAGGAGGTGTTCTTACCCCACTGATCGCATTCTGGCCTAAAGGCATCAGGCGCAAAGGCTCTGTTAGTCATAGGTTAGGGCATGTAATGGATTTTATGCCTACATTTGTTGAATTGGGTAAAGCCCGGTATCCCTCAGTTTTTCAGGATAATGCCATACAGCCATCTTCCGGAAAAAGCTTTGCGGCTTCTTTTAAAATGAAAAAAGCCAAGGGCCATGAAACCCTGTACAATGAACATTTTGGTGCAAAATATGTCAGGGATAAAAACTGGAAGCTGGTAGCGCAGCCGGGGCAATCCTGGCAGTTATTTCGTATAAAGGAAGATGGAGCGGAGCTGAACGATTTGTCTGACCAATACCCTGAGATAGTACAAAAGCTTAGCCTGGCCTGGCAGCAATGGGCCGAAAAAGTGAAAGTGTTTCCCAAACCCTGATCCTGTTAATTGCTATGTTTATATTGCAGCTTAATTATGAAGATTCAATTTTTAATTTTTTTGTTATTGCCGGTGTCTCTGTTTTCCCAGGTTACCGATCTTGTAAAGTATGTAAATACCCTGCAGGGTACTAATTCAAAGCACGAGCTTACAAGAGGTAATACCTATCCTACAACGGCCCTGCCGTTTGGTATGCATACCTGGACGCCTCAAACCGGCAGAAACGGGGATGGATGGAAATACCAGTATTTTAAAAATAAAATAAGAGGGTTTCAGCAGGCGCATCAATGCAGCTCCTGGAGCAATGATTATGCAGTATTCTCATTTATGCCGGTAATGGATAACCTGGTGGTAAATGAAAATGACAGGGCCCTGGAGTTCAGGCATGAGCAAGAAACGGCTAAACCCCATTACTATAAGGTAACCTTCGATAATAATATTACTACCGAAATGAGTCCCACCGAACGCGGGGCTCACCTGCGTTTCAGCTTTCCTGAAGGGCATAAGAGCTATTTAGTGCTGGACGGTTATACACGTATAAGCGGCGTGAAAATATTCCCGGAGAAAAGAATGATAACCGGATATGTAAACAATGGCCACGGTTTTCAGAAAGGCTGGAAAAACCATTTTGTTGCCGTATTTGATCAGCCTTTTGAAAGTTATGGCGTATGGGAGAACAGGCATAATAAAGTGAAAGAAAATGTTTCCTCGGATGAAGGGGATGGTGTAGGCGCCTATATCCAGTTTAAGACAGGGGTAAAAGTACAGGTTAAAGTGGCCTCATCCTATATAAGCGAGGAACAGGCAATGCTGAACCTGACAACAGAATTGGGGAAGGACAGGTTACTTGAAGATACAAAAAAACGGGCCTGGAAAATCTGGAATGATCATCTGTCCAGGATCATGGTAGAAGGAGATTCGGAAGCTGATAAAGCCACTTTTTATTCATGCTTTTTCAGGGCCAGCCTGTTTTCCCGTAAATTTTATGAAATAGATAAAAACGGGCTTCCTTACTATTTCAGTCCCTATGATGGAAAAGTGCATGAAGGTTATATGTTTACCGATACCGGCTTCTGGGATACATTCCGGGCACAGTTCCCATTAAACGTATTGATGCATCCAACTATGCATGGCCGCTACATGCAGGCACTGCTGAAAGCGCAGGAACAATGCGGATGGCTGCCTTCCTGGTCCTTTCCAAATGAACAGGGCAGTATGATAGGCAATCACGCTATCTCTTTATTAGCTGATGCGTGGGTAAAAGGGGTACGTACTTTTGATCCAGAAAAAGCATTGGCCGCATATGCTCATGAAGCTAATAATAAAGGTCCATGGGGACCTGCAAACGGCAGGGACGGGTTTAAAGAGTATAATAGCCTGGGCTATGTTCCTTATCCCCAGTACAGGGAAGCAACTGCCAAAACGCTGGAATACGCTTATGATGACTTTTGCGGGTATCATCTTGCAAAGCTCACGGGCAACAAAAAGTATCAAGACGCTTTTGGCGCAAAAATGTATAATTATAAAAATGTTTTTAATGCTGCCACTGGTTTTATGGAGGGAAAAGATAAAGAGGGCAACTGGAAGAAAAACTTTGATCCTACAGAGTGGGGCGGTCCTTTTACAGAAGGCAATGCCTGGCATTGGGTATGGTCTGTATTTCATGATGTAAAGGGACTGATTGATCTGCTGGGAGGGGATCAGCAGTTTTGTGCAAAGCTTGATTCGGTATTTTCCGTTCCCAACACGGTCAATGTGGGCACTTACGGTGGCATGATCCATGAAATGACTGAAATGGTGATGGCCAATATGGGGCAATATGCGCACGGTAACCAGCCTATACAACACATGGTTTACCTGTATAATTACGCAGGCCAGCCCTGGAAGGCCCAGTACCATGCAAGAGAAGTAATGAAACGTCTTTACAATGCTACAGAAGATGGTTACCCGGGCGATGAAGACCAGGGGCAAACTTCCTCCTGGTATGTATTAAGTGCTTTAGGCTTTTACAGCGTTTGTCCCGGCACAGACCAGTACGTGTTAGGCAGCCCGCTGTTTCGCAAAACAACGATCACCCTTGAGAATGGGAAGAGATTTGTTATTAAGGCCGATAATAACAGCAATGATAATAGATATATTACCACTGCCCGCCTGAACGGAAAACTTTATTCCAGGAATTATATTACTTACAGTGATATCATTCGCGGAGGAACTTTACACCTGGCTATGAACAGCGCTCCTGACTATAAAAGAGGTACAGGCAGTAAGGATTTGCCCTTTTCTGTTTCAGCAAAATGAATAGAGGCCTATGCTTATACCTTACTTCAGTATCAGTCCGGCTAAAGGCGGAATGTTCAGGGTGATCCGGTATTTTTGAGTGTCTTCTTCAAGAAGCTCTGTCCTGATATCTTTATTAAATACATCCCCGGTTCCGTCAAACTCTTTAGCATCTGAATTGAATATTTCTTCAGTATATTTTTTGCCGTAGGTTTCAATAACCCAGTCATTATGTACTTCGGGAGTGGCATTTAAAATAATTAAAATATCGTCCTCCGCTTTTTCTCCTTTACGTTTATATATCATTATACACTCATTCCTGTGGTTCAGGTCTACCCATTCAAACCCATCTGTTGTAAACTGTTTGCTGTATAATGCTTCTTCTTCTTTCAGTATTTTATTTAAGACCTTCAGGCAGGATTGGGCACCTTTATGGCTGTCATGTTCCAGTAAATGCCAGTCTAATTGCGATTTGTAATTCCATTCGCTGGTTTGCCCGAACTCGCTGCCCATAAACAATAATTTGCCGCCGGGGTGCGTCCACATATAGGTAAAGAACAGTCGCAGGTTAGCAAATTTTTGCCAAAGATCACCGGGCATTTTAAATATAAGCGGACTTTTGCCGTGCACTACTTCATCGTGGCTGATAGGCAGCATGAAGTTTTCATCATAATAGTACATCATGCTAAAGGTAAACTTGTTCTGATGGTGGCTGCGGTATATAGGATCAAGTTTAAAGTAATCCAGCGAATCATGCATCCAGCCCATCATCCATTTCATGCCAAAGCCAAGCCCTCCTCCAAATGTAGGCTTTGATACACCTGGCCAGTCAGTAGCTTCTTCAGCAATAGTTTGCACGCCTGGAAAATCCCTGTACACCATTTCGTTTAAATGCTTGATAAACTCAATAGCTTCCAGGTTGCCATCGCCGCCATGCTCATTGGGTTCCCATTCGCCTTCATTACGGGAATAATTCAGCTTTAGCATAGAACTTACTGCATCCACTCTTATCCCGTCAATATGAAACATTTCAAACCAGAACCTTGCATTGCTGATAAGAAATGATTTGACTTCCCCTCTTTTATAGTTGAAAATATAGCTGTTCCAGTCAGGATGAAAGCCCTTACGCATATCTGCATATTCGTAAGTATGGTTGCCATCAAACATATAAAGGCCGTGCGAATCATAAGGAAAGTGAGAAGGTACCCAGTCCAGGATAACTCCAATACCTTCCTGGTGAAAAGCATCTATCAGCCGCATTAAACCCTGGGGATCACCAAACCGGGAAGTAGGCGCATAGTACCCGGTGAGCTGGTAGCCCCAGCTACCGTCAAAAGGATGTTCTGCCACTGGCATAAACTCTACATGCGTAAATCCCATTTCCTTTACATACGGTACCAGCTTTTCCTTCATTTCATCGTAAGTAAGGTATTTATGCTCATCGGAAGGGTCGGGCCTTTGCCAGCTGGCCAGGTGTACCTCGTAAACACTCCAGGGCGAATTTAAAGCGTTATGCTTTTCTCTTTTTTGCATCCATTCTTCATCCTTCCATTCATAATACATACCCCATGTTATAGATGCAGTTAAAGGTTTTACCTCCCAAAAGTTGGCAAAGGGATCGCCTTTGTCCACCAGGCAGTTGTTAGCGCCTGCAATATGATATTTATACACTTCTCCCAGTTCTAACCCGGGTATAAATCCTTCCCATATCCCGCTGTTATCCCATCTTGGCGTAAGCGGATGAGAAAGCTTATTCCAGTCATTGAAGTTGCCGGTAACAAACACAAACTTTGCACTGGGCGCCCATACACAAAAATACATACCCCAGATGCCGTTTACCTGTAACGAATGGGAACCGAACTTCTCGTAAAGACTGTAATGGGTGCCGTTCTGAAAGTTCTTTATATCCTCATCTGACAGGAGCGAGTAATTCCACACCGTTTTTGATGTGTCAATAAAATTTTCTTTCTCAAAGTTTTCCTGTATGGTTTTTAGATCGCTGGCCATTGCATTTGTTTGAAGCAATTTACGATAATTATGGCAGCAAACCGGGTATATTTTGATCGCGATTTTTTACCGGGCATATTTTCCTGCATAGCTGAAAACTTTTGGCATTTTAAAACCGCCATTTACCGGCAAATTACTTTTATTTACCGGTTTTGCTTATGAAGGACCTGGCTACCGGTATAGCTTTGTCATAATTCAGGGAGATCTATTTTCTACGTATTTTTCGTATATATTCGGATTTGTCGGATTATTTTAACAAAAATTTGTTTGATGTGATCATTTTTTTGTCTTTTGTTTATGGATTTTTGCAGATCAGGCATCTTAATATGCTTATACTTAATTATATAATCACTCTATGAGAAAATTCTTGACGCTGCTGTTAGTAATCGTTTTTGCGGCTCCGGCTTTAGCACAGACTACTAATATAAAGGGAACACTTGTTGATTCTGCTGATAAAAAAAGTTTGCAAAATACAGTTGTTGCCTTGCTTAACAGCAGGGATTCTGCTTTGGTAGATTTTGCCAGGGCTGGTGCAGGGGGAACGTTTCAACTGAATGCGGCTGATACGGGAAGCTATATATTGTTGATTACCCATCCTTATTTTGCCGATTATACCGATAAGCTGCAGATGGAGCCTGGTAAGCCTTTAGATCTTGGGTTCATTAATATGCTGTCTAAAAGTAAGCTCCTGGAAGAAGTGGTGGTAAAAGGCGGCGCTCCTATAAGAATCAAAGGCGATACTACCATCTATACGGCCGATAGTTTTAAAGTACGGGAAGGCGCTAACGTAGAAGAACTGCTGCGGAAGCTGCCAGGGGTACAGGTAGACCGGAACGGGCAAATAACTGCACTTGGGGAAAAGGTGGAACGGTTCCTGGTGGACGGGGAGGAGTTTTTTGGGAGCGATCCCGGTATTGCCACGAAGAATTTAAGGGCAGATATTGTAAAGGATGTACAGGTGTATAAAGGTAAAAGTGACCAGGCTGCCTTTACAGGGATTGATGACGGGCAGAGCAAGCAAACCATGAATCTTGTATTAAAAGAGGATAAGAAGAAGGGATATTTTGGAAAGATTGAAGCAGGAGGAGGATTAAAAAACAATAATCAGCCCGGGGATCAGCATAAATTTAATAATGCGCTCATGCTTAATGCGTTTAAGGCTAAAAGGAAAATAGCCGCTTATGGCATCATGAGCAATACCGGCAAGCTCAACCTGGATTGGAATGACCGGAATAAATATGGTGGTGGCAGTGACGTACAGACCACAGATGATGGTGGCATTTATATGACATCCATGGGAGATTATAACCGGAGCGATGGTATTCCTACTAACTGGAATGCGGGCATACATTACAATAACAAATTTAATGAGGATAAGCAGAGC
>JASGDI010000146.1:0-19286 GCA_049841335.1 Niabella sp. | reverse complement strand
TTGATATATTCATCCGGTGTTTCAAGTACAATTCTTTCAGCAATGACCTTCCTGGCTTTTTCAGCCTGGCTGAAAATAGCCGCAGCCTGGCTATAGGGCCTTGTTTTGCTGTTGTTTTCAACAAAAAAATAATGTTCACTGTTACTGCTTGCTGCTATCAGGCCTGCGATCACAGGTGCCTTGGATTTAGCAGAAGAAGCCCACAGGCTCCGGGGTGTTGCCTGCTGTTCCGCATCTGCCAGCTTCACCATAGTCGCGGCAGGAAATACACCTTTCAGCTCTTTGGGTTTGTCCTTTGCTGTAGTGTCCGGCTTTTTATTGCCGTACTGTATCTCATACCTTTCTTCTTCGCTTGATGGCCTGGTAAAGCCATAGTTTAACTGAAACTGGTTTTTCGCAACCACATAAATATTGTCTTTGCAATAAGCAGGCTGCATATAAAATGAAGATTCAGGATCGGCGCCGATATCTCCATCACGGCTGAATTTTTTACCGGTAGCTGCTCCGTAGGCTATTACCACTGATAGACCGGCAGGCACCTGCTTTGTTTCTATTTTAATGATCATGCCATCAGCATCAGCCATGGCTAAGGCAGTTAACCTGATCACACCGTTTTGAAGCAGCGGGTCTTTTATCTCATACAGCATAGACCCCGGTCTGTAGACTGTTTGAATGTTTTCTGCCCCGGTGAGCCATTTACTTTGATTTTTATACAGGATACCTATTTTACAGTTGCCGCCCATGCCGGGCATGTACAGTGCAAACTCGGGCAGATCACCGGTTTCAACGCGAAAAGCAGTATTGGTGCCATATAAGGCGCGGTTAAATTTTTTCGTGCCTTTATGTAACAGGAAGTCATTGCCCGATGGTTGATAATGCAGGATCCTCTCTTTATTATGCCAAAGCTGCGCCTGTACAGGATTACTTAATATGCCTATCGAACTTAATGAAATCAGTGAATAAAAAATAAGATGGATTGAATATTTCATTAGCTGATTTTAAAAATAAAAGGGGAGGCCGTCATGTATTTGCCGCCCTGTGAGGTTCCAAATAAATAAGCAGGCCTGCCGTTCTTTAGCAACAATTGGGGGCGTTCCAGTCGCCCGTATTTAGTAAGGTGTTTGGGCGGCTCCGGCTGTTGCACATAATGGCTTAAAGGATAATAAGCCGTTTGAGGACTGCCCCAATGTATTCCATATTTCGACTGCATAATAATGCCCCGCTGATGGTCTTCATAACCCATATCCCTGGCTATTAAATAATGTTTCTTTTTTTCATGCCATACAAAAGCATCCTCCAACTGAGCGTTATGGCCTTTCGATGAAAAGTCTATTATAGGATTATTACTGAATTTTGTAAATGGTCCTTCGGGATGCGTTGCAAAAGCTAATCCGTATTTGCGGTTGCCTCTTACAGTGCCTGCAGCCTGTTCATATTCTTTGGTATTCCATGATTTATAATATAGCCAGTACCTCCTATCTGCATGTTTTAAAACAGAAGGGTTAGTAGTGCAATGGTCGTCCCATGTCCCTTCATTACCGGGAAGCAGCACTGGTGCATCCGATCTTTTCCAGGGACCATAAATATTGTCTGCAGAGGCTACACCTATGCGTTTGGTGTTGGTTTTGCCATTGCTGTTGCCTATATAATATAAATAGTATCTTCCGTTGAAAGAAGTAATAAAAGGGTTGTGGCAGGTGGTAGCATCCCAATAGCCGGCTCCCCTTGGTGCAAGAACAGTTCCGAGCACCGAATAAGGGCCCTCAGGGGTATCAGCTACTGCGTGGGCTATTTCAGACCCGTTGATCCAGCCGCTCATTTTCTTTTCTGCTTTCCAGCGTGAAAAGAATACATGTACTTTATTATCAGGACCAAAAACAGGTGAGTTGCACCAGACATAATACCCTTCTAACTCTAATATCCGGCCAACAGGCTGTAGTCTTTTGTGGAACCGGCTGAGGTAATTGTCAATCGTCATCCATTGATCAGGCGCTGCAATTGCCCCTGCAGCCAACATTGAAAAATTTTGTATAAAGGTCTTCCGGTTCATAGTATCCCTGGCATTAACCTGTTATTACCCGGCAATAGTGTTAATATACACTTCGATGTTTAAATACCCAGCATGCTTAGTGTTAGGCTGTAACGCATCATTGATCTTTGGATTGGTGCCCAGCTTTTTTTCCCAGGTATCAGGAATGCCATCTTTATCGGTATCGGTCATTGGAGCAGTTGACGCAAATTTGCCCAATCCTCCGTTTGAGAGCTGAATGTCTGATTCTTTAGAAACAAAAGTCCCAGCCTTGCCTTTCGATGCTACTTCAGCAATCAGCAGCTGATCCACTTCATCTCTTACAGGTAAAGTAGCTCCGGCATTTTTAATAACAGATTCAAATGCCTCTTTAGCACTCAGGTAATTGCTGCTAAAGGGGTAGGGGAAGGGGCGTTCAGCGAAATTGGAATCGCTTAAACCCGGATAACCCCGTTCGTTCAATGGAAGCGGTGTACCATCGAGCAGCCCGTTTTTGTTGAGATCGTACATATTGCCATCGGCATATAAATAGAAAGTACCTGTGCCACGCGAAAACGGCGATTCTCTTCCGGGCGTATGCGGCCCCGCCACAAAATAATTATTGATGACATTTACCTTAGATATACCGGCCGATCCTCCCATAATATATCCATCTCCCGAAACGGAGTGCCCGTAAGTATTTCCTGCATTGCCCCAGTTATAAACCACGTTGTTTACAAATTCGTTATACCCTTTTACTTTGGGGTTGCGGGTTTTATTGCTGATATATAAGCTTTTTAAAATGCTTATATGCCCGTTGACTGTTTGAATCAACCCGCCGGCTGAATGATTATGTATATGCAGGCCCTGTGCGATGATGCAGTTCTGAAGCGTGATACTGTCTGGTTCAGCGCCTCGTTTATCCCAGTTAATAGAAAACACTTCATCCTGCCCCCATGAAAAAGATACGTGGTCGAAAATAATATTTTTACCATTGGCTATGCCGGAAGCATCATCGTTACGGGTAGCACCTGCATCAGCGCCCAGCCTTATCCTGATATGCCTGATGATGGAATTGTCAGCGCCGGTAAAAGAAACTTTTCTTCCATAGAGAACAATGCCGCTACCCGGAGCCGTTTGCCCGGCAATGGTAGTGTTAGGCGCAACTGTAATGCCCGATTTCAACGTGATGATGCCGCTGACTGCAAATATTACAAACCTGCCAGGTTGGCTTACAGCATCTCTGAAGGATCCGGGTCCGCTGTCATTAAGATGGGTAACGGTATAAACCGAGGGAGCAGGCACGCCCCGCGCACCGGTAGCAAATTTTCCAAATCCTTCTGCTCCCGGAAAAGCAGGCAACGGTTTTAGATTGGCATAGCGGGCAGGTGCATTACCATCAGTTGCGTTTGCAAGAGAAAAAACGCCAATAGCCAATAATGCCAGCAGGCCGGCTTTAATTTTCAGATTTATCATGGGTTTTACGATCGTTTTATTTCCACTGCGTAGACGTTTTCCTTGCCCTCAAAGTTGGCGCGGAAAATGATCCATTTTTGGTCGGGAGAAAAATGAACATTGGGCTCCAGCCGGTATTGGTGGTGTTTCATGTTCACTAATTTTTCTGATTTGAATTTGTTGCCATCGGGTTTAAACAAGTATATCCACTGGCCATCCGGAGCTTTGGCTACTGATCCGGGGTGACCGCCGTCTCCGGCAAATACTTCGTCATTTTTAGAACTTGTATAATGCACCGACCATTCGTTTCTTTGCAGTTCATATTTTTTTTCTTTCCCTGTAGCCAACTCTACACCTGCAACAAAAAATGTTTCGCCCCGTGGCTGCTGAAGATCGAACCAAATGGTTTTGCCATCTTTGCTGATCCATTCATGGCCTGCAATTTCCATAGGCATGGTTCTTTTATGAATGAGCTTTACTTCTTTGCTGTTTACGTCAATGGTCCATATTCTGTCCACTTTATGCCAGGGGCCTTCATGGCAGAACATTAATAATGCAGGATCAGCAGGAGAGAACTGTATATGGTTGAGCCAGGCGCTGTCTGTAAATATTTTATTAAGTTGTTTCGTATTAATATTGACCGTGAACAGTGTCCGGGGCAGCTTGGCTTCATAAATAATATTAAAATAGCTGCTTTTGTCGGGGTTCTTCCTGAATAATTCTTTTTCTTCATCTGAAGATTTTGCACCGGCCAGCAATGTGCCGTCTGCATTAATAGTAGTGATGCTGGCTTTAAAATCGTCGGGGAATACGTATATAAGCCTTTTCTTTTTTGTAGAAAGGTTTACGGCAAATACACTATCCTTCACCTGGTAAAAAGCTTCATTAAGCTTTGCGGATACAATTTCCCCGGTCATGGGAGCTGTGCTATTGGTAAGCCGTTCTGTTTCTAATGTTTTCAGATCGAGCAGGTACAGTTGCCGGTCTGCAGCATTGCTATTATATGTTTCCTGTTTGGCCGCAGGATCTTTGGTTTTTTGGGTGCTGTAGTAAACCATCTTATCTCCAATAAAAGGACTGTTGTGAAAGTAGAAGCTAAGATTGCTCCTGTCATTGGATGTAAGTCTGACGATCTTATGCCTTGTATCTTTGTCTATCCATTCTTTGGGCATGTTAAGGCCGGTTTCTAATACAGGCTGGGCGTTTACCGTTACAACTGCAGTAAGGAAAACGAAAGGCATTAATATAATTTTCATGACAGCAATGTTATTTAATGTGATCAGGGAATAAACTTTTTGTAAGCTACAAAGCAAACTTTATATTACTATCCTGCTTCATCCTGCTATGGCATTTTCTGCAATCCCTCGAACTTAACTTTCCATTTACCATCTTTAGGGATACCTGGCAGTGAGCCTATAGCCTGATCGTAGCCTGCACACATCATAGCTACTGCTGACAGCAGGCCGCCGTTACCCGGCAAATAAATGGTAAGCCTGCCTTCCTGGTAGTTATGGCCATTAGGCAGGTAGGTATTAGTTTGGATAGGCATCAGCAAGGCTTCAATAGCTTTATCGGGCATTCCCAACCGGGTAGCGGTCATTGCCGTCATAGGAAAATCCCAGCCCCAGGTGTCGTGCCAGCTCCAGTTGTTCCATATCCAGTCAAATGTGTTGTGCATGATCTGTTTATCAAGCATGGGCGTTTGCGGCATCATCCCTAAGGCGCCAAAAACAGACGGGTGATCGGTTTTGTATTCAGGGTTCGTATAAGAATCGGTACCACTTTCTGTGAATAAATACTTATTGCCCTGAACCGGTAAGGGAGACAGGTCTTTGATAACCGCATCCCATTTCTGATCTCTTGGCAATCCCAGGCGTTCACGCCATTGCTGTGCTACTTTTAAAGCCCAGTGCCAGTACACCAGCTCATAAGTTGGATTGAAGGTTTCCTCGGCCTTGAAACGTTCCTGCGCCGGTATCAATCCTTTACCCAGGATATATTTTTTTGTTATTTCATCATAACGAGCAAAAGAGGCCATGAAATCGGCGGTGCCGAAAACAAGGTCTTTATATTTTTCAAGTACGGATTTATCCTGCCTGGCCCGGTATAATAATTCTGTAAAATAAATAAAATGCGGTTGCTGCCATATTAAAAAGGCCCCGATGGAAGAAGGTACTTCACGTCCTTTATTATCAGTCATTTTTTGCCAGCGGATACCTTCGTATCCCTGTCTTTTGGCAATGCTTTTGGCTATATCCTGTACCTTGAAATACCAGTCCACACTTTTCTGTAAAAGTTCGGGCCTGCCCCATAATGCAAAGTGTATGCCGTGCCACCAGTGCATTTCAAGGTGTGGCTTACCGTACCAGCTATTGTAAGTAAGCCCTGTTTCCTGTGGTGGGAAATTACCGGAACACTGGATTTTGGTGAGATATTGGGAAAGAATGATCCTCCTTTCCAATTCATTTGCCCGGGTATCGGTGCTACCTGCAAAGTCAATGGCCCCTCCGCTTTTCCAGAAGGCTGCCAGGTATTGTTTGCTGTTTTGCTCTGTTGCTGCGAAAGATGGGGCAGGCGCGGTTTTCTTTTCTTTATTGAACCTGGCACTCAGCTCAAAACTGCTGCCGCTGGTTGGTTTTATCAGATAATAATGCGGCTGCTTTTGAGTTACAGACGCTGTACCTTTCCATAATGTGGAAATATAATAACTGGTAGTGTCCAGCGTGTGGCTGATGGTAGCCGTATTTGCGGTTTTGCTTATAATAGAAGAGCTGTGTTGGTTGTCGTTCTGCCAGTTATTGCCCCTATCGCCCCAATCTCCGTTAGGATGAGGCAGCCTGATGCGGATCTGTAAACGTTTTTGGGCAATAAGGGGAGAGGAGACTTTAGCAGCAATAGCGTCCTGCTGCTGGTGCCCGTAAGTGAATACCCGAACCGGAATATTTTCAACAGTGAAAGATGATTTTATTTCTCCTGTCCACATATCCAGTTGCTGGCTGGTATTTTTTATATCAGAAAGTTTTGCCAGGCTGCCATCTTTCTTAATAATCTCTAAACCGATATTGGCCAGGTGCAGCCTGTGTTCGTTGATACGGAAGTAATCGGCTGTTTTTTTTGACAGTTCCGGGCCCTGGTTGTTTTGAACCATATAGGTTACGTCCCTGCCATTGAGATGATAGGTCTTTAATGCATCTTCAACCTTGTAGTTATTTACATTGGGAAACGCGTGCCATCCCCATTCACTTTGCGTACCGAGGGGTACACCTGATGCGTAGTCATCCGGAAAAGATTGTAATCCGGTAACATCAACAGTAAAGGCAAAAGAGCCGTTGCCCACTGAAAGGGAAGCCAGCGTATCGGCTTTATGAAGTTTTACCGTATGACGCTGTACCACCTGCTGGCGATTTATTTTAGATGCAGTTTGTGCCAACGAAATATGGCTCAAAAAAAGGATAGTGATAAGGATCGTACTATTTAATTTCATGTTAGTTACCATTTAAAGGGCAGGTACCAGTTTTCTTTGTTCATTAACTTAGCCCTTACTGTAGCAGCAGCGGGATTATTTTGTTTTCTTAGCTTTTCGTACACTTTATCTGCGAGGAAAGAAGGGTCATTCCTGCGTAAAGCAATACGTACCAGGTCGGACCAGCGCCTTCCTTCAAAAGCCAGCTCCAGCGCAGCTTCCTCTACAATCATATTTTCAATGGCAATAGTACTGTCGGTTGTAACAGGAACTGTATAAAGATTGGCGCGCCCTCTCAGGCCGGCATTTAAATACCAGTCGGCAGCTATCTGAGGGTTATCGCTTTTGCGGGCATCAAACAGGTAGGCTCCCCCTTCATTGATGATCCTGTTACCCAGGGTGGGTTGTATGCCCTGATTTACCAAAGCGTTCGCAATAGTATGGTGCCCGTCCCGGTTAGCTGCTTCTGCAAAGGCAAGGTGAAGAGCAGCGGCCCGGTATAGAAACCATTTCTCGGTATTGGCATTATAAGCATACTTCATTACCTGTGGTTCGTTACCAGCCATAGCATAGCTGAATTTCCGGCCACGGGCATCATAAGGGAAATCATTTTTCTGAACCTGTGCATCCCAGTTATCTATGGCCTGCTGAGAGGGCTTTACAAGAAATCCTGTAGTAAACAGTTTTGTAAACGGATTTTGTGGCTTAAAAAGGGAGTTATAAGGAAGATACCAGATCCACTCGTAGCCAAAAAGCCGGTCTTCGGCACGGGCAAATATTGAGCGCCATCCCTGGCTGTTATTATTGATCAAAGAATTTTCATTTAGCTCGTTATAGCGAACGTAACCCACAGCAATATCATTATTGTCTCCTTTTGATGCACCTGTTATCCTGTAGGTAAAGAAATCCCCGGTTCCTCCTGTTTCCATTACCTGTTTTAATGCGGTAGCGGCTTTATTATAATCATTGCCCTGTCCCCGCCACAGGTATAGTTCACCCAGCATTACCTGTTTATTAATGAAAAACTTAGCAGTGCTGTAGCCATCTATAGTAGTAATAAGATCAGAACCCGCTGCATAGGGTTCGAGGTAAGCAAGAGATTCCTGCGTTTTTATCAGGGAATCTAATAATGCGCTAAAGGGTATGGGTTTTGCCGCGTTAGATGACATCAGTGTTTCTAAAGAAGTTACATCAGGTATATGCTGCGTAATATAAGGGATATTACCGTAGTGAATACCTAATTGCAGGTACACCCAGGCCCTCAGTGATGCTACATCGGCGTAGCGCATATTATACTCTGTTTGGTTGAGGGTTTTATCAGCCAGCATTTTGCTGAAATTATGCAACATGTCGTTGCAATTCAAGATCACATCATAATAGGGCTTGGGGTTGGCATAAATATTTCCTTCTCTTACCTCATGCTGATTAAGCTCACGGAGATTTTCGTCAGCATTATTGGTTGTAGTGAGCAGATCGGCCCTTAGCTCATTAAGAACCACATAACTTTCAGCAAGTGTCAGGAATTTTCCATAAAGCCCGATAATTGCAGCATCAGCATCAAAGACATTCCGGTACATCTTTTTTTCTTCCAACACATCTTTGGCATCAACATCTATCAGCTTTTTGCAGGAGGCCAATAATGCCATAAAAAGAGTAAAAGCTGTTATTAATCGTATGTTGTTATATCGTTTCATTTTAATATTTTCAACTTTTGTTTTTATAAACCAAACCTTACGCCTAATTGAACATATTTGTATTGTGGTTCGAGGTAAATATCTGTTCCTTGTCCCAGCACACCAGCTGTTGCACTGAATTCAGGGTCATAACCCAGGTACCTGGAAAGCGTAATAATATTATTTGCCGTGGCATATACATGGATATACTTCAATGCTGTTGGCTTGAAAGGTATCCTGTAAGAAAGGGAAACTGTTTTAAGCCTCAGGTAAGATGCGTCTTCGATCCACCTGTTAGAGAACCTGCTGTTACCCATTGGATCTCCCCATGTTGCTTTGGGAATATCAGTAACCTGGCCATCTGTTTTCCAGCGGCGCAATACGGCTTCTGTCTGGTTAGAATAACTGTTTACTGATTCCAGCTGCCTGCGGGCATAGTTGTAGGATTCTGCTCCAATACTGAAAGTAGCCAGGGCGTCCAGGCTCCAGTTCCCGTAAGTAAGTTTGGTGTTAATACCACCTAGAAAGTCAGGATTGGGATTGCCGATTACCAGCCTATCATTTTCGTCAATTATTTTATCTCCGTTAATATCCGTAAAAATGGCATCGCCACCTTTAAAGGCAGTTAAAGATCCATCGGCATTTTTATTTCTTAAACCACTGGCAGCCGCCATGGCATCTGTTGCAAAAACGCCGGTTGTGTGATGCCCGTAAAACGCATTGGGGGCGTTACCTACACTTGTTAGGATGTTCCCCTCTGCAAATGTTGTTATAATGCTGCCGGCAGGTAATTGGGTTACCTGGCTCTTATAAGAGGCTATATTAAAACCAAGTTCCCATTTAAGCTTTTTTTGATTCACCAATACGGAGTTTACAGAGGCTTCCCAGCCTGTAGTTTTCATGGCGCCACTGTTAGTGATAATATAATCCTGGCCGGTGATAGCGGGTCCTGGTTCATATACAATCATATTATCAGTTTTATTGCTGAATACATCAGCTGTAATTTGTAACCTGTCATTGAACATTGCAAGATCTAATCCCAGGTTCAGCTTGGATACCTGTTCCCATTGTAGCCTTTCATCACTAATGCCACCACGAACAAGACCTGCAACGCCAAGCAGATTTTGCGATACATAGTAATTACGGGCAGTATAGTTACCGATATCATCGTTCCCGGTAATGCCATAAGAGGCCCTGAGTTTGGCAAGTGTAACAGCCTTTGCAGCTGCCATAAAATTTTCGGATGAGATCACCCATGCAGCCGCAATGGATGGAAGAACAGCAAATCTGCGGCCACTGATATTTATTCCTGCATTTTCAATTTTATGCCCAAATCTTGATGATCCGTCCAATGCAGAAGCTACAGTGAGAAAATATTTATCAGCCATGTTATAATCTGCATTGAGGTAAGTATTGAGCCATGTTGAAGCGCCAAGCGAACCTCCTATTTGCCTTAATGTATTCAAACCGTAGCCCACACCGGTAAGCTGATCAGTAGGCGAATTAAAGCCCAACCCAAAATCCTGTTCTGAATTTGTCTTATTATAACGAACACCTGCTCTTACGTTTAGCTGGTTGCGTTTATTGAATGCTTTATAATAATGAAGCCGTGTATCGTTAAAAGTGTTAAACGCCTTGATTACCTGGGCCCCTGACCTGTTGAGTGCCGGTGTTCCGTTAAATAAAGTATCCGGCATTATACCACGTTCGGGAATAAAAAAGCTTTCCCTGTTTTTTTGACTGGTAATGGCAATAGTGGTAGCTAATGAAAGGCTTTTCGAAAGTTCATAATTGAAAGAAACCCCACCTATAAAGCGGTAGCTGGTATTAGCGCTGGTCATGTTGCGGATCAGCGCTACCGGGTTGCTAACGCCCAATATATCATGGTCCGCAAGTAGGGGAGATTCAAGGCCGTTATCGGTTACTACATTTACAGGCAGGAAGGGAGCTTTTACCAGCGCCGAATAAATGGGATTGGTGGTAGGCGCTATACCAAGATTTTTCAAATCGTTGCTGCTCCTGAAATATCCAATATTGGTTGCAGCTGTTAGTCTTTTGCTTAAGTTCAGATCTGCATTGAAACGCATATTATAGCGATTAATTCCTGTTTCAGATAACGGGGAATTGCTGTTCAGATACCCTATTGAAAGTGCATATTTGGCAATATTATCACCACCTGTGATTTTTAAATAGGCATTTTGCGTGTATTGCTTTTCAAAGATCTTATCCTGCCAGTTATTATTATAATGGTACCTGCTGTATTCAGGATTATTTACATCATCGTTCATATAGGGCAGTTGCTGAATAGCTGATGCAGAAAGCCCTTGTGACTGGAGTATTTCTGACAGGTAGCTGCGATAACCGGCCGCACCTAATACCGGAATGTTTTGTGGTGCCAGTGACATTCCTCCATATATAGCTGCATCAATTTTGGTAGCTTCTTCGCGCGTTCTAACAGTGGTGATGAGGATAACACCGTTAGCAGCTTTTGTCCCGTAAATAGAAGAGCCATCTTTTAAAACCGTAATATCATCTATATCTTTCAGGTCAATAAAGGAAAGCGGGTTATTGTAAAAACCTGAAGCTAACGGGCTTCCGTAAGTACCATTATCGTAAAACACACCATCCACAATGATCAATGGCTGATTAGAAGCAAACAGTGAGCTGTATCCTCTTAAAAACAAATCAGCACCTATACCCGGAGTTCCTGAGCGGCGAACGGATTGGAGACCCGCTACACGTCCCTGCAGGTAAGCATCCGGAGTTTCAGGCGCATTTGCCCAGGCGCCATTGGTTTTAACAGATGTTGCTGCATTGGCTACCTTGCTTTGTAAGGTAGTACCGGTGGGCATTGTTATATTATCATAAAGAGAATGACTTCCTTTTTTATGTAGCTGTATATGGAAATCTTTATTACCTTTTAAAGCTATTTCCTGGGCCTGGTAGCCATCAGCGCTTATCAGCAGGGTAATGTCGTTCCAGGGCGCATCAATAGTGAACCTTCCTGCGGAGTCAGTTATCGCGGCAGCAAACTCCTTATAACTAATATTAGCACCGGTTACAGGCTGGCCTGTGGCAGCATCTGTTACGATACCCGAAACAGGATTTTTCATTTGGGTAACCCGGGCCGGGGGGGAAGCCTGCTCTTGCGCATAGGTGTTGACGCATACAACCGGAAGGCACAACACCGGCAGAAATTTCAATATATTAAAAAATAATCTTCGCATAGTCTGTTAAAGGTGATAAGAGTCGTAAATAGTAGCCGTTCATTTTCTTTTTTAAAAAACAGGTTCAAACCTCAGGTAATTTAACGTAAGGTTATAGGGACGACCTGTAGCGGTTGCCGGAGCAATTACCCTGATATACTGGGTAGCAGGGTTTATTATATAAGATACACCATCGGGCGTATTGGGCGGGTAAGACAGCAACCAGTTATATTCCTCATTGGTAAATTCGCCCATATAAAATTCAGTATAAGTATTGGCCGTTACATCTACAGATTCATTGAATTTGATGGAAATCGTATCGGCGTTTCTGTCATATACCCATACTGTATGATTAAGGGAAGAATCTGTTCCGTATGTTCCATCAGCTACCCCTGAAACCACTTTGTCATTGAGCGACATCAGGTAAACCTTATATCTGGCCGTAAACAATTGATTGGTGAAGTAGCCCACATACCTGTTGGCCCCGCCGGATCCTAAATTCAGGTAAATATCATTAAACGGCAGCCCGGTAAGCGGGTTCGTTCTTTGCCTGTAAAATATGGGGGCAGAGGAACTAACGTTGAAAGAATAGGGATTTTCACCTTCAACATATACAGCAGGTATCTTTTCCGAGAGAGCGGTATTAGCTGCATTCAGTATGTAAGCAATACCATTACTTAGTTTTTTAACAGATACAATAGCTGACCGGTTCATGGGTATCTGCACCCCAAACCGGGAAAGCAAAACCGCAGGCAAGGTGGCCTCGTTATACAAACCCTTTATTGCAAGATCTTTAACCACAGCCCAGGAAGCGTTGTTGTTGGCCGTATCTGCATTTCTTGCCTTAAAATAGGGGAGCAGCCTGGTTTTTTCTGTATTAAAGGCATCGTTGGTTAAAAGTATATACGTATAGAGGCTGTCTTCATTAGCTACATCTGATACTTTTGTCTTAAAAGTATTAATAGTAACGATACCCGTGCCTGGTTTGTAAACCGGCTCACCGGTATTGGGATTAATACTGTCAACCTCAGCCAGATTAGGGTCCTGCCCTATAAAATTAAGCGATGCTATGTATGCATTTTGCTGATAATCATTTTTAGTGGCTTCAATATATTCCCAAATGCTTTGCATAGGGGCAATCACTTTATCAATCTTATGCAGCACGCCGTTACTTACATAAATATCACCTTCTGTAATATTTGCTTCATCAAACTTTTTATTGACAAAGAATATGTTTTTACCATTAAGTACAGGAACCCTGAATGAGTCTGCTGCATCTCTTGTAAAATAAGCATTGGCAGATATGTGATTCTGGAGATAAGCTTTCAGCTGCGTCATATCTGACTTAACCAAATTAGGCAATGTGGCCAAAGCGTCATTGGTAGGTGCAAATACAGTGATGTTTTTAGAGGCCCCCAGCAGGCTGTCTAACCCGGTTTGTTGTGAGTAGGCTATAAAGCTACTTAACTGAGGGTCCTTTTGCATATACTCCAGCAACGTTTCGGATAGTTGCTGTTCGGGAAGCGATATGTGATCTTCCCACTTTTTGCAAGCCCCCATTAATATCACTGTTGAACAAACTATCAGAAAGCAATATCTTTTCATCCGTACTTTTTTAAAAATAAATCTCAAATTTTAAGCGATGCCTTTGACGGTTCTAATTCAGCCAAAGGCATCGTGGTATTTTAATATACAATAGTGCCATTAGGGTCAAAGCGTGGAGAGGTCTGACTTGGCCAGTCTACAGGAATAAAATGTACCATATCAAAATTGCAGTCAGCATTCTGTCCTGAAAGCAATTCAAATTTTATTTTATGCCTGCCTGTAGCAGGTACATCCACAATACCCAGCATACGGCCAACAGTGGAGCCGGAAGGCTTGGTACCTGCCCACCATTTCCATCCCAAAGCGGCAAGGTTGGCTTCATCTTTAGCTGCAACAGATGATATTTTTTTATGAAACTCAATCAACGCACTGGTAAGCGGCACCCCATTAAACGATGCCTGTACCGCACTTACTGTACTGTTTTGTGTGTAATAACAGAACCATACTTTATACTTGCCTTTTACAAGCAGTGGTGTGGTAAATTCTATCCAGCTGTTTCCGGAACAGGTACCCAGGTTGTCTGTATTGCTGGAAGAACGGCCCATGCCCATTTGCCAATAGTCACCCAAATACCCGTTGCTGGATGCCACCCTGTATTTGAGACAGCTTTTCTCCCATTTGAGGTCTTTAAAGGTGTTACCATCGCCGTAATCAAACAGGTACGTTTTTTTACGGTAGATAGAACTAAGACGGGTAAGCTCAGGCTGTGTGGAACACAGGTCCCAATATACAGCAAAGGGCTTTCTCACTTTTATGGCTAATGCGCCTAATGCCGTGTGCACTACGCCATTGGTAGCCGATCTGTCGCTGGTTGTAATTTCCAGCTCTATACCCTTTTCATGTACCACACCATCAATAGTAGCATAAGTATCATCATTGATCAATACCTTATTGTCTATAAATTTATTAGTGATAACTTCCAGCGGTGCCATCGTTTCATGGGAGCTTGCAGTTACTATGTCTGCCAGGAATTTGATATCGGGTAATATATGATAAGCCACATATAAATTAAGGCTGTCGGTGGGTAATTTAGGATTTCCAGTATTGGAATACTTAGCTTTTAATGCTGCGTAGTTTACAATACCTGAATCTATATAAGTCTGGTTTTTTTCAGCAATAACCGTGTACCATGCAGGCATACCATTTACCGGTGCTTCGGTATTCAGTTTGTCAAAGAAGCCTGTTTCTTTTAAAGCCTGTGTAAAAATGGAGTAATCCGGATCCTGCTCCAACAGCTTTGCCACTGTAAATGTTGTGGGCTGCAGTACTTTATCTATTACATGCACTATACCATTTCCCAGATCAATGTTTTGCTGTGTAACCTTACCCTGGCGGTTAACAATATAAGAGGATACCCCGTTTTCGTTTACAACGCTTGTAATGAGGTATTGCCCATAATCTGTGATAGAGGGTAATTTACCATCATTGAAATCGGCAGTGTACACTTTTTCGGCGAGCAGATGAAATTTCAGTAAATCCTGCAGTTGCTCTTTGCTAAGTCCGTCAATTGAGGCTATCCCTTTTTCTTTCAGATAAGCGTCAACAGCGTCATTGGTAGGCGCAAAAAAGGTATAAGTACCATAGGTATTTAAAGCTGTACTGTAGCCAGCCTTATCAATTATGGATACCAGTTTGGCAAACCGCCCCAGCGAGTCTTCCTGCAAATACTGGAGGATATTGGGGTCGGAGGTAGTGGATTCCTGCAATACCACTTTTTTACAGTTGACTAACAACATGCTTAAAGTAGCTGTGGTGATCACAAATAATAAGTTGGCAAACTTTTTCATGCTCGTTATTTTTTTATTTATAAAATGGATTTTGAACTAACTGCTTATTGGTTTGCAGTTCATAAAAATATATAGGGAAATAGTGACTGTTGTGGTCCAGCATTTTGGCCTGGGCGGTACGTACCGAGCTGGCCGGAACAATACCCGCTACCATATCCTGCAAAAACCTGATGTTGGCATAGTTGTTCTTTTTAACATAGCGCAGCACATCATACCAACGTTTACCTTCAAAAGCAAACTCACGTGCACGCTCTTCCAGTATAAAAAGGTCGAGCTCTTCCTTATTATTAATATCGGGATTATTATTAGTGGCTTCAGGAGCGCCTGCTCTCTGGCGGATCATTGTAACAAGATCAAGTACTTCCTGTCCGCGGCCATCCAACTGCGCCAGGGCCTCTGCTTTCATCAGCAGCACATCAGCATAACGGTAAAAGAACCAATGCGTATAAGAATCGTTTTGAGCAATCATATCTTCGCTGTTATTGCCTACATATTTCCATATCACATTGTCTTCTGCCCGTACAGAGGCACCATCTGACCTGATGTCTTTGGTACCGGTTAAAAAGTTTTCCTCAGTGGTGTACACCAGGTCCATCACCCTGTTTGCCGCCACATACCTGCGCGATGAAGCAATGGCAAGCATGGGGTAAAAGGTATTCAGCTTTTGCTGGTTAAATTGAATTTCAAAGATACTTTCATTTGAGTTACCGGTTCTGTACAAGGTACTGAACCATGCTGTACTGGGAGCAATAAGACCAAAGCTGCGCGAGCTGATCACTTTATTGCAGGCGGTAATTGCTTCATTGTAATTTTCCATCCACAATGCTACATCAGCCTGTATAGTATTGATCGTGTAGCGGGTAATGCGGCCTTTGTCTTTAGACGGGTCGCCATAAGTAGTCAGTGCCTTTCCCTCTGCTTCTCCCAGGTCCCTTACAATCTGTGCCAGCACTTCAGCTTGCGGCGTTTTGGCAAGCTGCTCAATCTCTTCATCGCTGGAGGTAGATTTTAACTTTAACGGCACATCGCCAAAACTCCTTACCAGGTAGAAGTACATCAGCGCTCTGAGGGCCTTCACCTCGGCAATATATCCATCCAACATTTGTTGTGTAAAGGTCTGGTCTTTGGCCAGTACTGTTGGAGCAAAGTCTATAACCGTATTACAATAGTTGATGGTATTGTACACAGGTCTCCAGTTTACAATAGAATTAGTAGCCTGTGTGCTGATATTAAATATTTCATTTTCCTCAGCCCTGGTTCCTAAAGAAGGATTCACCATATCACCTCTTATCTCGCCCCATACAAAAAATACTTCAGCAAGGTTTCTTTCATTTCCTGTGGGATCTCCCATAAGAGAGGCATAACAACCAATAACAGCCGCATGCACCTGCTCTTTGGTTTGCCAGTAGTTTTCCCGTATGATCCCATCGGGAGGCATGAGGTCAAATTTTTTGCCGCATGACGAAATGCCCATTGCAAGCAGCAAGCCGGCAATAGCAATGTATGTATATTGTAAAGTTTTCATTATATCTCTTTTTTGTACCATATTTTATACATTAAAAAGAAGCTGTTAAACCAAGTGTAACCATCCTTACAGGAGGGGTCATAGAATTATCTGTAGTTACCCTGAAGGGATCGGATCCCTTTACCGTCACCTCCGGATCCTGCCCTGTATATTTGGTAAAAGTGAGCAGGTTCTCGCCGGTAACATAAGCACTCAGATTTTTTAAATTGATCTTGCTTAAAAATGATTTATCGAACGTATAGCGTAATGTAACAGTTCTGAACCTTAAAAAGTCGCCATTTTCAACATACCTCGAAGATCCCAGCCAGTTATAACCATATTGGTACAGCGCACGTGGAATATCAGTTACATCGCCTTCCCTGCGCCATCTTCTTTGTACCGCTGTGCTTTGATTGTCGTAGCCAAACATATTGGTAGTAGACATTTCGGTGCCGTTGATGATCTGGTAACCTGTACGGAAACTAAAGAAAGTGGATAAACGAAGGCGGTTTTTGTACCCGACATTCAATCCAAAACCTCCTACCAGTTTAGGATTGCCATTACCCAGGTAAACAATATCCCTGTAATCAATAGTACCATCCTTATTAATATCTTCATACATGGCATCACCGGGCTGAAACACATAGTCTAC
This sequence comes from Niabella sp., assembly GCA_049841335.1. GTDB lineage: Bacteria > Bacteroidota > Bacteroidia > Chitinophagales > Chitinophagaceae > Niabella. The sequence continues at coordinate 1,933 of JASGDI010000146.1, read as the reverse complement.
TACCGGGTAGTTGAACCGCATATATACTTCCTCTCCGTTAGGTCTTACTATCACGTTGCCGCTGGCATCTCTTGCCAGGGTAGCCTCTCTATCTTTATATACTCCCAGGTATTTAAAGCCATAAAACGAGCCAAATGGATTGTCTACCTGCATATAGGTTTTGTACTGTCCGTTAGTGGTAATATTTCCTTTTTCAATAGGATAGTATTCTGAGATCTCACGGATCATATTCTGCGTGCTCGAAATGTTAAAGTTGAAGTCAACCTGCCAGGTTTTGTCCAGGTAAGGTTTTGTGTTTAGTGACAGCTCCCATCCCTGGTTATCCATGGTGCCTACATTCATATTTACACTATTGTAGCCATTAATAGAAGATATCTGCAAACCATTAAAGAAAAGATCAATAGTACGGTTGCGATACACTTCCACATCCATCATTACCCGGTTTTTAAACATGGCCAGCGTAAGCCCAACGTTAGTGCCTACTACCGTTTCCCATTTCAGGCGCCTGAGTTCCATATTAGCAGGGTAGATGCCGGATTCTCCCATAAAGTTCCAGTCGAAATTATCATATACATTATAGAAGGTGTAATCAGATTTAGGAGCATTACCACTGCGTCCATAACTGAAACGGAAGCTCAGGTCATCTATTTTCTTTACATCCTGGAGAAATTTTTCTCCTGATACCCGCCACCTGGCTGAGAAGGTGGGAAATAAACCGTAGCGTTCCGATCTTGCAAGCCTGGAAGTAACATCACCACGTAAACCGGCATTAATAATATACCGGTCCATAAAAGCATACACACCGTTTATCAGCATATTGGCATTGGCAGTTTTATTGGTACGTGCGCTTAAATTGGAAGCTGAACCATTTACGCGGGAAGGCGTGGAAGGGTCCTGCAACTCAGAAGACGGCGTATTGGAAGTTTGCGCCTGGTAAGAAACGCCATTACCATCATATGTCATCATATTAATCAGCCCCGTAAAATTGTGATTGGTATTTTTAAACTCGGGCGTCCACACTAAGGAAGATTTGGTCTGAACATTAAAATTATCATTGTCGCCGTCGTAAGCAAGGTTTACGTTCGTGTTGGTCCAGGGAAGACCTGTGGCTGTCTGCGGTAAGAATCGTTTGCTTTTAGTGCTGCTCATATCAAACTGAACATCTACGGTAGCAACAAGCCTGCGGGGGACAATGGCATAACGCATATTAAACTTAGGGATGATCCTTTCCTGCAGTACTTTATTAATAGCCGAGTTAGCCATAGCAACCGGGTTGTAAGTGCTGCTGTATTGCCCCTGTATATTGGCAGCCGGAGAGAAATAATTGGGTGTAAGATTACCATACTCGTCATACTCATAGATGCTCATGTTAGGCATTTTGCGATATGAAATATTACGCAGGTTATCATTATAGTTCCGGTTATTATCAGTAATGGCATAGGAAACATCTGTACGTATGCTGATCCTGTCAGACACATCATAGTCGAGGTTAACACGGGCACTGATCCTGTTTAAGTAAGTACCCACTGTTACGCCATGCTGGTTCAAATAACCCACAGAAGTATAATATTTTGCCTTATTGCCTCCACCTGTCATAGAAAGGTTATGGTCATGTATGTACCCGGTTTGGGTGATTTCGTCTATCCAGTTGGTGTTCTGGCTGTAATTGTAATAATAAAACGGATCGTTGGGATCAAATTTAAATTCATTAACGGTTTGTGTATTGAGCGGAATACCATTCCGGTTCATATAGGCTTCAGGTATCAATGCGCTGTACTGCGAACCATTGAGCATGGGAATAGGTTCCGGCCTGGGAGATATGGAACCTTTAAAAGTATAGCTAAGCGTAGGCTTCCCGCGTACCCCTCTTTTGGTATTTATTACCAGTACCCCGCTTGCTGCCCTGGAGCCCCAGATTGCAGTAGCAGCAGCA
>JASGDI010000145.1:0-9966 GCA_049841335.1 Niabella sp. | reverse complement strand
GGTGGCTTCCAATACAGGTGTGTACAGCATTTCAGCTAAAACCAATAAAGCCATGCGGCGTTTTTCAGTTGCAAACGCTATGCTGAAAGCAGATCTTGTGACCTCCTTAAGTTCTGGTGGCAATAATATATACATCGGGACAATGGGCGGGGGATTGAGCATTTATGATAAGCTGACCCGGCAAATAAGCCATATTTCAGCAGGCGATGGAAATAACGGTCTGACCAGCTCCGGCATTTATGCCCTGTACACAGATAACGCATTGCGGCTGTGGATTGGAACAAGACGGGGCGGTATCAATATTAAAAATAACCGTAATGAGCAATTTGTTACTATAAGCCATGAGCCCGGTAATCCTAACAGCCTCTCCGGAAATTTTATTACATCGGTTTGTGAAATGCCCAATGGAGATATGTGGGTGGCTACCGAGGATAACGGGTTAAACCTGTTCAGCAAAAAAGAAAATCGTTTTATACATTATAAGTATAACCCGCAGCAGCCGGGTTCTATAGCAGGTAATAACGTAAATAATGTTACTATAGATTATTCGGGAAAGGTTTGGGTGGCCACTTATACTGATGGCATATGCCGCTTTGACCCCCACACCCGGCAGTTTAAGAGATATCAAACGGTCAATACCAAAACCGGCATTGAAAACCGCGTGTTCAATAGTTTTTATGAAGATGCTGAGAAAACTTTATGGGCATCGGCATTAAGAATGGGCAACTTTTTTGGCGCCTTATATTATTATAACCGGCAAAATGATGTATTTGAAATTTTTGACGACCGTTTGTCTGATTTATTTTCATTAAAAGAGGATAGCGAGGGGAATTTTTGGGGAGGAGGGCTCACCGAACTGGTGAAAATTGACAGGATAAACCGCAGGCATGAGTTTTTTTATGTGGGGCAGTTTATCCGCACCATTACAGATGATGGAATGGGAAATTTATGGTTAGGAACAGAAGGCGGCGGGTTAGTTCTTTTTGACAGGAAAAAGAAAAAAATAGTTGCCCGGTACACTACAGAGCAGGGGTTAAGCAATAACAGCATCTTTTCAACCCTTCAGGACGATAAAGGCAATCTTTGGTTAGGTACTTTTAATGGGTTGTCCAGGTTCAATATCAAAGATAGAACCTTTAAAAACTTTTACAGAAGCGATGGCCTGGGAAGTGATCAGTTTCATTTTAATGCAGCTACCCGCCTCAGTTCAGGAGCTTTTGTATTTGGAGGAATAAAGGGATACAATGTTTTCTTTCCCGACCAGGTTGGCGGTTCGGCAGGAGATGCCCCGTTGCGGTTTACGGATATCATCATAGATGGAAAGCCCATTGAAAAGGAGCCGGGTTTTATGAGCAAAACCAGCGGCAGTAGTATTGCCGGCATAGCGGTTCCTTATAATCATGCGGTGTTCACTTTCAATTTTGCGGCGCTCGAATATTCGGTTCCCGATAAAATTTTATATGCCTATAAAATGGAGGGATGGGATAAAGGATGGAACAATACCGGCAATATTCATACGGCTACTTATACCCACCTTGGGGAAGGAAGCTATATATTTAAAGTAAGAAGCACTAACGGCGATGGAATATGGAAAAATGAAATTTCGATTCCTGTAAGGGTATTTCCGCCCTGGTACCGGAGCTGGTGGGCCTGGTTGTTTTACTTTAGCGTGGTGGCTGGTCTCGTATATATGTATCTCACATATCGTTCCCGTCAAACCAAACTGCGTTATGAAGTAAACCTGCAAAGGGTGAACCTGCGGAAAGAAAAAGCGGAGAGGGAAAGAAAAGAAGCAGAGCTGGCGCTCGAAAAGGCGGAGCATGAAAAATATGCGGCCGAGCTGGAAACGGAGCGTACCCAAAGAGCGCTGGAACAATCTGAAAGGGAAACTGAAAAAGCGATTGCTGATAAGGAACGTGAGGTTAATGAACGCCGGGCCTCATTTTTTACCAGTATTTCCCATGAGTTCCGTACGCCTCTTACATTGATCATTAACCCTGTAAAAGACATTCTGCAAAAACGGGATCTTTTGCCTGAAAAGGAAGATAGGGAGCTGGATATCGTGTACAGAAATGCCCGCCGTATGTTAAGCCTTACGAACCAGCTGCTCCTGTTTCGTCGCGAAGAAACCGGCCTGGATCAGCTGTACCCGGTTAAGCTTGACCTGGCAGCTTTGTGCAGGGAAGTGTACCTGTGTTTTGTACAGCAGGCACAGACCAGGAATATTGCCTATCATTTTTACGGTGCAGAAAAAGAGATAGAGATATATGGCGACAGGGATAAGCTGGAGATCATTTTTTATAATTTACTTTCCAATGCGCTAAAATATGCGCCGGATTCAGGAGAGGTTGCTTTGCACATCATTGATGCAGATGGTACTGTGAATGTTAAAGTGACCGATAATGGTCCCGGTATTGCTGCAGCTTCCAGGGAAAAAATATTTGAAAAGTTTTACCAGGCTAAAGAACCTGGAAAGGAGGCTAAACCGGGTTTTGGAATAGGGCTGTATCTTGCCAGGCAATTTACTGAAGCCCATCTTGGATCTATAGTATATGCTGAAAGGCCCGGGGGTGGCGCTTCTTTTAACGTAACCCTACTGAAGGGCAGTGCTCATTTTACTCCTGAACAATTGTCGCACAGCGCATTGCCGGGTCAGTCAGTTTTACACGAACTGGTGCAGGATACGGCCCAGGAAGAAAAAGACATTTCTCTTTTAACGGAAGTGGCGGGCAACACGGGCCGCCTGGTAGCAAGCGATAAACAATCGGTGCTGGTGGTAGACGATGATCCGGCTATCAGGGAGTATTTTAAACTGATCCTGGAAGACAATTACCAGGTTTTTGAGGCGGTTACAGGTGAAGAGGGGGGGGCCATGGCTCAAAGATTGATGCCTGATATTATTGTCAGTGATATTATGATGGAGGGAATGAACGGCATTGAATTGTGTAAAACAATTAAAGAGAATCCTGTTCTGAACCATATCCCTGTAATATTAATTACCGGTACCTCAGATGAAGCCATCCGGTTACAGGGGATAAAAGGTGGTGCGGATGATTATATTACCAAACCTTTTGATAAAGAATTGCTTTTAGCCAGGCTGAGCAACCTGCTGAAGGCAAGGAACAATTTACAGCGATATTTCTACAACGAGATTACACTCAGCAGCCAGGATGCAAAAATACCTGAAGACTACAGGCAGTTTTTAGAAAAGTGCATCGAAGTAGTGGAGCATTATATAGATGATGAGGAATTCAGCAGTAAAAAAATGGCGGCAGAGATGGGTGTAAGCTATTCCTCGCTTACTAAAAAAGTAAAAATGGTATCGGGACAATCTTTAAACGCCTTTATCCGTTTTGTTCGCCTGCGGAAAGCGGCACGCTTATTTATCGACACTAATTATAATGTAAACGAAGTAGCTGCAACTGTTGGTATTTATGATGCTAAATATTTCCGTGAACAGTTTAGCAAACAGTTTGGAAGGAACCCGTCAGATTTTATTAAGAAGTATCGTAAACCGTTTTCCAATAAATTCACTGTAAACAAAGATATTTTACGGAAAGGTGAGGAGGAAAAGTAACGGTTCCTTCTAACCTCTATGAAATTTGTCATCTTTCCAATTCGATGGATTGTTTATAATATATTGAGCAATGCGTTGGTACGCTGCATAATTACGAATAATGCAATCATAATAATTACGTTGCTATACCACATAATCTGCGGGAAATCCATTTTCCTGCCGGGACCATTTTGTTACCCCGATTTTAAAACCACGAACGATGGAACCGATCGTTTGCGATGGTGAACGAAACGGTACTGCCTGTCGGGCGAATATTGATTCGCCCCATTATCAATATCCATTGTATCATTTCGCCTCTGCGGGTAACGATTGCAATTCAATAATGCCATGAATATGATTCGGCATCACAATATATTCGTGCAGCAAAGTGTAGGGAAAATGTTCCGGTATTGCCTCCCAACAAGTTTGCGCTACCATACCGGCATCATTTAAAAACAGGATGCCATTGGATATTTTTCCAAACAGGTGCTGCCGGTTATGGTACAGGCGGTTATAAAATATAAACCTGCTTGTGCATAATTATATCCTTTAAGGCGTACAGATCGGCGGTTATGTTTACGAAGGTGAGCCACAATTATGGTATAGAGGCATTGTAATTTACAAAAGCCATTATACTTCGGTATTTTTTTCGATAAAGTTTATGAGTATTTGTAGTCATGGCTACCGCCTATGTTGGTGTTATCACCAACATCTAACTTAATACTATTACCCTCTGGCATTAAAAATCCCCTCTTTTTTATCAAAAATGCCCGTTTACCCCCCATATTTTGACAAATACCCCCCGTATTCCGGTCCCATGGTGATCTATCATTGCACTAGCATTTCAGCGAAAAGGTAAGTCTGCGACAGCAGACTTTTTAAAACAAGGATTGCTAAATCGGTTTATTGATGTTTGCCATAAAATGAAAAAAAAGAGTTCCATACATACAATTGCTAAAGATTTAGGCGTATCTGCCACTACTATTTCCTTCATCATTAATGGTAAAGCAAGGGAAAATCGCATCAGCGATGAGCTGATCAGCAGGGTGGAAAAGCATTTAGCAATGATTGACTACAAGCCAGATGTTATTGCCCAAAGTTTACGCACGGGAAAAAGCAACCTGATCGGGATGCTGGTAGAAGATATTTCCGATGCTTTCTTTTCTTCCATTGCAAGGGGAGTAGAGCTGGGTTTTGAAAACAGCGGCTATAAGATCCTGTTTATGAGCACCAAAAACAACAGTGATAATGCCATTCTTATACTGAATCTGTTAAAAGAACATAAGGTAGATGCTTTTATTATTGCCCCTACTCTGGGGTTGGAAGATGCGATACAGGAGCTGATTGGGTCTGGTAAGCCTGTTGTACTGTATGACCGGTTTTTCCCCGGTATGCATAGCTGTAATGTAATGATCGACAACAGGGGCGGTGCCTATATGGGAGCAATGGAGCTGTTTAATAATGATTACCGCAATGTGGCTTTTGTTACCCTGAAGTCGGAGCAGGTACAAATGACGGACAGGCTGCTTGGGTACAGGGATGCACTGGCACAGGCAGGTCAGCGCAAAAAGATGGTATTGGAAATCCCTTACAATTTAAATACACCTGAAACGGCTTTGCAAATAAGGAATTTTTTAAAGAAAAATAATGATATAGACGGAGTATTCTTCGCCACCAACTACCTGGTAATAGCAGGTCTGCAGGCGATAAAAGAACTGGGCTGGGTGATTGCAGAAGATATAGGTGTTGTAGGTTTTGACGATCACACGCATTTCTCACTTTTCTCTCCATCCATCACTGCAGTAGCGCAGCCTGTTCCTGAAATAGCAAAAGCGATAGTTCGGAATTTACGTGAAGCATTGGCAGGGGATAAAATATGCGATCCCCGCACTGTGGTATTGCCGCCGCAATTAATAAGACGTGAGTCTTCCTCCAAAAGGATATTAGCAAATATGTATAAATAGGTATTAACTAAATCGATTTAATAACAATTCAAATTTTCATTATGAGAAAACTCAAACGATTGAAAAGAGGAAATACATCCTGGTGTATCTTTTTCTTCTTGCTATTTGCGTTCAGCCCTGTATTGCTGCTGGGGCAAAACGTTATAGTAAATGGCACGGTAAAAGATGCCGTTACAACGCAACCGGTGTCTGGAGCTTCGGTTATGGTAAAGGGCGCCACAACAGGTACCGCTACCAATGAGCAAGGCGCATTTAGCATTTCTGTGTCCGAAAACGCTACGCTCATAATTTCTGCTGTGGGGTACGAACAGCGGGAGGTATCAGCAGGCGATGATTTATCCGGCCTGTTGCTTACTCCTGTACAGCAGGATCTGGAACAGATCATTGTGGTAGGGTATGGCAGGCAGAAAAAGGCAACCCTTACAGGCGCGGTAGAAACAGTAGATGCTAAGGCTTTTGAAAGCCGTGCCGTTACCAATGTGGGTTTGGCCTTACAGGGGCAAACGCCGGGCCTGGTGGTCACCCGCAGCTCTCCCCGCCCGGGTAATGAAGGTCTTGCTTTTCGCATACGTGGCGCTACATCAGTAAATGGCAGCAATCCGCTGATTGTGGTAGATGGTGTGCCCACGCTTAACTATTATTCTTTCCAGAACATGAACGCAGATGATATTGAAAGCGTTTCGGTATTGAAAGATGGTGCGGCAGCTATTTATGGTTCCCGCGCTTCCAATGGTGTAATACTGGTAACTACGAAGAGAGGGAAAGGAAAGATAAAAGTGGATTACACAGCTAATATGCGTTTCAATACCAACGGTATTACCACTTATTCACCCAGTATGCAGGAGTACGCCACTATGTGGTTAGAAGCCAATAAAGAAGAAGTTACGCCTAACTGGTGGGTTTGGGGTACAAAAGAAAACTTGCTGAAAATGCAATCAGGACATGAAGGAGCATATCAGTTTGCTACATGGCCCAATATTGATTATTATATTTTTAATGCCAACAGGCTGGAAGAAATGTTTGCTACCCGCTATTCGTATCAGCACAACCTGAGCATTTCCAGCAGTAACGATAGGTCGGGCTACCGTTTGTCGTTTGGGCTGGCTGACAACCAGGGGAACCTTGCCACCGCTTATGACGGGCAGAAACAATATAATGTGCGCTTTAACCACGATTATAAATTTACCGATAGATTGAAGGTGGAAACCAGCGTTAGTTTGATTAATGCTAAAACCAGCGAGCCTTCTGTTGGTTTGGATAATACATTGTATGGTTTTGATATGCCGTTTTTTCCGGCTAAAAACCCTTATGGCCAGTGGTTTGCCACCTTTAATGGTGTGGATGGAGGCGCTACCCGCAATGCTGCTGCCATGACTGCCGACGGAGGCCGGAACGACAAAAATTCCCTTACAGGAAGGATTGATATGAAGGCCACTTATAAAATAACCAATGACCTGTCAGTAGAGGGTTTAGCCTCGCTTCAAAATGAGCGTTTCAACCAGGAATTTTATGTGCTGAAAGTGCCTTTATATAACTGGTACGGGGTACAAACTGCCATCGGAAATGGTACAGATGGTACCAATAACAGGTATGAAACTTATGCATGGCAGGGGTTATACCAGTATTATGAAGCCTTGTTGAAGTACAATAAACAATTTAAAGGCGTTCACAATTTTTCCGCAATGGCAGGTATCAATGCTGAGAAAAATAACTCGCAATGGGTACGCGCCAACAGGGTGGGCTTTGAAGATCAGGGTGTGTACGATATCAGCCTGGCATCTACTACTACTCAAACCAATAGTGGTAGTAAATCATTAAATGGCCGCTATTCGTATCTGGCCAGGGTAAATTATAATTATGCCGAAAAATACCTGCTTGAATTATTGGGGAGACGGGATGGTAACTCCAGGTTTGCACCGGGCTATAAATTTAAAAACTTCGGAACTGTTTTAGCTGGTTGGGTATTTACCAATGAAAAATTCATGGAACCGCTTTCTTCTGTGTTAAATTTTGGTAAGATCAGGGCCTCCTATGGCGTATTGGGTAATGAGGCCGATGGGTTGGGTGCTTTCGACTATCTTTCAACTATTAATATAGGGTCGGTTATTTTAGGTGAAACTCCGGCACAGGTGCAGTCTTCCAGCTTAAACGCTAATGGCCTTATCAGCTATAGCCGTACATGGGAAAGAATTATGACGAAAAATATTGGTGTAGACCTGAGCTTTTTGAAAAGCAGGTTGACAGTAAGTTTCGACGCCTATAAAAAAGATAATATTGGTATGCTGGTGAATGTGAACTATCCTTCTGTATTGGGAGGTGCGGCGCCCAAAACCAATAGCGGTAATTTTAATACCAGGGGATGGGAAGCAGTGATTGGTTGGAAGGATACTAAGAAAGATTTCAGCTATAATATCTCCTTCAATATGGGCGATGCCAATACCCTGGTAACCGGTGTTGAAGGAGCCGATAGTTATGGTGCTGGCAGAAACGGAATAGTAAACGGTTATCCCTGGCAGCCCTGGTTTGTGTATAAGACAGATGGCTATTTTAAAGACCAGGCAGATGTAGATGCATACTACGCTAAATATGGTGCCAGTACTAACCTGGTTGGTTTGCCGCAGAATAACCAGGCAGTGGCTTTGCGCCCTGGCGATGTGAAAAAAGTGGATGTAGCTAATACCGGTAATATTACAGGTATCGGTAATGAGGAGAGCTCGCTTTGGTATGCAGGCGATGGTACCCCTCACTATACTTTTGGATTCAATTTAGGCGCTTCCTGGAAAGGAATTGATTTTAATACGTTCTTTCAGGGACAGCTGAACCAGCTCATCCAGCGCCAGGGACCAATGGCTTATCCTTATTACGCACTTTATACCAACCAGAACCCCAGCTTCCTGGGTAAAACCTGGACAGAGGAAAATCCGAATGCTATATTCCCGCGTTTGACAGTGAACCCCACACGTGCCAACTGGAACTATGTGAACAATGACTTTATGCTACAGAATAACCGGTATATCCGCCTTAAAACACTGATCGTAGGTTATACCTTACCGCAGCAGTTAACTAGTAAAGTGAAACTACAAAAGATAAGGGTATACTTCTCGGGCAATGACCTGTGGGAAGCCACTACTATTAAGGATGGGTTTGATCCTGAAATGGGAGAAACTTCTATTGATAATAAGAATGGCTATCCTTTTGCCAGAACATGGTCTTTCGGTCTCAATATTGGATTTTAATCATACCAAAAAAGCAAATATGAAACAATTATATAAATATTTCATTATCGGCAGCATTTGTACCAGCGTACTGTCCTGTCAAAAAACATTTATAGATCTCAATCCCCCGGCACAGTTTACCGATGCCGTTTACTTTACCAAACCTGCCGATTTTAAGGCTTTTGCTTCCGGTTTTTACGGCCAGTTGCCGGGGTGGAATTTTGGCAGTATGGATAATAGTTCCGATCTCTCAGCCAACAGCAATAGCAATGGAACAGATATTGGTTATGGAACTATTGCAGCAGGAAACAACAACTGGGGTTACGGAGGTATCAGGAGTTGTAATATACTATTGGCAAAGGCCAACGAGTATAAGGGCACTGGAGATATAAACCAGTTTGTAGGCGAGGCCTACTTTTTCAGGGCTTTTGCTTATTTCAATTTAATGAAAACCTTTGGTGGTGTGCCTATCGTAACCACTCCGCTGGACACTGATTCTCCCGAGCTGTTTGCACCACGCAACAGCCGTTACGAAGTGATGGACCTGGTATTGTCTGATCTGGACCAGGCCATATCAAAATTGCCAACTGAGCAGAATATACCGGCTGTGGACAAGGGGCGGATCAGTAAATGGGCCGCCATGGCTTTAAAAGCGCAGGCACAGCTCTATGAAGCTACCTGGGAGAAATATGTAGGCCAGGCTACTGATGGCGATGGTACTACGGTAGGTGCGGGAAGCAAAGGTTACGATGCTTCCAACGTTAATAAATACCTGGCCAGTGTGGTTGCGACCTGTGAGGACATTATGAATAATGGCGGCTATGAAATATGGAATAAGAATGCTGATGCTAGAATGGGTAATGCCAGTTCCTGGTACCTGTTTAACCTGGAAGATGCGGAGAGCAACCCGGGCGGTTATACCAAAACCAGCAATAAAGAATTTATTTTATATTCTGTTTACGATTTTACACTCAAGCAATCCGGTATTAATATATCCTGGACCGCATGGCAGCTATATCCCAGCCGGAAATTTATGGATATGATCGTATGTACGGATGGCCTGCCTCCATCCAAATCTCCGTTGTTTCAGGGTTACCAGACCTATGTATCGGAGTTCCAGAACAGGGACAGGAGATTAGTGAACTATCTGTACGGTAACGGAACGGTTCCGGCTACTATAACGCTCGATTTTGGAAGCCTGGGATTCAGCGGGTATGGCAATGCCAAATAT
>JASGDI010000144.1:0-29939 GCA_049841335.1 Niabella sp. | reverse complement strand
TTAGAACATTGGCCACTTGAATTTGCTTTTTAATTTTACTCTTGCGCCAGTTTCGGATGATTTCCTGGCAGCCTCAATAATCTCCAATACATGAAGCGCGTGCTCTACATTGATTTTGGGTACTGTTTTGTTGATTAAAGATTCAGCCGTTATAGTAGCGCCTTCCTGCCATACATATCCGCCTTTATCTGTGCTTTCCAGTTTTGCAGGTTGGCCATATTTATTATCCAGCACTACACCATTGGTTTCCCAGTCGTAACCAATTAAACGCATATTACCTTTATCGCCAAAAATCTGGATGCTGTGCAAGTCCTGGTTTCCGGCCTCGTGCCCGTGCTGGTCAAAATAGTTAAAACCGCACATTACATGGCTGATTACGTTATTGGGATGTTCTATTAAAATATGGGCATTATCTTCTGCCACTACTTTAACAGTCCCTTTCTCATCAATCTCCCGTTCAGGCTTTACAATGCTTAACATGGCCATTACGCTTTTTGCCGGGCCCAGTAAACCGGTGAGCGTAGCCATATTATACACACCCAAATCGGGCATGCTACCCCCATCCTTTTCATAGAAAAAGGAACTCCAGGTGGGCCCTGTATGCCCATATTGCCCATGCCCGCCGGCTACCAGTCCTATTCCTCCTTCCTGTATAATCTTGTTCATAAAAGCAAACTGCGGACTATTCACCACAGCAGGAGCGCCCCATATACGCAGTTTTTTGCTTTTCGCCAGGTCTAATAAAGCTTTGCCTTCGGCATAAGTATTGGCCATTGGTTTTTCGCTCCAAACATGCTTACCTGCCAGCAAAGCTTTTTTATTTAGCGCTCCATGTACTTGCATGTCAGTAAGCGTTATCATCATATCAAAGGGTACACCTTTCAGCACGGCGTCAATATGAGGATAGGTTTTGGCATCTACGTTATACAGGTTATTTTGTGCTTCGGCACGTTCGGGTTTTATATCGCAAAGGCTTACTATTTCAACTAAAGGAGAAGTTTGCAGGTGCGGAATATACCGGTTGCTTACGCTACCGCAACCTATTACAGCCACTTTTAATTTTTTCGCAGGTGTTTTAGCAGCCCAGCTTTCAAGATTGGCTACTAACATAGCCGCACCAGCCATTGCCGTGGTTTTCAAAAATTTTTCCCTGGAAATTTTATTGTTCATGATACTAATTTTTATTTTCCCGTTTCATCATTTAGTTTTTTCAAGTACATACTTTATAGCTGAATAATAACCGGCCCGGTAGCATTAGATACAGTGATGGCTTTTTGTTTTGCCTGAACCTCGGTCTTTAACAAGTTGTTGTAATGGCTTCTCTCATATACCCCACCCAGATTTTCAAGACTATTGAGTATTTTTGCCTGACTATCTGCAAGTTGCACGGGCCTGTTATTTACTTTTACTGTTGCCGACAGGCCGTCAAAGCCATGAAAAATTACCTGTAGCTGTTTGAAATGAGAGCGGTGTCTTCCCTCTGCAGATTGAAGGGTAATTTGTTTTTTTAAAGGATCAAAAATTATCTGCCTTTTATAGTATTCCCCTTCCTGGTATTGCAGGGTTTCTCCATCGTCTTCGTAATAAGTAAAAACATTTTTCTCCTTCCCGTTAAAAACATGAACGAACAAAGTATCGGCAGGTTTTTCTTTGGTTGACTGTATACCGCTTTGCATGGGTATAATGGCAGATGCTTTTATATATATCGGTAACTGATGTACCGGCACTACTTTCTCCTGTTCCTGTTCTCCCGTTATTTTTTCGCCGGTATATATATTGTACCATTCCCCTTTAGGCAAGTAGATTTTTTTACTGCGTTCTGCACTGGTTACGGGCACTACCATCATATCGCCACCAAATAAAAACTGGTATTGATAGTTGCTATCATATACTTTATCATCAAAAGGATAATTAATGCAGAGGCTCCGGGCAACGGGCATTCCCGTTTGCGAAGCTTCATAAAATGCAGCGTACAAGTAGGGCATCAGCCGGTAGCGAAAACCGATAAATGTTTTTGAAACGGCTTCTATCTCATCGCCATACACCCAGGGTTCGGCAGCAGGTCCGCCACACCCTTTATGATTACGGCAAAAAGGAGAGAACACACCAATCTGCATCCAGCGTACAAATAAATCCCCGGAGCCATTACCAATAAAGCCGCCAATATCATGTCCGCAAAAAGGGATACCTGACAATCCCAACTGGTTATTGAGCAATACACTGCTTAACAGGCCTGCATCATTTGCCGTATTATCGCCGCTCCATACGGCAGCATAACGCTGCACACCTGCAAACCCCGACCGGGTAAGTACAAACGGACGCCTGTTTGCCGTGTTTTGTAAAGCGGCTTCATAACTGCTTCTTGCCATGAGAAAACCATAAAGATTTTTAGCTTCCAGGGCATTTGCTTTTTTGCCTTCAAAATCAAATAGTAAGTTATCGGGCAAATAGCTGCCGCCTATGGCTGGCTCGTTCATATCATTCCAATAACCGTGAATGCCATTGTCCGGCAGCCATTTCATTTTTCCTTTCCACCAGGTTCTTGTTTTCGGATTGGTATAGTCCGGCAGGTAACATTTTACTGGGGAAATCTCTGTTTCAAATAAACTGCCATCAGCATATTTTATAAAGACATCATTTTTCAACCCGTCCACATAGGAATGATAAGCAGAGTCAATAGCCACACCGGGATAAACTGATGCAGTGAGTTCTACCTGTTTTTTTGCGAGGCTGGCTGCCAGCGCAGGCATATCGGGGAAACGCTCCTTATTTACGCGGAAAGGCTGATAATCCTGCTGGTAATCTGCATCCAACACTATGCAATCGAGCGGTATTTGTTTTTGCCTGAAGGTTTCGGCTATCCACTCTACTTTTTGCTGCGGGTAATAACTGCAACGGCTCTGATGATACCCTATTCCCCACAATGGCGGTAACTGTATCCTCCCAGTGAGGGAAGTATAATGCCCTATAATCTTTCCCACAGATTCGTCGTATATAAAAAAGTAATCGGCATCGCCTCCCTCCATATTTGCCGAAGTAAAGCCAGGTGTTGACAATCCAAAGTTGAAAAACGATTTGTATGTATTGTTGTAAAAGATACCGTACTGACGCTTATGATGTATGCCTATGTAAAAAGGCACGCTTACATACATAGGTAATCTTGGATCTTCGTATTTGTATGTATCGGTATTGTTAAGTGTAATACCTGTTCCCCTTCTGTCCAGATTGCCCAGGGCTTCACCCATGCCCACAAAACGTTCACCCTCCTGCATTTTTTTATAAATGCTCACTTTATTTCCGATAAATGTGGTACCAAAGGCTTCTCCTGTTACATCCTCGTTCAATATTTCCCCTGCCCGGTTCCTAAATGTAACCCGGAAAGATGGCCGCTTTTCTACTTCTACAAGTATATCTCTTGTAGCCATATAAATAACATCGTCTTTTTCTTCAACAGTTACGTTAACAGGAGTCTCTTTTGCAGTTAAGACATAAGAAAAATCACTCAATACCTTTTCTTTCGAAACCCTTACCCTGATGATATTATCGCTGACAGCGCGTACCTCAAAAAGGGTCATTTCTGTGTTTCCTGATATGCCGCTGCTTAGCCTTTCGTAAGAAATTATTTTACCAGTATTTTTCACCTGCCCCTGTAAAAGCAGGGGACAGGCAAAAAACATCCATACAGTATGTAAAACCAATAGTCTCATCCGGATTATTATTTAATCGCCGGGCTGGTAAACCCTAACTTCTTAAGTCCTTTCTGAATATCCGGTATACCCATAAATAGTTTCCAAAGCAACCCTGTACGGTAATTTTCCAGCATAGTAATAATAGGGCCCTGGTCTATGGCAATATGGCTTTTAGCATACCAGTTATGATGGATACTGAATCCGTCAATAAAACCATAATCTTTCCACAACTTACCGCCCAGGTCTTCATAAAAATATCGTAATGCCTGCATACTTTCCTTAGGAGTAAAGGGCATGGAGGAAATGGCCGCGGTAGGCTGAATTACGCCAAAATCATTGCTTGGGCTATGCGCTACATATCCTTTATAGCTATCACCCGCAGTAAGACCCCAGCATTTTTCGCTATACCCTTTATACTTTTTAGGGTTCTCTATACAATAAGCTCGGTTGATTAAAGTATGCGAACGCCCCTGTTCCAAATAATCAATCCCCAGGCTGTCTTTTAAGCCGTTAGGATTAATTCCCTGAAATGTATATTGTTCAAAGAACAATGGACCTCCTTTGTCTTCTCCATAATTGCCTAACGGCAATGTAATACCATAATAACTTTTCCCGTCACGGAAACTGTTACTGCCCGCCCATGAACCATCATACACTTCTTTGGAGATGGCTTTAAACTGGTTAGGCGCTGATGCCGCCATTATGTAGGTGATGAGGCACTCGTTCCAGCCCCAAACAGGGAAATTCATGTCGAACCCGTTATTAGGGCTCCAATGCCAGTAAAGCTTGTTTTGACCATTGGTGAACCAGTTCCAGTTGGCGGCCTCCCACATTTGGTTAACTCTTTTGCGCAGGTATACTTCGCGGGGAGTATTGCCACTGAAGTATTCTCTTGCGCAAAGAAAGCCCATTAAGAGGTACGAGGTCTCCACAATATCGGCACCATCGTCCAGCCTGTCGAACTGGATAGTTTTACCCGTACGCCCATCCATGAAATGCGGGTAAATGCCATGAAAGCAATCGGAGGTGATGAGAAAGTCCGCAATTTTTATTAACCTTCTTACTGCAGTGTCCCTGCCAATCCATCCGCGCTCAACTGCAACAATTGTGCTCATGATACCAAAGCCTGTACCTCCGATGGCGCCCGCATCGGGGCCAAAGGGTTTGGTGCTGAAATTGGGTTCGTTCCAGGCTTCTTTGATATAATCCCAGTAATGCTGGGCATATACAGTGTTGCTTCTTTCAAGCGCCAACCCGCTATGCGGATGCGCACCATGCCAGAAAAAACGAAAGGTTTGCTTTTGTACGGTTTCCATTAACTGCTCATCGGTCAATCCTTTTTTTACACCAACCGGGGCAATAGAGTCTGGCCCATCGCCATATTTGCCTTTTGTAAGGGATAACTGCGCATTGGCATTTATCGCACAAAAAACAAATACGCTACATAAAAATCTCTTCATAATAATTTATAGTTTTTACTTATTAATAACCCACCTGTTCAACGTATTGTGGGGAGCTTCAAATACAATTTTATAAAACGCAGACGGATAACGGCTTACATCTATCACAGCCTGACTATTCTTTACCGGTACTTTTTTCATGAGTATATAATGATCGCTTCCGCCATCTTTAAAATGATTGGTAATAGCCATCCATATCTTAGCACTGCTTTTGGGGTTTATTACATCCCACCGAAGATATATTTTGTTATCTTTTAACGTGGCTGACAGGCGTTTTGCTGAAAGGGTTCCAATTAGGGGTGTACCGTCTATTTCAAACATTTTTTGTTTAGGGATTAACATACCCATGTGTTTTACAATGGATGGCAAAATATCTACAATAGCAGCATCTTTGCTATTGAAAGCCTTGTTTAACCCTTTTGCATTTGTTATAATCCATGTGGTGCGTTCACGGTTGGTTTGACCTCCATGGTGATAGCCATTGTCCTCCCGCCCATGATCGGTAGTAATATAAATTTGCCAGTCTTCGTTGTAATGCTGTTGCCTGTATTGAATAGCCTCCCATAACCTTGCTATTTGTCTGTCGAGGATTTTTACAGCATCCGTTAAGTAGTTGCTGTTACCATGCCGGTGGCCCATTTCATCAGTATACTCTAAATACACCCAGGTTAAATCAGGCGAATATTTTTTTATGCCTTCTGTGGCCTTATCAATCACATCATCATCTATGAGCTTAAAATAATACCCGGCTGTATCATGAGGGAACCTTACTGTATCCAACTCCATCCCGTCATGATAATAGTCTAGTTGTAAATTACCAGCGGCCGCCGCTTCACTGCCGATAAGCTTTGTACGGTTATCTAACCATGTAGAATAAATAGCCGTTTTTTTATGAGGATATTGTTGCCTGAACAATCTGAAAATATTCCAGTAATTATAATTGGGAGCTACAATATCATTGTCCCATACATTGTGTTTATTTACCCAGGTTCCGGTAAGCAGGCTGTTATACCCTACCGCAGAAATGGTGGGAGTTTGAGAATATCCGTCTTTCTCCCCTCCAACATAAGCTCTTGTGTAGCCTCCTTCTTTGCCAATTGCCTTTAATGCCGGCAGGTCCATTTGCTCTATCATATCTGCAGGAATACCATCGGCAATTACGAACAGCGCTTTTGATTGCTTTTGGGCGATTGATGCTGGTAGAGTAAATGCCAGTAATACTATTATCCAAAATGTATATTTCATACGGCTTGCTTAATACCCCGGGTTTTGAGTTAATCTGCCCTGGCTTATTAAAATCTGGCTTAAAGGGATGGGAAAGACTTCATGCTTACCGTCAACAAAGTTTTTACCATGCGCCCTGAGTACTGTGCCAGCTCTTCCCTGGCGTACCAGGTCAAAGAAACGGTCATGCTCCATGGCCAGCTCCACCCTTCTTTCTTTCCATATGGCATTACGAATATCGGTTTGCGATGCTGCTATTGTGGGAACTAACTCGGCCCTGGCTCTTACCTGGTTAAGACGTAAAATTGCTGTTGCAGTTTGCCCGGCTTCATTTGCCGCTTCGGCATTAATTAATAGTACTTCAGCATATCTTAATATCCGGATGTTTTTGCCGGTAAACCAGCCATCATAATTGGTTTCCTGGTTTTGGCTGGCATAGGCTTTATAATTATATCGCGGATTGGCTACACCATTGTCTACAATGGCACCATCCCATAAGGTTTGGCCTCTCCTGTAAATAGTACCTGCTTTACGAACATCGCCGGGCTCATACGCTGCATCCAAATCAGCAGTTGGCGTGTTAAAGCCCCAGCCATTGAATCCGCCGGTTACAGTTCCCCTTGCTCTCTGAACTTCAGAATACCCGCCGATGCCCCAGCCTTCACCTCCATTCTGACCTTGTATTTCGAATAAAGATTCCCTGCCGTTTTCTGTAGACTGCCTCCACAATAAAGAATAGTCAGGTTCAAGCGAATATACACCGGAGGAAATAACGGCATTGCTTTGTGCTACAGCATTTGCCCAATCCTTTCTATAGAGATACACTTTTGCCAATAGCCCCTGCGCTGCTCCTTTGGTGGCCCTCCCTAGGTCTGCGCTGCTATACTCTGTTTTTAATGGCAGGGCAGCTATTGCTGCATTTAAATCGTCTATAATGAATGCATACACATCCTCCACCGCATCCCTTGTATAATCCGCCAGTATGCGGTCCAAGTCAGCAGAGGTATAATATACCGTATCAATGATGGGCACTCCTCCATAACAACGAACCAGGTTGAAGTAATATAGCGCCCGTAAGAAGCGGGCCTCGCCAACCAGTCTGTTTTTTAAGCCCTCATCCACATTTGTAAATTGAGGGACATTTATTATCGCCTGGTTACAACGGCCGATGCCTACAAAATTGGCAGACCATACTTCAGATATGGAACCGGAAGTAGTAGTGTAGGTAAAATTATCCATCTGGTCTTTATCGCTTCCATTATCGCCCGGTTCGCTGCCTTTATCAGCATCATCGGATGTAATACTGCTCATCCCAATCCAGGAAAAGACGCTTGTTCCCCAGTCAGTCAGCTGACTGTAAGCGGCATTCACCAACTCTTTTGCATTTTCTGGTTTGGCAAAAAGGGAGTCATTCCTGAGCAATGTATTTTCAGGCGCGGGGCTGAGCCAGTCCTTTTTACAAGATAACAGAACTGCTGAAAAAGTTATAGTAAGTATGCTAACAATGAAAATATGTTTCATAAGAATTGTTTTAACGATGATACTATTTGAAGTTTATAGTAACCCCTGCCATATAAGTAGCTGAAGTAGGATAAACACTTAGCTCTATACCACTGTTCAGGGCGTTACTACCGGGCAGCTCTGGGCTGAATCCTGAAAATTTCTTGATAATTAAAGGATTTTGTGCCGTAACATAGAAACGGACATTGCTCATAAAAGCATTCTCAAGCATCCTGTTGGGCAGGCTATATCCTAACGTGATATTGTTAATACGGAAAAATGAACCTGACTCTACAAAGTAAGTGGATGGCGTGGGTATATTATTGGAAGCCCTGGGCTCGTTGGTATTTGTATTGGTAGGTGTCCAGCGGCTTACCCTGCTTGCTTCAATATTGTCATTACCAAAGCGTACCCCTTTTTTGCCATTATATACTTTATTGCCTGCATTACCATAACAGTCTATGGAAAAGTCTAACTGTTTCCAGTTAATGCCGCCATTAATACCATAGTAAAATTTAGGCTGATAAGAGCCTGCAAATATCCTGTCCCTTTCGTCCAGGCTGCCATCATTATTAATATCCACATATTTAAAATCTCCGGGTTTGGTGCCGGGTAAAACAGGACTGGCTGCAATTTCAGCTTCAGTTTGAAATATACCTTCTACCTGGTATACCCAGAAGCTGCCGATGGGTTGTCCTTCAACAGTTGAAGTGGTTACCTGCCCGTTTCCCAATCCGCCTTCTTTTAAATCAATACCTCCCCTGATTTTGTCTACATTATTTCTATTGAAAGTTCCATTTACTCCAAAGCGATAGCTAAAATCGTCACCACCTCTGTCATTCCAGTTTAATGTAACTTCCACACCTTTGTTTCGTACATCTGCAGCCTGGGAAAGAATACCATTATTATCCACAAAAGGAGCAATAGGTACTTTAATATAGGCATTGGTCAACTTATTGTAATAAGAAACCTCTCCTGTTAACCTGCGTTTTAAGAAGCCAAACTCAAGACCCACATCCATACTCTTGGTAGTTTCCCATGTGGCCGCAGCATCTTTAATCTGGTCAAAAGTAATACCAGATACTAAACCATTGGGGAACCCATAAGGATTTGTAATGGTAATTGATGTTAGTGCAGCCAGCTCGTTATTGAAAAGTCTTGAAATACCATCATTACCCAGTTTTGCATAACCCCCTCTCAGTTTCAGGAAATCTATCACCCCGGATTCTGACAAAAAGTTTTCTTCAGAAATAATCCATGAACCAGCTATGGAGTAGAAAGTGCCATATTTCTGGTTTTCAGGAAAAGCACTTGAGCCATCGCGGCGAAGCACCCCGCTGATGTTGTATTTATCCATAAAGCCATAATTAGCCCTGGCAAATAAGCTTCTTCTTTGCAGGTTAATCCCCGTTTCGGGGTCCTGGGTATCCAGTGTAACTGTCGGGTCTCCCTGACTTAAATACCACAGGTTCCGGTCAGGTGGAATGTTGGTTGCCCTTAGCCTGAAAGAACGTCCTCTATCTCTTTCAGCAGTATGTCCTAATGTAATGCCGATGTTATGAATATTATTGATTTTGGTATTATAGTTGAGTATATTATCCCAAACCCAATAAAATCTTTTGGCTTCTTTTACAAATAATTCTGATGTGTTTCGTTCAAAAATGCCATATTTATATACAGGGTTATAAGTCTGGTTATCATCATTGGATTTGTCGAAACCCCAGGCTGTTCTGAACGTAAGCCCTTTGATAATGGCGACCTCACCGTATAAATTGCCTTGGTAGCGCTGCCCGTTGGAGAAATCGTTTGCCAAATCTAATGTAGCTAACGGATTAGACACGCTTAAGTCCGGCTGGGTACCATAGTTGCCTGTATTATCCCTTACCGGGGCTGTAGGTGCCTGGCGATAGGCGTCTGTAAAAACCCCATTTGGCTTATTAGCATTTTTAGTAACAGATACATTCAATACATTACCCAGTTTAATTCTTTCAGATAGCCTGTATTCATTATTAGAACGAAACGTTAACCGCTGATAATTGGCTCCTTCTAAAACACCTTTATCACCCAAATAACCGGCACTAAACAAATAGGTAACATTTTCTGACCCACCATTTACACTTAAACCATAGTTTTGAACCAGTCCGTTTTTTGATATCACGTCATACCAATTGGTATTGGCATCACTGGCGGGTGTAAGGGCAGGTTGTTCGTCATAGGCCCTAGCTTCACTGGAATATTCTGTATAAAAGGCGGCATCGGCCATTTTCACCAGGTTGGTTAATTTTCTAAACCCGACGTAAGTATCAAAACTTACATTGGGTTTTCCCGAGCGGCCTTTTTTGGTAGTAATAAGGATAACGCCATTTGCCGCCCTGCTACCATATATTGCAGCGGCACCGTCTTTTAACACATCCACCGATGTAACATCGGCGGAGTTGATATTCCTGATATCTTCCGTAAGTACACCATCTACCACATAAAGAGGGTTTTCATTGGTAAGAATGGTGTTAAGCCCCCTGATGGTTACCCGTGGCTGTGTACCCGGCTGACTCGAACCTACCACCTGTATACCCGGAGCAAGGCCCTGTATACCCTGTACCGGTGTTAACAGCGGCTGTTTGGCCAACTGGTCTCCGGTAACACGGGAAATGGCACCTGTAACCGCCTGCCGGCGTTGGGTTCCATACCCTATTACCACTACCTGGTCCATTAGCTGCTGCGTACCTTTAAGCACTACATTAATTTCTGTTTCCCCGTTGAGCGGGTATTCCAGCACTGCAAACCCTATTGATGAAAAGACGAGCACGGCATTGGCATCAGGCACAGTAAGAGAAAAGCTTCCCGTTGAATCGGTAGTAGTACCAATTGCGGTTCCCTTAACCTGTACCGAAACATTGGGGAGGGCTATGCCCGCCTCACTGGTTACATTACCCCGCACTACCACATCTTTTGTTGACAGGGCGTAATGAGCATTCGCAACCGCCCATTCTGAAGCTTTGGAGAACTTCAGCATACCTGTAAGACTAAAAATCAGGATCAGCCTAATAATTGTAATCTTCCTCATATAATGATTATTATTGTTGGTTTTGAAATTTGGTTGTGTATTAAATAGCCTTACTTGTTAACCTGCAGGAGCATCTGGCGGCAAATCATTTACACTTAACAGTCTATAGCAGGCAATCTTTGTTCAATCGTTGTTCAACCAAAGGTAAATGCAGGCCGCCCCCTAATGCAACCATTCTGATTCAAAAAACTGATACTATTTTAGCAAAATCACTAATAGATTAATTAAATTTGGTGCATAAAACAATCACTTGCGTTATGAAACCAGCTCTTGAGCATATGCCACGGGAAGAAAATGAATCCTTTATTGTAAGAGATTTTGACTATAATTATTATCCCACTCCCTGGCATTATCATCCCGAATATGAAATAGTGATGGTAACAGAAAGTACCGGCAAACGTTTTATAGGTGACCATGTTTGCGATTTTGAGCCCGGCAACCTTGCTTTAATTGGCCCTAATATTCCGCATACTTATTATAATGATGAGAAATACTATGAAAAAAACTCAACATTAAGGGCCAAATCTATTGTGATCCATTTCCATGAGCATTCTTTTGGAGAAAATTTTTTGAAATTACCGGAGGCGCATTCAATAAAAAAACTATTGGATAGCTCGCAGCAGGGTATTGATATAACAGGGAAAACTGCAGAAACAATAAGTAAAATGTTATTTGAAATAGTACACCTGTCGGGATTGAAAAGATGGCTATTGCTTGTTGAGCTGCTATCCGTCATGGCAGGATCGGGTGATTTAAACCCCGTTACCAAATGGAGCCAGACAGGTTATAACGAAAAAGAGAGCAAACGCCTGGGAGATGTGTTTGACTGGATTATAGGTAATTTTCAAGAAGACGTTTCGCTTGCAGAGGCCGCAGCTATTGCCCAGATGAATGAAAACGCTTTTTCCCGCTTTTTTTCCAACAGAACAAGAAAAACTTTTTCAGGCTTTGTGCAGGAATTACGGCTGCAAAAAGCTGCCAGGCTGTTGATTGAAAATGATGAACTTTCGGTTACCCAAATTTGCTACGAATGCGGCTATAACAATATTTCTAATTTCAACAGGCAATTTTTGAATTATTATCATATAAGTCCGTCAAAGTATAAAAAATCATTTGAAACCACAGATTCAAAAACAATTATAAAGCCGCCATTGCAGATTGCAAGAGATTCACAAATTTTCGATTAGTTGTTTTTAGCTTCTGATTCAGGATGGCTTTAATATTTTATTTAATATAAGGGCTTTGAAAGCCTAATTTTTTTAAACCGGTCTGTATTTCAGGACAGCTCATAAATAAATTCCATAGCAGCCCTGTCCTGTAATTTTCTATCATTACAACAATGGGGCCCTGGTCTATAGCCAGGTGCGATTGAGCATACCAGTTCTGGGTTTTATTAAAGGCATCTGTAAAACCATACTCCCGCCATATTTTATCTCCCAGGTCCACATAAAAATGCCTCAAAGCTTTCATAGACTTATCGGGCGTATAGGGAAACGCCGAGAGTGCTGCGGTAGGCGTTATAGTTCCATGATCGTTGGTGGGCGAATGCGCATCATAACCGTTGTAGGTATCGCTTGCCGTAAGCCCCCAGCAGTTTTCCCCATACCCTTTAAAAGCTTTAGGATTATCTACACAATACGCATAATTAATTAAAGTATGATTTTGATTTTGCTGCCAGTAATCTGCATATTGATCTTTCAAACCTTTAGGGCTTAAGCCTAAAAACGAATAATGAGAGAAAAATAAAGGCCCGCCATAATCAAACCCTAATGGCAAGGTAATGTTATAAAACTGTCTGCCATTTTTAAAAAAACTGCTTTGTGCCCAGCCACGGTGGTACACTTTACTTTCAACCGGGTATCTTGTGGATGAGGCCGCCAGTACGTAAGTGATCAAGCATTCATTAAACCCACGAAGCGGAAAGTTCATAGCCCAGCCATTGTTGGGGCTCCAGTGCCAGTACAACACTTCGCGGTCTTCGCGTGTAAACCAGTCCCATTCTATTTCGTTCCATAAACTATTGATGCGCCCGCGCAACTGCCTTTCTACATCATTATCTGCATTAAAATACTGCCTTGCACAAAGCAAGCCCTGGAACAGGAAGGCGTTCTCTACCAAATCCGCCCCGTCATCCTTTCTGCTAAAGGGAATGGTTTTGCCTGTTTCACCATTCAGCCAGTGAGGAAACACCCCATGATAAGCCTCTGCCTTATATAGAAATCTCACCATTTTTAATAAAAAACGCGCTGCCGTATCTCTTTCTATCCACCCCCTGTTTACCCCAGTAATGATAGCCATGATACCAAAGCCGGTACCACCGGTGGTTACCACTTCGTTCCCGTAATTAAATGTTTCATTGCTACGCTCCCGTGCCAGCCCACTTACAGGATGGGCAAAGTCCCAGAAATAGCGAAGCGTTTGTTTTTGTACCAGGTCAACCAGGGCAGAATCAGAGATATCTTTATCAATCTTTAAGGTATAAGATATAGATGCTGTTTTTTTGACAGCAGCTTTCTGGGCATTTGAATAAAACGGTGTCAGTAACCATAAGAAGACAAATGCAAACAAACAATTTTTCATGTGTATATAGTTTATTTTTTATACCCGCCCGGATGAACTCTGTTCGGACAGGCTTTTAATGGTCTGATGCCTGCCTGCGGGCAGGAAACTTCGCATATAATCATTCTTTAGTACGAGAAGAATTTATCATGCTATGTTTCATGGCAGACCTTTTATTATTGAATATAATGCAAACAGGAACTACTGTAAAATTAGCATAAACGCTCCTTTCATCGCTATAGCAAATATGACGAAAAAGGATGGGCTATCCAACAGTAACGGATGCAAAACATACTTATCAAGATTGATCAACAAGTGAAGATAGCTCCCATCGTTTATTCCACCACCGGCCAGCCCTGCTGATCCCAGTCTATTTTTTTGATATGCAGTTTTGAACGCCCGTTATCATTGCCATCATACCCGTGAAAAACAAGATAGTCCTTACCATCGTAGCTAACTACTGCATTATGGCCCACACCATGCCAGCGATCATCACCTTTTAAAACCAGCCGTCCACCCGCTTTGGCCATATCAATACCCTTATCATCTAAATAGGGCCCTGTTACTTTTTCAGAGCGGCCCACGATCATTTTATAGGTACTGCGCACGCCTTTGCAGCAATAATCAATAGAAGCAAAAAGATAGTAATACCCGTTCTTTTTAAAAATAAACGGCGCTTCTATGGCATTGCCTCCGGCATCTTTGGGATTATCTTCTATTGCAGGCGGATTGGGGTCCCCGGGTACTGATTTCCGGCTGGCAATGGTTGGAATCTTACTTACATCCGCTGCTATGGAAAGCCTGTCCTTGCTTAGTTTCACTAATTTCAAGCCATCCCAGAAAGAACCGAAGCTCATATAGGCATCACCTTTTTCATCATCAATAATATTAGGATCAATAGCATTCCAGTTTGTAATGCCCGGGTAAGATTGTATCACACGCCCGTGATCTATCCATTTAAACTCCGGCGAAGCAGGATTCAATGTTTTATTGGTAGCCACGCCTATAGCCGAAGTGTTTTTGCCAAATGCCGATACAGAATAATACAGGTAATACCGTCCTTTGTGAAAATAAATATCAGGCGCCCATATATGGCCTTTAAACCCGGGAATAGTATCCACAGCCCATTGCGGCGCTTTCTCAAAAACCGGTTTTTCCCGGCGCCAGTGCTGCATGTCTTCAGAAGACCATACGGAGATACCAAAACCCGTTGTAAAGAGATAATAGGCACCCCCTTCTTTCATCATCACCGGATCATGTACGCCCACATCATTTGTTTTAATAAGCTCCTGGGCTCCCAGGCCAGATATCCAACAAAACAAAACAACAAGTAAGAACGTCTTTTTCATTAAAATGGGATGAGTTTTAAAACATTAAAGCTGGCTGACCTTATACTGCAGTACTTCTCTCAGATCGGATAACTGTCCTTTACTATTGATGTCCATTGTCAAAGGCAGCAGCTTACCTATCGGCGCAGCTTTCTCAAAACCGGTCTTAATTTCATTGTTAACAGACAGGTCCTTAATGCCGGCACCGGTTTTTGAGGTAAAATAGAAACCGAGTTTAATGAACTTTTCCCATACAGAAAGCCATACTACGGTTTTCTTTTTATACTGCACCTTGCAAAGCCACGCATTACCATCTTTGTAAAAACGCCATTCTTCTGTAAGCTTTATTTCAGCAAACAACTGTCTTATACCCTCATAAACAGTAAACAACCTTTTTCCCATAACATTGTTTAAAACGTCATCTGAAGGCGCTGTATCTGCGTTTCTTAATAACTGTAGGGTATTGGGCTGATCCATTGTATGGGATACTTTATTTATACTTACATCTCAGCATGGCCAATAAATAAGATGCTAAGGTAGTTTGTATTTTTTTCCCTTCAAATTAATGTTCTTATTCACCGGCGCTATTTCCTGAGATCAACAAAAACCGGTGAGTTGATATGCGCCAACCCACCGGTTTTTATATTGCAGACCGGGACGTATGCCCAATTATTTCTTCTGAAATACCCTTACATAATCAATTTCATAGGTTGCGGGCAGTACAGATTCATCCACGCCCTGTGCGCCGCCCCAGTTGCCGCCCCAGGCCAGGTTCAGCTTCAGATAAAACGGCGTATTGAAAGGCCAGGTGTCTTTATTCCCCGCCTTATCGTTCTGAAAAGTAAAGTACACTTCCCCGTCTATGTATCCCTTTATAAAGTCTGTCGTCCACTCCACCGCATATACATGAAACTCATCCTGCGCAGTAGGAACAAGCTTTTTGGCTGTTTTTTGCGTTCCGATAGTATGGTTATACGCTTTGGTATGTACAGACGAATGAACCTGATTAGGATCGTAGCCCACATGTTCCATAATATCTATTTCACCATCATCGGGCCATGCGTTAAAATTTTTCGGCATCATCCAGAAAGCCGGCCAGGTTCCTTTTCCTTTAGTCAGTTTCAAGCGCGCTTCAAAATAACCATAGGTCCAGCTTTTATTGGTATTCATGCGGATAGAATAAACCGTTCCGTTTATCTTCTTTGCCGTAATGCGCAGGATACCATCCTTTACGGCTGCCAACTGATCGCCATCCTTGTCGCCGCTTACATAAGTTTGCAACTCATTGTTCCCCCAGCCTCCGCCCCCGGTTTCGTAGAACCATTCAGCGCTGGGCTTATTGCCATCGTTAAATTCATCGTTCCAGACCAGCTTGTATCCTTCCGGTGTAACCACATTGGCCACGGGTTTGCCTTTCTGCGTTACAGGAATACTCACCCGGGTACTTCCTGATTTAACGATCACCGAGCCTTCACGTGCATCAGTAGTTGTATTGGCAGCAATAGTTACCGTTACCGTTCCGGTTGCATTAACAGAGCCCGCCGGGCTGCAAGTGATCCAGTTTTCGTTGCTATATACCGACCATTCGCGGTCGGCGGTAACATTAACTGTAGAGATGGATTCGCCATAGTCTGCAGTGATCTGGGAAACAGAGCTGCTGATGTTGCCTCCTTCTGCTTTCACCTTGTTATTGTCTTTGCTGCAGCACAGCGAGCTGAGCGCCATCAGGGATAAAATAAACAGGTTCATTGTCCTCATACTTTTATTTTTAAAAGCATCTGCGGCAAAACCAGTAATGCCGCAAATGCATGATCATCATTTTATTCGTTGCAGGTGGCTTCTTTCAGGATAATATCACTGATGGTAACTTCGGTATTTGCCGGATTACCGCCAAAATCAAACACCAGGTTAACCCTATCTATGTCCACACCATCCATGCCAGGCACTTTAAGCACAAAATCTTCATAAGCCGTCAGGTTAACATTCTTGGTAAAAAAGAATGTAGCATCTTCATCCACCTTGGTGAGCTTAACGGTTACGCCGGTAATATTCTTTGATGCATTCAACACACAATGGAAATCGTATTTACTGGCGCTGCTGGTGCTTATATTCGTTGTTTTGAAATGTACCTGTGCCTGCCATTGTAAGGCTGTTGCAGTGGGCAGTGTGATCTTATATGAATTGCCATTGGCTACCAGTGCAGGATCAGCAATCTGGGCCCATTCCGGAGCATAGTAGAAGAAGTTTGTATAGTTTACCGTTTTCCACTTATTGCAATCTGAATCCGGAAGCCAGTTTACATTGTCTTCTCCGGGATCTTCGATGACCGTACCGTCGTCACAGCTATGCTCTTTCAGCACAACGCGGCTCATGGTAACCGATGTTCCTGCAGTATTGCCACCAAAATCAAGCACCAGGCTAACCTTATCCATATCAATCCCCGGCATATCTGTTTTAATGAACACATAATCTTCATACGCCTTTAAAGAAATCATTTCCTCGAAGAAGAAGGTGCCGTCTTCGCCCGTTTTCACCAGCTTCACGGTTACATTATTATGATCTTTAGAAGCATTGAATACTGCGGAGAAATCATAATTTTTCGCTGCCTGGGTGGTCATGTCCGTCCTGAACAGCACCTGTGCCTGCCACCTTTCGCTGGTGGCTGTGGGCAATGTAACCTGGTAAGCGTTGCCATTAGCCGTGAAGCCGGGATTAGCAATCTGGTTCCATCCCGGAGCGTAATAGAACTCATTTGTAAAGGTCGCCGATTTCCAGAAGTTACAGTCACTATCGGGATCATAGCCTCCAATCCTGGTGTCTCCTCCCGATGTAAGGATATAATGCCATGCAATATTGCCATCGTCGGAAATCAACTCAAGCTTATTGGCCGAAATGCCTACTATCTTAAACTTCGGCGTTTGATAGGCCTGGTCGAAGGGAATATAAGGGAACAGTGTTTGTGCAGGGAACGTCAGGAACACATCTGTACCTTCCCCAACAAAATCATAAGTGGTTTTCTGTTCAGAAACAGGCGCCATAAAGTCTGCGTCATTATGGGGATTATGTTGGCTGAACAGAGAACTTCCTTTATTTACATACACCGTACCGCCCGGGCCCGGGTTGTAGGTATAGTTCATGTCATTTGTAAAAGTCAGCACATCATCGTACAGTCCCCAATCGGCTTTTTCGTTGGGCGATGCACTCCACCAGCCGGTACCATCACTTCCTGACGGGCCGCATGCCAGGTGTGCCACTTCTTTTCGTGCAATTGACCAGTTTTTGCTGCCGTTACCGGCAATGAGGCCAATATATTTATCGAAGTCAACCAGGGAATTATTGATGGTAAACGTTTTGGTAACGGCTCCATCACTGATGCCGTTGGAGTTCCCGATCCTGACATTCACAGAATAGGTGCCTGCTGTATTGTAAATCCTGGTAAACCCGTTAAGTGTGGAGTAGACGGTTTTGCTGTTTTCCTCAAAAATCCACACCGGGTAAACGCCTTTATTTTTAAGGGTAAAAGTTACCTGGTTAAGTTCCTGGTCCACCGCAACATCCACATCAATATCCGTAGCCAGGGGAATCCCTTCTTCCACAGGACGGGCAATATCTTTTTTACATGCTGCGAAAGCCAGGAGTATGATAAGCAGGCTTCCGAAATAGCTATATATATTTTTCATAATACTGTCACTGCTAAGGTTAATAATTATTTTGCGTTAATGTGCCTGCTGCTGCGTCAATCTCTGATTGCGGTATGGGCAGGTACTTTTTGGATGCCGTCCATGCGCTTATACGGTACGCCCCATCGGGCACAAGATACTGGGGAGCAAGTCCTGAGCGGATCAGGTCCCAATAACGCTTTCCTTCACCCAAAAACTCCAGCCGGCGCTCTTTGATGATATTTTCTACTGTTGGGGAGATGGTGCCAAGGCCGGCCCTTGTACGCACTTTGTCCAGGTAGGCCTGGGCACTTCCGCCTCCGGAGGCGCCGCGGGCAATCAGTTCAGCCGCATTTAATAAGGTCTCTGAATAGCGGTAAACGCGGAAGTTGTTATTATAGTTCAAATCAGCATCGGCAGAGTGATTGGCATTTCCACCTGCCCTGGCTATATACTTCTTTAAAAAGAAGCCCTGATCCTGGTACCGTGGCTGATAAGAGGCTCCGGGGTGCTGCTCTTTATATTTCGCAAAGTTCAGGATACCGCCGTCACGTCTCTTATCGTTTTCAGCGTATAAGGCATAAGCATCCGCTTTAACAGGCTCAAATCCCCATCCTCCTTCATAATCCGGGCTGCCTCCCAGATTATATATACCTATAAACTTAGGATACACCGAACCTCCATCGTTAGTGGCATTGCCCCACGAACGCACGGCATTGCGGCTGTAATAATTGATCTCAAAAATGGATTCCTTTGACCATTCCCCGCTCTCTTCCCATATAGAAGCAAAATCGCTGACCAGGTCATATTGCGCGGAATTGATGACCTCTTCCATATATTTAAGCGCCTGGGTAAACCGCGTCTCATCGTTTTGATACATCACCACTTCGGCATACAGCATATACGCCATTGCCAGTGACACCCGTCCCTCTTTACCACTGCCTACCTTCATTGGCAGCCCGCCATTTTTAATTGCATCCTCCAGGGTGGAAACAATACCTTCGTACACCTGATCGGCTGTATTCTGCTGGGTGATATAAGGGTATTCCAGGTTCGTTTCATAATAAGGAATATTTCCCCACAGCTTCCACAACCAGGTGTAATAAAAAGAACGCAGCACTTTGGCTTCTGCCAGGTACAGGGCTTTTGATCCATCGGAGATACCTTTCACGTTATCCATATACTGCATAACAATATTGGAGCGGTTTATGCCGGAGTAAAAGGCTGTCCACAGATCGCTGACCACCGAAGTAGGCAGCGCCGCATAATTGAACATGCGGTGGAGATAAATGCAGTCATTGGCATCTGCACCTCCTACATAAACATCATCAGCCATTACGTCAGACACCAATCCAATATGTGTGTATTGCCCCCACGCATAGTCAAACCATTGCAGGGGATCGTAAGCCGCTACCAGGGCTTCAAAGATCCTGGGTTCAGTGGTATAATATTCGTTCACATATAATTTATCGGCCGATTCCACGTCCAGGAACTTCTCTGAACAGCCGCTTTGTGTAAGAATTGTAAAAATAGTTGTGACTATATAGATTAATCGTTTCATGTTTTTCCGTTTTTGTTTTTAAAAGGACAGGTTCAACCCAAAAGAAAAAACCCTGGCTTGCGGATATACACCGCGATCTATGCCAATAGAAGTGCCTCCCGAAGATATTTCGGGGTCGAATCCTTCGTATCTGGTTAATGTGAGCAGATTTTCGGCCGAAGCAAATATCCTGAGCCTGGAAACGAAATACCTGCGTGTTAACTGATCCGGGATCGTATAACCAAGCACCAGGTTCTTCAGTCTCATATAAGATCCGTCTTTTACGAACATATCTGAAGACAGCCAATTGCCGTTGGCGTCTGTAAACGAAAATCGCGGGATGGTATTTGATGTCCCCTCGCCGGTCCACCTGTTAAGCATATAAGCTGGCAGGTTGATGTACGATATGTCGGTTCTGCGAGTAGCATCGTAAATATCGTTGCCCAGGGTTCCCTGGAACATGAAGCTGAAATCAAAATTTTTCCAGGTTACGTTGGCGTTAAATCCAAATGTCCAGTCGGGGTTGCCTTTACCGATCATGGTACGGTCGGCGTCTGAAATTACACCATCGTTATTTATATCTACAAAGCGAACATCGCCGGGAACGGCCTTGGGCTGTATCAGGGCCCCATCGGCACTCACATAGCTGTTTATTTCATCCCGGTTCTGGAAAATACCATTGGTTTTGTAGCCGTAAAAATAGGGGAACGGATAGCCATTTTCTGCCCGGCTGATGGTACCTACGTTCTGATAATAATCGTAGTTGGTAAACCCTTCTTCATTTCCAAGCCGCAACATATTGGTCTTAATATAAGAGGCATTTGCGCCTAAACGAACGCCCCATTGCCCTGCTCTGAACCGGTAGGCAGCTTCAAACTCCAGACCTTTATTTTCCATCTCGCCAACATTACCGGTAGGTTTTGCCTCACCCACATAGGATGGGATGGACATAATCATCAGCATGCCATTGGTTTTCTTATAAAAATAGTCTACAGACAGGCTAAACGCGTTTCTGAATAAACCAACATCCAGCCCAACATCTGTCTGTACGGACTCTTCCCATTTCAGGGAAGGATTGGCCAGTCCACTGGGTTTTGTACCTACATATATGGTACCATCGCCAGTTCCAAAAACATAATTGTTGCCCGAGGAGGTCAATGCTACATAACCAAATCCGCCTATGCTTTCGTTACCGTTCTTCCCCCAGGAAGCCCTTAATTTGGTGAATGATAACCATTGGGGGCGCGCGTTCATAAACGCTTCATTCGTTATATTCCATCCCACAGAGAAAGAAGGGAAAGTGGCATACCGGTTATTAGGGCCGAAGTTAGAAGAGCCATCCCTCCGTACTGTTGCCTGGAACATGTAACGCTCGTTGTAATTATAGCTCAAACGGGAGAACAATGACGCCAGTGTACGAGGGCTGTACGCTCCTCCATACACGCTCATATCTCCGTTTGCTGCCGTTCCGGTAGTAAAGTTGATATTGGCCTTGCTGCCATCTTCTTCTACCAGGAAGCGGTTGGATCCGCCAATATTACGCCCTGTTGTTTTTTTAGCCGACTGTCCTACCAATACCTGGATATTATGCTTATCCAGAATGTTTTTTTCATAAGACAATACATTTTCCAATTGCCATACAAGCGCGCGGTTCATGCTTGACCACACACTGGATTCGTTCCTGTAATTGGACTGTCCCAGGTAGTATTTGGGCGTCCAGCCGTCATTTCCCCAAAACGCCAGGTCTGTACCAAAAGACGACTTAAATTTCAGGTTGTCCCAGATGGACAGCTCGCCCCAGAAATTGGAGATAAATTTATCGGCATTGCCCTTATCGCCCGGGAGCGCCAGTTGCGCCAGCGGGTTGGTGATCTCATTATAGTCTGCCCCGGCAATGGTAAATACCTGCCCTGTTCTCGGGTCTTTCACCGCATAAGGATGTTGGGCAAGCGCTGCTTCGGGGTTTTCTTCGTATAAACCTAAAAGCGGAGAGAACGCGAGAGCACTACCCAATGGTGAGCCGTATTCGGAGTTGGTGGAAATGCCCCTGGAATTTATCCGGGAGTAAGACACATTCACTCCTAACTCGAACTTGTGCAGGTAGTTCCGTTCTTTATTGTCGAGCAGGGTGAAAATAGTGTTGGAACGCAGCGTCATACGCTTGTAGTTGGAGCGGTCCCAGTTGCCTCCTACAATACCTTCCTGGTCATAGTACCCTGCCGAAAGGAAGTAATTGACTTTATCGCTTGCACCACTAATACTGACCTGATGGTTGGAAACCGGTGCGTTTTTGTTAAATACCAGGTTTTGCCAGTCTGTACCCTCACCATAAGAATAGGGATCGGCATAGCGGGGGCTTTGTCCTGAGTTTAGCAGGCCCTCGTTTATGAGGATGGCATATTCGGTGGCATTCAGCATATCGCGCTTTTTCCACCGGTTTTGATAGCCCGTCGAAAAATCGTAGTTCACCCGTGGCTTTCCGATGGTTCCCTTTTTGGTGGTTACCAAAATAACACCGTTGGCCGCCCTTGCTCCATAAACAGCTCCCGAAGCCGCGTCTTTCAATACTTCAATGGAACTAATGTCGCTCGGATTCAGGTAGTCTATGCCGCCATCTATTGGCATCCCATCCACAATATACAGCGGATCGCTGTTGTTGATGGTTCCTACCCCCCTGATCCTGACTTTAGAACCTTCGCCCGGCTGGCCGGAGGATTGGGTAACCATAACACCGGAAACCATCCCTTTCAGGGCATTATCCACGCGAACGGGCGATGTGTTTTTTAAATCATCGGCCGATATACGGGAAATTGCAGCCGTTACCACGCTTTTCTTTTGTGTACCGTAACCCACCACTACTACTTCGTCAAGGCCTTCTATAGAAGCAACCAGCCTTACATCAATAGAAGTGCGGTTGCCCACAGTTACTTCCTGCGTTTGATAACCAACCGCGCTTATAACAAGCACTGCTGCATCTTCAACAGTTATGGAATACTCCCCGCCATCATTGGTAGCCACACCATTGACGGTTCCTTTTTCCGTTACCGAGGCCCCGGGTATAGGATTGCCCTTTTCATCCGTTACTTTCCCTGTAACAGGAAGGGTTGCATTTTCACCAGGCTTTCCTATTACCACTACCAGCCCGTTATTAATCTTTTTGTAAGAAAAATAAGTGTTAAGTAACACCGTTTGCATAACATAATCAATAGTGGCATTTTTAGCTACCACGTTTACTTTCAGATCACTTTTTCGCACTTCTTCGTTATATACAAACCGGTAATCATACTTCGATTCTATTTTTTTCAGAATTTCGGGTATGGTAGCATATTCTATATTCAGGTTGATCCTTTTCTGGGAAGCCCCTTCAAAAGCCATTACCTGAAATGAAGTAATAAGAATTACAAAAACTGCCAGCTTCATTTTTAGAATAATTTTTATAAGCAGTGGTACTGGGCAAAACCCGGCAAGGCAATTATATTTTTTCATATATTGCAATAGTTTAAATGATAGAATAGCTGCTGTCGCAAGCAGTGATACTGTCTTAGTCAGGCGGAAAATGGTCGCACATTTTCCGCTTTATTGTTTAGCTTTTAGGTTTCCTTATTCATTGTAATGCAATCGTTTTTATTAGAAAATATGGTTATCAGTAAATAACTACTTTATCCTTTTCTATACGGTATTGGAACCCGCCCACGGCTTTTAAAGAGGCCAGCACATCTTCAAGAGAATCGTTTTCAAAAGTTCCGTTGTAGCGTATATCCTTTGCGCTATGGCGGAGCTCAATCGTTACATTATACCAGCGTTCCAGTACCGGCAGCAGGTTTTCAATTCTTTCCTGCTCAAAAGCCAGCCTGTTTTTTGTCCATTCTGTTTCCACAACTGCAGCATTGTTTTTACTGGCAGCAATATTCTGCAGTTCAAAGGCTGTTTTTGTTTTATTCGGAATTGTTATATGCCCATCATTTGCAGGTATTGCATTTTGTACAATAATTTTCTCATTCGGCGCCAGCAGTATTTTTTCGTGCTTCTTATTTTTCAGCAACACTTCTACAGCCCCCCTTAGCAGCGTAGTTTGCGTACTGGCTTCGTTAGGGTAAGCCCGAACGTTAAAGGCAGTGCCTAATACTTTTACATCAAGGGTTGGCGTATGCACAATAAACGGGCGTGAGGGATCTTTTGTTACATCAAAATAGGCTTCTCCTGTCAGTGTAACTTCACGCGTGTTGCTGCCAAACCCCTTATCGTAAGTCAGCTTCGAGTCTGCATTTACCCATACTTTAGTGCCATCTGGCAAAACCAGGTTGGTCTTGGAGCCTTTTTTTGTGGACACAATATTATCCGCCTTAGGCAAAGCTGTGCCTGCCTGAAAAAAATAAAATGCAGTCAATCCTGCAACCAATGCTACAGAAGCCGCAGCCAGCCATACTTTAAGCCTCCTGTACTTACCAGTGGGGGCCTGCATTTCTTCAGGCTGGCGCATCTTTTGATGCAGCTGCTTTAATGCATCATTCACCGCATCATTACCGATATCTTTTTTATAGCTAAGCGAACTGGCAAACACTTCATCCACACCTTCCGCAAGAAGCAAATGGCTATCGCTGCTCCTGATCAACGCTGATAATTCCAGCTGTTCGTCAAGCGTCAGCTCCCCCGATTTTTTTCTTACCAATAGATATATTAACCTGTCGTTGTTCACCTGTATAAAGTATGCCTTATACACATAGACGCAGTACTGCCAGGTTTACCCCCAAAAGAAAAAAGATTTTTTTTAATGATGAGTGAGTTGTCAAAATCAGCCGGTGGCGGCAGGGAGCGCCACTATGTTCTCAGGATACACTCTTTTTATCATCTTCTATCATTGCAACTAATATACCGGCCAGTTTTTTCATGGCGATATTCATCTGGTTTTCTACCGTTTTTACTGATACTTCAAGCAGTTGTGCTACCTCGGAATATTTAAGTCCGTCTTCCTTGATCAGCTTAAATATCAGCCTGCACCTGGGCGGCAGGCTACCAATGGCCGCATTAATCTGCTGAAAGGTTTCTTTATTAATAAGCCTTAGCTCATGGTTGCTTAATTCATATACAAAATGCTCCCCGGCGTCTTCAATGCTGATGTTTTTCCGGAGGTCTTTATATCCTTTACTGCGCCAGTAGCTGATGGCGCCATGCTTTGCGGCTATATACAAATAATGGGAAAGGTTCCTTACCGTGGGTAACATTTTACGGTTCTGCCAAAGCTTCAGAAACACATCCACACAAATTTCTTCTGCAACAGGTTTATCTTTTAAAAGATCCGTTGTATATGAAAGCAGCCCCGGATAATAGATCCTGAACAGCTCATCAAAAGCCTGTTCATCACTATTTTCGGAAATAGCATGTATGAGATATGATAATCGTTGCGGCTGCATTATTCAACGAAAATAAAAGATTATTGCCGCTCATGCTACAATTTATAAACCCTGTTGTAACAGCAGGGTCAGCAGGTCTCTGCTATTTCCAGTTCTATTTCAGAGGAAATACCTGAAATATTTACTGCCGGCAGCGTTAAAGAAAAAGTGGTGCCTTTATCATCATTGTTTTTGAAGGTCAGTTCACCTCCCAGCATTTCTGTAAATTCCTTGCAAAGCCTTAAGCCCAGCCCCGTTCCCTTTTCAGAAGCCGTGCCACGCCTGGAGCCTGGGTTTATAGAGAAAATATTGGATCGCAGGGCTTCGGGAATACCTATCCCGTCATCTTTTACCTCCAGCATGCATCTATCACCTTCTGTTTTTGCCGAAAGCCAGATATTACCTTCTGCAGGAGTGAACTTTATAGCATTCATCAATAAATTCCGGACAATAAGCTCAAGCATCTGGCTGTCTGCTTTAACATTTATGTTCTCAGGCAGATCAAGCCATAATGAAATTTGCTTTTTATGGCTTATACTCCGGGATAATTGAATTACCGGCCACAGGGTTTCCTTAACACTGAGATCGCGGAGGTCTACCTGAATACTATGCCCCTGTTTATTGGTCCAGGCAAGAATATTGGAAAGCATGAGCGAGGCGCTTTTTGTCATCAGAAGAAGCTGTTCATTCATTTCTCTTCTCTCTTCTTCTTCCATGTCAAAATCGGACAATAATTGCAGATATCCCTGCAAAGAAGCTAAAGGCTCCTTTAAATCATGCCCAAGAATGGACAACAATTTATTTTTAGTATTATTAGCCTCATGCAGCGCAGCAGATTGCGCTATTAATTGTTCCCTCTGCTTGTTATAAGCGGTTCTCACATACGCTGCAATAAAAAAAGCAAAACCGGCAGTAATAAAATAAGTGGCCACAAGATCTATATACCTATCTGTCGCACTCAGATAGGTTGTCCTGATTGAACCAGGCACTACCAGTTCCAATGTTATAAGCCCGGTAAGCAGCAGCATATTAACGGGCAGCCATATAAAGTACTGCCTGGTAGGAGAAGTTAATACCGATACCAGGAAAGCCAGCAAAAACATTGCATAGCTTGGTCCGTTCACCCCCGAATTATAATAGTAATTAGCCGTCAGTCCCAGGCATAAAAATACCTGGAATATAGCAGCCGACAACTGGTGAAATCCTTTAAATCTTGACAGGTAATACAAAACACCTGCAACGCTTGAAACAATAACCAGCATCAGAGGTAAATGCGGAATATGAAGGCCATAAGCAACCGGTACACTTATTAATATGCACAAAACAAGCAGTACGCATACTGCGTGGAATATGCGGACTTCCAGGGTAAAGATATTCTCATTACCCATTAACCATTTCCAATAACGAACCATACTGCACTGTTTAAAGGACTGATAGCGACATCTTTAAGATAATAGGCAGAATCTGAACAATGAGCCAAGAACCCCGCCCTTATCAAAGTTTAGCCTTGGATGGTAAAGATAAATAATTTAAGATCATAAATATATATCCATAAACAAAGATGAAAAAAATCATTTATAGCACGCTTAATCCAGTTTAATGGCCGGAAAAACAAACTGTTATAGCTTTGCGGATCAATGATCCGGCTGGATAACAGCCGGCTTTACGGAGGATAAAAAAATATGACAGATATTTCAGCATTCAGAAAATTTACAGATGACCTGAAAGAACAGGACACACCCATGCCTGTATTGTTTATAGGTCATGGCTCCCCTATGAATGGCATTGAAGACAATGAGTTTTCTCAACGGTGGGCCACTATTGCCAGGTCTATACCAATCCCCGCCGCGGTACTGGTAATATCTGCTCACTGGTTCACCAAAGGAACCCGTATTACCGCCATGGACTTCCCTGAAACTATTCATGATTTTGGCGGTTTTCCGCCTGAGCTGTACAAAGTACAGTATCCGGCTCCGGGAAGCCCATCGCTGGCAAAGGAAACCGCGGCGCTTTTACATGCCGCCCACATTACTTTAGACCACGACTGGGGTTTGGATCATGGCGCCTGGACCGTGGTAAGGCATATGTATCCTGATGCAGATATTCCTGTTTTACAGCTAAGCATTGATTATACCAGAGGTCCGGAGTATCATTACGAATTAGCTAAAGAGCTATACGCACTTCGTAAAAAAGGAGTGCTTATTTTGAGCAGCGGCAATATGGTCCATAACCTTGGAATGCTGGCCTGGGATAAAATGGATCTGCCCGACTATGGTTATGACTGGGCCATGCAGATGAACGATACTTTTAAAAACCTGATTGCGTCGGGTAATCATCAGCCTTTGATCCATTATGAAACATTAGGCAGGGAAGCTCGCCTGGCTATTCCCACGCCGGAACATTATTTACCGTTACTGTACACATTAGGCCTGAAAGACAGCAAAGACCAAATTTCTTTCTTTAATGATAAAGCAGTTGCAGGATCTTTAACCATGACCTCTGTATTAATGCAGCGCTAAAAAAATTTGCCCCTGCATTCAAACAGCTGCTCCTAAGATCATCTTTTTTATTTCAGCAGTTCTGCCAGCTTGCTTTCCAGTTCCGGTCCGCGTAAGCCCTGTGCAATTATTTTTCCTTCAGGATCTACCAGCACATTAAAGGGAATGCCTTCAAACCCGTATAAAGCAACTACTGAAGACTGCCAGAACTTAAGGTCGCTTACCTGCGGCCAGGTGAGGTTATCATCCTTTATAGCTTTTAACCAGGGTTCCTTCTTTTGGTCTAAGGAAACACCGAGAATTGTAAAGTTTTTGTCTTTAAACTTATTATAGGCGGCCACTATATTAGGGTTCTCCATACGGCAGGGTTTACACCAGCTTGCCCAAAAATCCACGAGAACATATTTCCCTTTAAACGAACTTAAGGCTAACGGACGCCCATTGGCATCAGGCATTGTAAACTCCGGCGCCGGTTTACCTACCAATGCTCCTTTGCCGGCATTATCCATTTGTGCCTGCAGGTCTTTTTGCAGGGCAACCAGTCCGGTATGACCGGGATCTTTCCTGACCGCATCTGAAATAGTGGTACTTACCTGTTCGTTGCTAAGCGGTTCCAGGCCAATAGCAGGGTTATTCGCCGATGACTGGTAATAACCCAATATAAACATGGTTAACGCTACATTGTCTGAATTTTTGATCTCACTTAAAGCAAGGTCTTTTAAATAGGAAGATGCCTCGGCTTTTGTTTTCAGCAAAGGAGCAATCAGGCTGTCGGGTTTATTAAGCCGGTAAAGGCTGTCTATTTTAGTTGCCTGAACATAAATATGCTGAAGCTTTTCGTTAAAAGCAAACATAAAAGTTTTCATTTTTTCACTGGCAGGCGAGCCTTTTACTTCATATTTTTCGGAGAACTGGTTGTTTTCCTGGCTCATCACCACATCTATCTCTACCGATGGCTTGTCATTGATCACAGCAGCTACCGGGTACATTCCCTGGTCTAACCTGATATTATAAATAGCAGATTCCCCGGTTTCGGTTTCTATAGAGAAAGTGCCATCACTTTTCAAAGCAGCCGAGTCTACTATAGTGGGCCTCATAGTGCCAACAGGCACTTCTTCAAGGTACACCATTTTGCCATTGGCATTGGTTATTTTCCCGGAAACGGTGAATGTACTTTTACTGCTATTTTTACAGGCAACAAATGCTATAGCTACTGTAACGATTAAAAAGATTTTTTTCATTGTTGATATTTTCAGCCCATCGTCCATTGACGACAAACCATAGTAATTGGGCACTATGGACTATGAGCTATTGACTATGGACTTACTTCAATTTTTCCAAAATAATTTCATTGGTCTTTTTCGGGTCGGCCTTGCCTTTGGTACGCTTCATTACTTCACCTACAAACAAAGCCAGTAATCCTTTTTTACCTTTCTTATAAGCAGCCACTTTATCGGCCAGCTGCTCCAACACCACATCAATAACGGGTTCCAGCGCTGATGAATCAGACTGCTGTATAAGATTGTTCTTTTCCGCTAAAATAAGGGGCTCTTCAGCCGGGTTCTGTAACAAAAGTTGCATAAGCCGGGTGGAAGCCGTTGAAAAACTCAGCTTTCCTTCGTCCACGCATTTTATAAGCGCTACTATTTGCGAAGGCTGTAAAGGAAATTCGCTGATCATTTTCCCGTTATCGTTCAGCCAGCTTTTAACCGGCCCAAGCATCCAGTTGGCAATACTTTTAGCCCGGGTAGCCGCTCCCCCTCCTTCGGAAAGACATGTTTCAAAATAATCTGAAAACTCTTTCTCTTCCGTCAGCACGTGTGCATCATAATCCGGCAGCAGGTACTGTTCCGTATATTTTTTAATGCGTTCCGCCGGCAATGCGGGGATGGATGTCTTTATTTCATTAATAAAGGCATCCTTTAAATCAAAAGGGGTTAAGTCCGGGTCGGGAAAATAGCGGTAATCCTCTGCATCTTCTTTATCCCGTATGGCAAATGTGGTTCCGTTATTGGCATCAAAGCTGCG
>JASGDI010000143.1:0-6387 GCA_049841335.1 Niabella sp. | reverse complement strand
TGATAATGTAGATCAGAACCGGCAAATGAGCCGGCAGGAGGTTGTGGACCGTAAAGCCCAGGCCCGTTTTCTAAGGGCTTATTATTACTGGCTGCTGATCAGGAAATACGGTCCTGTACCCCTGGTACCGGAGCATGGTATGGATTATACCCAAAGCTACAGCGATCTTTCGCTGCCCCGCAATAGTTATGATGAATGTGTTGATTTTATAACCAGTGAGCTGGCACTGGCTGCAAAAGATTTGCCTGCTTCTTTAAGAGACTCCCGTAACCTGGCCCGGCCCACGAAGGGCGCCGCTTTGGCAGCAAGAGCTAAAGTGCTGGTATATGCCGCCAGCCCCCTGTACAATGGCAATGCCGAAATGGCCGACCTGGTAGATGATAAGGGCCGCCAGCTGATATCCCAGCAGTACAACGAAGAAAAATGGGCAAAGGCCGCCGCTGCCGCTAAAGAGGTAATAGACCTGGGCATTTATAAGCTGTACACTTATCCTTACCATGCAGAGAGCCAGGGCCCCGGCTACCCGGCAACTATTGTTCCGCCTTTCCACGCACAATATTCAAATGCCAGTTTTCCCAATGGCTGGAAGGATATAGATCCTATGGAATCTTACCGGGCCCTGTTTGACGGAAGTGTGCCTTACTTAGGCAACCCGGAAGTAATATTTTCGCGGGTGACAGAAGTAGGCGGCCAGCTTACAAAAGACATGCCTATGCATGCAGCGCCTTATTCTTTGAACGGCTGGAACACCTACGGGCTTACACAAAAGCAGGCAGATGCTTATGCTATGAGCGATGGCAGCGATATGCCACTCAACCCCAGGGTTTCGGGCTTTACCGACAATGCTGATTCTCATAAGCCGTTAGCGGGGAATGTTTCCTTACAATATGCCAACCGTGAACCACGCTTTTATGCATCAGTAGCTTATAACGGCAGTATATGGTATCGCAACAGCGTTCTCCGCGCCGAAGACAGGGTAAAGCAGATATTTTATTACAGGGGACTGGCAGATGGCAAGCAGCCGGCCTCCCCCGAATTTTATATAAGAACCGGTATCGGTATTAAAAAATATGTAAACCCGCTTGATGCAGATTTCAGAAGCACTCCGGAAGGTGCATATAACGTTCCTAAAACAGAGCCGGCCATCAGGTATGCAGAGGTATTGCTGATTTACGCCGAAGCTATGAACGAACTGGGCGGAGCTTATAATATACCTGCCTTTGATGGAGGTGGTACCATTGCCGTAAGCAGGAATGTTGCTGAAATGAGCAAAGCCATCAGCCAGGTAAGAATAAGAGGAGGCGTGCCGGATTATGACAATAGCATATATGCTTCCAAAGACCTTTTAAGAAAAAGTATTAAAAGGGAGCGCCAGATTGAACTGCTGGGTGAGAATCACCGTTATTTTGATTTAAGGAGATGGAAAGACGCACCCGTAGAAGAAGCCACCCCGGTAATGGGCTGTAATATGGATATGACGGCTAACCAGCGGGATATATTCCACACGCCGGTTATCATTGCTTCTTTGCCTACCATTTTTGTAAAGAAAATGTACCTGTGGCCCATACCGCACGAAGAGCTGAGGAGAAACGTAAAATTAACCCAAAACCCCGGATGGACAACCCCTTATTAATCAACAATCTGTTTTAAATATGAAACAAAAATATTTATATATCCTGCTGTTGGGCGTTCTGGCGCTGGCCTGTAATAAAGAATGGGAAGACGAGCTGTTTGTAAAGGATGTGGCTTTTGTAAAGAATGGTGTGGTACCGGTATATGCCAGGTACCAGTCTTCGGGCGGCACTGTTACACTAAAAGTACCAGTGGTGTTAAGCGGCAGCACAGCCAATACAGAAGACGTGCAGGTAACTTTGGATCTGGATACTGATACCCTGCAAAACCTGAACTTTGACCGGTTCAGGAACAGGCAGGACCTGTATTTTATTCCCCTGCCAGAAGCTAATTATTCCTTTAGTTCCAATACCACTACCATTCCTAAAAATTCCAGCACCGGTTATTTTAACCTGAATCTGAAAATGGAAAATATGGATATGTATTATAAATATA
Source organism: Niabella sp. (assembly GCA_049841335.1). Lineage (GTDB taxonomy): Bacteria > Bacteroidota > Bacteroidia > Chitinophagales > Chitinophagaceae > Niabella. The sequence goes on along the minus strand of JASGDI010000143.1, from coordinate 4,320 downwards.
TCCTGCCGGTGAAGCTGGTGTCTGCTTCTACATATAGTGTTTCTCCGCGCCGGTGGTATAAGAAATCGCTGATGCAGATCATTCCTTTTAATGACTATTCCGGTCGCTACTCAGTACCGGGCCAGGTAAGAAGAACAGAAGGCAATGAACCAGCTCTTACTACGCCTACGCGCACTGCATGGGTAATAAATGAAAACACTGTATTTTTTTATGCAGGGGTAGTGGAAGAAGAGGCTTATGACCGGCTGAAGTATAGAATTTCTGCACGTTTTAACGGGGATGGCACCGTAACGCTCTCGGCAGCAGATCCGGCCATTAAATTTAAGCAGAACAGCGGAAACTATATTGTAGAAAAAAGAATGGACGATGTACAGCCCTACCTGCAAAGAACCTTTACCACTATGAACCTGGAATATGAGTATGAAGATATCACTAATCCTGATTTTCCGCTGCGCTACCGGTTCTCCGGGGCTATGGTGCTGGAAAGGGTTCGGAACATCCAGATACCCGAAGAAGACCAGCAGGTAGTGATAGATAGTGATATGTATTAAAAACTGCTAAAAAGCAGATGACTGAAATTAAAAAGAATGAAATATAGTTTTATTACTGTGTCTGTTATGTTGTTGTCTGTAAGTATCAGGGCGCAAACTTCAAAGCCATCGCCTGGAAAATTTGAAGGTATTTGGCAGGTTACAAAGCAAAGAAGTATGGATAGCAGCAGTCAGTTTCAGTCGCCCGAAAGTAAGGATTTTAAGATATTTGATGCAAACGAAAATTTCAGGCATTTACTTTATGTAAGAGGGAAGTATACTGAGCTGTCTCATGGATCGATCAAACTGACATCAGATTCAACTTATACCGAAACATTACGGAAGCATTTGGCATTTCCGGGTGTTAAAGAAGGGAAGGTTATTTTTAAGTTTATAAATGATGATATGTTTTTAATGAAATGGTTAGTGGGATCTTCCAGTGGCGAAGAAGTATATGAAAAAGTAAAATAAGCATCGATTCAAAACCTCAAAGATCTATACTTACAGGTATTTTTTTTTAATAGAACAAGTGTGTTTTATATAAATTCTTAATTAGCGTTTAAAACTAAAATTTTAAAATGGTCAAATTTCTCAAGCCCTTTGTAGCAGGTTTACTTGCAGTTTGCTCTTTGGCAGGCAACGCCCAAATCCGTAAAGCGCCTGCGTATCCTCTCATTACCCACGATCCTTATTTAAGCATCTGGTCCTTTACCGATGAATTGCATGCCTCAGCAACCAGGCACTGGACCGGTGCAGATCAGTCTGTTACCGGTTATGTAAAGGTAGATGGTAAAGTGTACCGCTTCCTTGGCTCCGAATCAAAAGCTTACGATGTGCTGCTGCCGGCATCCGAAGATAAAACCTACAGTGTGAAATATACCAATACTGCGCCACAGGGCAATTGGTACGAACCTGGCTATAACGACAGCAAATGGAAGCAGGGCACCGCGCCCTTTGGCGATGACAAAAGCATTGCCAAAACGCCGTGGAAGTCGGAAGACCTGTGGGTAAGACGGGAATTTACAATGGCCGGTGCCATAGATGATGTTTACCTGAAGCTAAGCCACGATGATAATATAGTTGTTTATTTAAACGGTAAAGAAATTTTTTCAAAAGAAGGCTGGGTACATAAATATATATACGTACCCTTGAAAAACGCTTCCTCTCTAAAAAAAGGGAAAAATGTATTGGCTGTTCACGTCAGGAACACAGCCGGGGGCCGGCACCTGGACTTTGGGCTGGTAAAAGAGCGGAAAAACTTACCGGCCATTATTGATAATGCCGTGCAGACAAATGTGGAAGTAAAAGCTACCCAGACTATTTATGATTTCTCCTGCGGCCCTGTTGATCTGAAAGTTACCTTTACATCTCCGCTTATATTGACGGATCTTGATCTGCTGGCCAGACCGGTATCGTACATCAGCTTCGATGCGCGGTCAAAGAATGGTACGGCTCATGCAGTGGAAGTGCTGCTCAATACCTCGTCCGGGCTGGCTGTAAATACGCCTGCACAGGAGGTGGTGGCCAATAAGTATTCCGCAAAGGGATTGTCTGTTTTAAAAGCAGGTACCACCTCGCAGCCGGTACTGGCTAAAAAAGGCGATGACCTTCGTATTGACTGGGGATATGTATATGTAGCCGTGCCGCAGAGCAGCAGCAATACGCAGTTCTTAGCCAGTTCAGAATCTTTGGTATTAGCAGGCTTTATAAAAGGAGGAAGCCGGCCTGCAGCCGCTAAGCTTACAGGTAAGCAGCTTTCACTTGCTACTGTTATCAACCTGGGTAAAAACAGCCAGTCATCAGCAAAGATTTTATTGGGATATGATGATATATGGTCGATACAATATTTTGGCCAAAACCTGCGTCCCTGGTGGAACAGAAACAATGACTCAAACATGGATGATCAATTGTATAAAGCCAATGCTGAATATGCAACTGTTTTGAGCCGGTGTAATGAAACAGACCAGATAATTTATAATGACGCACTGAAAGCAGGCGGTGAAGAATATGCCCGCTTATGCGAGATAGCTTACAGGCAAAGTATTGCAGCACACAAGCTGGTACAAAGTCCGCAAGGTGATTTACTATGGCTTTCAAAAGAAAATTATAGTAACGGCTGCATCAATACCGTAGACCTTACCTATCCTTCTGCTCCATTGTATTTAGTGTATAACCCTGAGCTGGAAAAGGGTATGATGAACGGAATTTTCTATTACAGCGAAAGTGGCAGATGGAAAAAGCCATTTGCGGCACATGATATAGGTACTTACCCCATAGCCAGCGGGCAGGTGTATGGAGAAGATATGCCGGTAGAAGAATCAGGAAATATGATCATACTGGCTGCTGCCATTGCCAAAGTAGAAGGCAATGCAAGGTATGCCGAAAAGCACTGGAAAACCTTAACCATTTGGACCGATTATCTGGTAAAAGACGGATTTGATCCTGCCAACCAGTTGTGTACCGACGACTTTGCCGGCCATCTGGCGCGCAATGCCAACCTTTCGCTGAAAGCAATAATGGCCATTGAAAGTTATGCCACGCTGGCAAAAATGCTGGGCAAAAATGATGTTTATGAAAAGTACCATAACATTGCAAAGAAAATGGTACCCGAATGGATGCGCCTGGCTGCCGATGGCGACCATTATACACTGGCTTTTGAAAAGAAAGGAACCTGGAGTCAGAAATACAATATGATTTGGGATAAGGTTTTACAATTTAACATTTTTCCCCAGGAGGTTTTTCAAACAGAAATGAAATATTACCTGAAGAACCAGCACAAATACGGCCTGCCTTTGGATAGCCGTAAAACCTATACCAAAAGCGACTGGATCTTATGGACTGCCTGTTTAACCGGCAACGACAGCGATTTTAAAGCGCTTGTAAAGCCTGTGTACAAATATGTGCTGGAAACACCTACCCGCGTACCTTTGGGCGACTGGCATGAAACCACCGATGGTAAGCAGGTGGGCTTCCAGGCAAGAAGCGTGATAGGCGGTTATTGGATGAAAGTGTTGGATGATAAACTGAACAGGTAACTGGCCGGGTCCTGTAAGGTTTTCAAAGCCTTACAGGGCTATAACTTAAAACAGATGAGCTTGAATGAACGCCGCATAAACGCAATCACTAAATATTTTATATTATTTGCCTGTTGCTGCTGGGCAGGCCAGGCTTTGAATGCCCAGCCAGGCAGGAATAAAAAAGGAAAGGCCGATCAGCGTCCGAATATTGTTCTTATCCTGGCAGATGATCTGGGTTATTCTGACCTGGGGTGTTATGGTGGCGAGATCCGGACACCCAACCTGGACAGGCTGGCTGAAAAAGGCATCCGCTACTCCGGCTTTTATAATACTTCGCGATGTTGCCCAACAAGGGCAGCATTGCTTACAGGGGTTTATAACCACGAAGCAGGTATTGGCGAAATGACTGCTGAGCGTAAACAACCCGGCTACCGGGGTTTCTTAACTGATAATACTGTTACGCTGGCAGAAGTATTAAAAGAGGCAGGTTATCAAACGGGTATGGTAGGTAAGTGGCATGTGAGCAATACTATTGAGCAGCCAACAGCTGATGCCCAGATGCGCTGGTTAAATCACCAGGAAGAACATCCCTTGTTTTCTCCCATAAAGCAATATCCTGTTAACAGGGGCTTTGAAAAGTATTTTGGGAATATATGGGGTGTGGTGAATTTCTTCGATCCCTTTAGCCTGGTAAGTGGTACTACGCCTGTTGAAACAGTTCCGGAGAATTATTATCATACCGATGCTATCAGTGATACAGCGGTTAAGTATAT
>JASGDI010000142.1:0-33320 GCA_049841335.1 Niabella sp. | reverse complement strand
TACCCAGCCTTTGCCCTTCCTGGGTTTCGTTTTCAGCCGCCAGATCATATTAATGGAGTCCTGTATCTCCGCAAATATGCTTGTGGCGCCAAATATCAGGGTAGCCAAACCCACAATGGTTGAAAAGCTTTTATTTGCAAGATCGCTGGATGCATTATTAATAGTGGCTTCAATCTGCCTGGAAGCGTCCATACCCACCAGTCCTGCAATCTGGTTATATAAGCTCTCTTTTACAGAAGAATCGTGCCCCGACAAAATATCTGCTGTCCAAAGCACGACAATAAGCAGCCCCGGGATAGAGAAAATAGTATAATAAGCTAATGCTGCGCTTAATTTAAAAATGCGCATGTCAAAAACTTCTTCCACCGATTGTTTGAGTATGGTCCAGGCTTTTTTCATCCGTATATTTTTTATTTTTTTGATGGCCGGATGGAACCTTTGATTCGAAAAATTTTCATACCCCTGTGTGAAAAAATGAAAATTTTTCTCATGTCGGTTTCATGTGCGCTTATTTCAGCTTTTCATTACCGGCATGGCGGCTGGCATCACGGATGGTCTTCTTTTTAAAGTTTCTCTCTAATGCCGCGGTAAGATCAATCCCCGTTTGGTTAGCCAGGCAAAGCAACACCCACAGTACATCAGCCATTTCATCTGCCAGTATCAGTTGCCTCTGATCTTCCGCGGGCTCGTGTCCCTTTTTATAAGACTGCTCGCCGTACATACGTGCTATATGCCTGGCAAGCTCTCCTGTTTCTTCGGTAAGAATAGCCATATTGGTAAGCTCGCTAAAATACTTTACACCAATAGTTTTTATCCATTCGTCCACCTGCTGTTGTGCCTCAGCTATTGTCATGTTTATTCTTTATTTTTTGTATCAATTATTATAGTTACCGGACCGTCATTGATCAGCTCCACTTTCATATCAGCGCCAAAAACACCTGTTTTAACAGGTTTTCCAAGATCTGTTTCTAACCGGCAGATCATCTTCTCATATAACGGTACTGCAATATCGGGCTTGCTGGCTTTGATATAAGAAGGCCGGTTACCTTTTTTAACAGACGCATGCAGCGTGAACTGGCTCACCAGCAAAATATCGCCACTGCTATCTTTTAAAGAGATATTCATTACTCCCTCATCATCGTTAAAAATACGTAACTGTACGATCTTCTGGCTCAGCCAGCTGATATCTTCTTCAGTATCTGCATCTTCAATACCCAGTAAAACCACTACCCCGTTATGGATAGCTGAATGGATATTTCCCCCGATAGTTACACTGGCCTTTAATACTCTTTGAATGACTGCTTTCATTTTTATACATTATACAGAACAGAACAACTAATTTAGAGTGATAATTGAATATAATGAACGTATCAGAGGAAATTATTTTTAAAACAATGCGTAGCGGCGGTAAAGGCGGCCAGAATGTAAACAAGGTAGAGACTGCTGTGCTGGCCTCCTTTCCTATTGAACCATCTGCATTGCTTACTGATGAGCAAAAAGCTATTATATACAATAAATTATCATCATACATCAATGCTAAAGGGTATCTGCAGGTAAAATCACAGGCTTACCGCACCCAGCTGGAAAACAAAAATGATGCGGTCAGAAAAATAAACGAGCTTATTGATAGAGCGCTTCACAAAAAGAAACCGCGCATTGCAACCAAAGCTACAAAAGCATCAGTAGAAAAAAGGATAGAGCTTAAAAAAAGAAACAGCCAAATAAAGGAAAGCAGGAAAAAGTTCAGAGGCGATGAATGAATAAAGCGTATAAAACTAAAACTATTCCACATATTTGATTGCCGGAGGCGATATAATATTAAATGCGAGGCGAAGACGTCCGCCCGATGCCTGTACGGACGGGCCTCACACAGCATATTTATGGAAACTTTCTGAAGATGGTAAACCGCAGCACTACTTCCAGCAAAAGCCAGGCTAAAGCGGCCAATACAAGTGGCATAAACATTTCCTGTACTTCCTTGTAGCGTATGATCTCTGCTTTCGATTTTTCTAGCTGGTCAATTTGCCCGTATATAGCCTGGAGTGACGCCTTATCCGTAGCGCGATAATATTTTCCGCCGGTGTTGGTAGCTATACGTCCAAGCAGATCTTCATCAATATAATTCCTCACTATATTTCCCGAGATATCTTTTACCAGTTGCTCGTCAGTGCTGGTAGCAGATCCCAACCCGATGCAATACACTTTCACATTATTGGCTTTGGCAATTTCCATAGCCATTTCAGGGTCAATGATCCTTGTGGGAGGCGCATCCTCTTTTCCGTCTGTCAGCAAAATAACCACCCTGCTTTTGCCGGTTCCTTTGCTAATCCTGTTTACCGACATAGCCAGGCCCTCTCCTATTAAAGTACCTGTTTCCAGATAGCCTCCATCCATTATTTTCAGGCTTTGCAGCTGGTTTAAAACAGCGTTCCTATCGGACGTAATCGGACATTTGGTAAAAGCCTCACCAGCAAATATCACCAGGCCTATGCGGTCTACAGGCCGGCTTTTTACAAACTCAATAGCTACTTCCTTCGCCACCTGGAAGCGGTAAGGCTTCACATCAGAAGTACCCATACTACCGCTCACGTCCAGGCATAAAACAATATCAATCCCCTCCCCTTCGGTACGGCTTTTACCGGTTTGATGCTGCGGACGGGCAAGCGCCATAATTAAACAGATAATAGCCAGCATCCTGAATACAAAAGGTAAATGCCTGAACCTGGTTCTGAACGTAGCAGGCGTATGGGCGTTTACAGCCGAAGCCATCACAGCACCTTTATTCCTGCTTTCGTTTTTTATATAATGCCATATCAAAAACGGGATAAGGCCCAGCAGGATAAAATTCTCAGGCCATATAAACACAATATTTTTTAACCAGTCGTAGATCATTTTTTTATCAGCTTAGTACTGCTATCAGCAATTTTGCCTACCCGTCCGGTCAGGCGGGCGTTGCACCCTTGTACACCTGTGCATGAAAGTATCTCCTTCTCCTGTTACACTTAAAACATTTTATAAAGGAGCTGATCAAAAGTAATATCAGCCTGTCCAAGGGACTCCTTCGGAGAGCTTGACGAAAGCTAACTTCTTGATTGTCTATTTCGTCAGGCTCAATATGATAGTCAAGAGCCTTTGGGATCAGCCCCCAGTTTATTTTTCAACCCGCTTTCTATATAATGAATGGCATCTTCCACCACTTCAAAAGCAGAGGCGGATTCATTATCATCAGGATCATACTTTGCAAATTTCACCAGATCGCTAAGGTACAATACCTGCGAAAGGCTGTTATACCTTGCTTCATCTGTTATCAAAGGCTTTATCTTTTCTACAAGATCGCCTGTTGTTTGCTGTAGCGAGCTAATGCCTGTGCGCTCCAGGATATAAGTCCTGAAAATTTCAACCAGCCCGGCATAAAAGCTTTTTTTATCTGGCATACGCTGCTTTAGCTCCTGCAGGCTTTGCATAGCTTTTCTATACGCTGTTCCGGCAGTAATAATTTTCTTTTCGGGCTGCGCCTTTTTAGGTTGTGTAGCCCAATAAATTACCAGCACCAGCAGGATAAGTGTCGCAGCAACCAGGTACCACCAACGCTCAAAGCCCGCATCCATTTTAAAAGGAACATCTTTTATCTCCTGCACATCGTGATAAGGCTGCTGGGGATCAAAATCTTCGGTAAACACCACATCTACCAAAATACTGCTGGTCTTTACAAAAGGCCTAAGTGTAAATTGTGGAATCACCCACCTGCCCGAATCAAAACTGGTAAGTTGGTAATACTGGTGATAAATAGTTGTATCGCCCTTCTGCAATACTTTGGAACTATCTTTTATAATAAACTCAAAATGCGGAATACTGTCTACCTTAAAAGCCGGCGCTTTAGCACCATTCAATGTTTTTACTTCCAGTGTAAGCCATAGCGGCTCCCCTAACAGCACCCTGCTCTTATCTGTATAAGCCCGCACAGCAACAGGCTGCGCATAAACAGCTGAAGACAGCAGCACAACCAGCATAACCAATATTCCTGCTATATATGATTGTATATTTTTGGGATAGTGATTTTTATTTGATACACCTTTTTTCAAACCTTTCAGCTTTTAATCCTCGAAACTTTCAATTACTTAATCCTGCTCTTAAAAAAACGCTGCAATACCTTTACATAATCATCCCCGGTTTTTATATGCAACAGATCACTGCCAGACTTTTTAAAAACGCTGAGGCAGTACTCTGTGGCTTTAAAGAACTGCTCTTCGTATTTTCTCCGTACAAAAGCGCTGCTGGTATCTACCCACTGCGTAAGCCCTGTTTCCGCATCCATCAACTGCATCAGGCCAGCGTCAGGCAGGGCCTGGTCCATCTGGTCATATACTCTTATACCTATCAGGTCATGCTTTTTCCCGGCCACCCGAAGCGCATCCTCATAGTTGGCATCAATAAAATCGCTCAGCACAAAAGCAATGCTCGACTGTCTGATAGCGTTTGTAAAATATTTCAGCGCTGTGCTTAAACGCGTGCCTTTGCCCTTTGCTTCAAGGCTTAATATTTCGCGAACAATATATAAAGCATGCTGCCTTCCTTTTTTAGGAGCAATATACATTTCTACTTTATCGCTGTAAAAGATAGCGCCCACCTTATCCCCATTGCTCACGGCAGAAAATGCAAGTACGGCCGCTATTTCAGTAGCCACATCTCTTTTTAAACCATAATGCGTACCAAATAAAGAGCTGTTGCTGATATCCACCAGCAGCATTACGGTAAGCTCCCGCTCCTCTTCAAATATCTTACTGAAAGGATGGCCAAACCGTGCTGACACATTCCAGTCTATAAAACGAATATCATCGCCTGCCGCATATTCCCTCACTTCTTTAAAAGACATACCCTTTCCCTTAAAAGCGCTATGGTACTCACCCGAAAACAGGTCCTTTGCCAGCTTCTTGCTTTTAATTTCAAGCTCACGTACTTTTTTTAATATTTCGGATGTGGAGCGCATTTTTTACCAGGTTTAAAAGTTGACATGTTTAAAAGTTAAAAAGGAAGGTTTAGCATTTCGATTTTGATCAAGTTAACCACAGTCACCAACCTGTCAACTTATAAACTTTTAAACTTGTTTACGGAACATTCACCTTACTCAATATCTCACTGATAATATTTTCCACGTTAATATTTTCGGCCTCGGCTTCATAAGTAAGGCCGATACGATGCCGCAATACATCATGTGCAATGCTTCTTATATCTTCCGGTATGACGAAACCTCTTTTATTTAAGAATGCCCTGGCTTTTCCTGCAAGCGCGAGATTGATACTGCCCCGCGGCGAAGCACCATAGGCAATTAAAGGCTCTAATTTCTCTAATTGATAGCGCCCGGGATAGCGTGTTGCAAAAACAATATCCAGTATATACTGCTCTACTTTCTCATCCAGATAAATGTCCCGCACCAGGTCCCTTGCATACAATACATCCTGCACATTTACCACAGGCCTGATCTCAGGCATTTTTACAGATTGAACGTTGGACCTTAATATGAGCTGCTCTTCCTGCATTTCAGGATAACGCACCACCACCTTCATTATAAAACGGTCTACCTGGGCTTCCGGCAAAGGATAAGTACCTTCCTGCTCCAGCGGATTTTGCGTAGCCAGAACCAAAAAGGGCTCTTCCAGTTTGTAAGTAGTGTCGCCAATTGTTACCTGGCGCTCCTGCATTGCCTCTAACAACGCTGATTGCACTTTTGCCGGGGCCCGGTTAATTTCATCGGCCAAAATGAAATTGGCAAAAATGGGACCTTTTCTTACCACAAAGTCATTCAGTTGCTGATTATACATCAGGGTACCTATTACATCGGCCGGCAGCAGGTCGGGCGTAAACTGGATACGGCTGAATTTAGCCTGTATAGCGGTTGCCAGCGATTTTATAGTTAATGTTTTGGCAAGTCCTGGCACCCCTTCTAACAGTACGTGCCCGTTACTTAATAAACCTATTAGCAGGCGATCCAGCATGTGCGCCTGGCCAATAATAATATGGCTGACCTCTTCCCTCAGTTTATCAACAAAAGCACCCGCTGCTGCTACTTTTTCATTTAAAACTTTAATATCCGCTGCCGTTCTATTCATTATTAATTATTAAGTGTAAACTATTAATTTTTAATTACCAATTATCCACTCAGCTCAAATATTTTGCCACAATAGGAATTCTCCTTCCCACACCAAATGCCTTATAGCTCACTCTTATAATAGGGCAAAACTGGTTACGCTTATACTCGTTCAGGTTTACCATACGTAAAATACGTGCTACCAGCCTCTCATCAAACCCTTGCGCCACCAGTTCTTTAGGGCCCTGCCGCTCTTCTATATATTTAAAAAGAATGGTATCCAGCTCATCATATTCAGGCAGGCTGTCGCTGTCTTTCTGATCAGGGCGTAATTCTGCCGATGGCGCTTTTGTTAAAATATGATCCGGTATAATTTCCTTTTCGCGATTGATATAGCGGGCCAGGGCATACACCTGTGTTTTATACACATCGCCCAAAACACCCAATCCCCCGGCCATATCTCCGTACAAGGTACCATATCCTGTTGCAAGCTCACTTTTATTGGACGTATTCAAAAGTATATAGCCAAACTTATTTGCTATGGCCATTAATAAATTGCCACGTGAGCGACTTTGTATATTTTCTTCTGCTACGCTGAAAGGCAGGTCTTTAAATAAAGGGCTCAGTTCTGTAAGAAAAGCATCATAAATATTTTTGATAGCGATGATGTTGTACGGATTTCCCAGATTCTTGCTTAGCTGCTCTGCATCGCTTACAGAATGCGAAGTGGAATATTGCGATGGCATCAACACAGCCCGTACATTTTCTTTTCCTAACGCTTCTACCGCAAGCGCAATGGTTACCGCACTGTCAATACCCCCGCTGGAGCCGATAATGGCTTTTGTAAAACCCATCTTAGCAAAGTAATCTTTTATGCCCAGCAATAGTGCCGAATGTATTTCTGCAATACTTGTTTTATCCGTAAGATATTCCAGCACGTCTTTACCAAATCCTACTTCTGATGAAGCAAAGTATACGGTCGTTTCTGCTGTGCTTTCCGGCGTTTTATGGACCAGGTCATTAAAATCGAACACTTTAAAATCTTCCTCAAAATATTTCAGTTCGCCTGCCTTATTACCTGCATTATCATAAACAAGGCTGCCGCCATCAAACACAATCTCTGTTTGCGATCCCACGGCATTGCAGTATAGCATGGGCAGATTGTACTTTAAAGTGTGCGCTTTTACAATGCTGTTGCGCACTATGTCCTGCGCATAGTTATAAGGAGAAGCTGAAAGGTTAATGATCACATCGGGGCCAAATTTGATCAGTTCTTCCATAGGTGTAATACGGTACAGAGGGTTGCTGCCCATATTCCAAATATCTTCACAAATGGTTACTGCCAGTTTTTTACCCATGAACTCTAATACATTCCAACTGTAAGCCGGTTCAAAATAGCGGCCTTCATCAAACACATCATAAGTAGGAAGAAGGGTTTTATGCACTTCTCCTTTAATTTCTTTCTCATGCAATAAAAAAACAGCGTTAAAGAGGTCTTTACCCAGCGGGTTGGTATTTCGCGCAGGTGCTCCCACCAGTACGCCTATAGTATCTGCATGTTCCCGGATGGTATCAATAGCGGCATAGCACTTGTTGATAAAATCGTTGAACTCCAGGAAATCGCGGGGTGGGTATCCGCAAATACATAATTCAGAAAAGATCACCAGGTCGGCTCCCTGCGCCTTAGCCTGTTGAATTCCGGCGATAATTTTCTCAACATTCGCTTCAAAGTTCCCTATATGATAATTTTGTTGGGCTAATGCAAATTTCATTCGTAATGCTTATTGATTTTAGCCGAATGGAACTTACCATGTATAAAATTTTCTCCGAAAGAGTCGTTGCGGATATTACCCGTGTAATAAAATGAAAATTTTATAATGAACGTTTCACTCGTATATTTTTGAATACCCTACAAATGTAGCCCTCTGCCTATAAAAAATGCAGCGCTTTGCAAGGTTTTAACATCCAGATGTTTATAACATTTTAACAAATGCATAAAAATTCAGGATGTGAAATAAATTTTTCCTGAGCTGCCACCCTTTCGCCTACTTTTGCATCTCAGATAATACAGCCGGCATTTTTCGGCTTGCTTTTTGTGTTTTTAGGTAGTCAAAAATTAATTGAATGAAAAAAATATTTGTAACAGGTTTATTTTTATGTGTTTGCATGGTTTCATTTGGACAAAATGCCATTTCCTCAGAACGCCAGCGGGCAAGAAACTTCATGCAATCGGGCGACCTGGATAATGCGGTATTGGTACTTACCAAGGCCAGAGAGGCCGACAAGAACGATATGGAGCTGCAGAAAGACCTTGCATTAGCCTACTATTATAAAAAGGATTATGCCAAAGCATTAGAAACTATTAAAGTTGTTATTGCAAGTCCTGACTGTGATGCGATGGCTTACCAACTGGCGGGTAATATTTATAAAGCCCAGGAAAATTACAAAGAAGCGGAAAAGAATTATAAGGATGGCTTAAAGGATTTTCCCAACAGCGGGCCTTTGTATAATGACTATGGTGAATTGCTGGAGATCTTAAAAAATCCCGCGGGCGCTATCGGACAATGGCAAAAAGGGATGCAGGTAGCTCCTTCTTACGGAGGCAATTATTATAATGCTGCCGTTTATTATTATAAGCAGCAGGATGACAAGATTTGGGCCATCATTTACGGAGAAATCTATGCTAATATGGAAAGCCTTAATCCTAAAGCCAATAACATCAAGAAAATGGTGCTGGACGCCTATAAGCAAAAGCTTTTCATTTCTAACAATTTAAAAGCCGATGCCGCCAATCAGAAAAATGCTTTTGCAAAAGCTGTTATAGAAACTTTCGCCAAGCAATCCGGTATATCTGCCCAGGGAATCACACCCGAGAGCCTGGCAATGATACGCACCCGTTTTATACTTGACTGGAATACTTCCTACGCTAAAGAATTTCCATTCCGTTTATTTGATTATCACCAGCAATTAATGAAGGACGGGTTGTTCGACTCTTATAACCAGTGGATGTTTGGACCGGTAGATAATCAGCCCACATTTGAACAATGGGTAGGAGCACATAAAGAAGAGTATGATAAATTCACAGCCTTTCATACTTCCAGGATTTTCAAAATGCCTGCAGGGCAGGTATATTCCCTGAAATAAGTGCCCCACATAATATAAAATACACTGTAACCATCTGCCTAAACGCAGGTGGTTTTTTTATGTATTCATTCATCTCCGGGTCTTTCTATTCTTAACATTTTTTCTTAACTTGTATTCCTAACAATTTATTTCGATATATGGATTATCCAGGATACCGATTATTTGATGCTATAGCCTGCCAGCTGGAGCGTTTCCCGAAAAAAGATATGCTGAACGCCAAAGAAAAAGGCCAGTGGAGATCTTACACCACCCAGGAGGTAGCCAGCCTCACCAACCGGCTTTCCGCAGGTCTTTTAGCCAAAGGAGTTAATGGCAATAGCTTTACACCTGAAGGAAGTGATAAAATTGCTATCATCAGCAATAACCGGCCCGAATGGCTGATCACTGATTTTGCCGCACAGCAAATCGGAGCTATACTCGTGCCCATGTATCCCACTACCAGTCCGCAGGAGATGGAATATATACTGAATGAATCGGAAGCCAGATATATTTTTGTCAGCAATGAAGAACTGCTCGACAAAGTACGGTCATTAAAAAGCAGCTTTCTGAAAGGTATTTACACTTTTGATAAAATAGAGGGAGCCGCCCATTTTACCGAACTCCTGGATATGGCCAACGATGAGCTTTTGCAACAGGTAGAAGCTACAAAACAACAGGTGCCCAACACACACCTGGCTACCCTTATTTATACCAGCGGCACCACGGGGAAGCCGAAGGGCGTAATGCTAAGCCATAGCAATATTGTAAGTAATGTGTTTCTTTCAAAAGCCAGCTTCCCGTTTCCTGATCAACCCCAGACCAAAGTATTGAGCTTCCTGCCGCTCAATCATATATTCGAGAAGATGGTGAGCTATATATACCTGTTTAGCGGCATCTCTATTTATTACGCCGAAAGCCTGGAAACTATCGGAGATAACCTGAAAGAGATAAAGCCCGATGGCTTTACGACTGTTCCCAGGTTGCTTGAAAAAGTATATGAAAAAATAATGGCTAAAGGCAAGGAGCTGGGCGGTATCAAAAAAGCGCTTTTCTTTTGGAGCGTAGGGCTGGGGCTTAAATATGATAACCGGAAGCCATTATCAGCTTTTTATAAATTCAGACTGAATATTGCCCGTAAGCTGGTGTTCAGCAAATGGCGTGAAGCCCTGGGTGGCAATATCAGTTTTATTATTACGGGAGGAGCCGCTGCATCTGAAAAGCTGCTTCGTATTTTTAACGCAGCTGGTATCCCTATTTATGAAGGTTATGGCCCTACCGAGAACAGCCCCGTAATATGCGTAAACCGCAAGCAGAACAATGAAACTTACTTAGGAACTGTGGGGCCTCCCGTAGAAGGCATGGAAGTAAAGCTTGCAGCAGATGGCGAAATACTGGTAAAAGGCCCCAGTGTTATGCAAGGCTATTATAAACATCCGGAGCTGACCGCTGAAGTTATTATTGACGGGTGGTTGCATACTGGAGATATAGGAACCATCATTGAAAATCGCTTTTACAAAATAACCGACCGGAAAAAAGAACTGTTTAAAACCAGCGGAGGTAAATATGTAGCTCCACAGCCTATTGAGAACAAAATGAAGGAAAGCAGGTTTATTGAACAGATCATTGTGCTGGGTAGCGAAAGAAAATTTGTAAGCGCCCTGATCGTACCTTCCTTTTCAGCCATACGCGACTGGATGAAAGAACACAACATTGCCGATATGAGCAATGAAGACATCGTAAAAAACCCGAAAGTGTATGAACTGCTCCGCTCTGTTCTGGATCATTACAATGTGAACTTCAACCATGTGGAACAGATCAAAAAATTTGTGCTGCTGCCTGATGAATGGAGCGTGGATGGCGGGGAATTGACCCCCAAAATGAGCCTCAAGCGTAAAGTGATAATGGAAAAATATAAAGACGCTATTGAGGGGATTTATGAAACAGTATAACCCCCTCTGCCCGGATTAAAAATTTACGCTGCCCGACCGGATGCCAGACGGGTAAAATCAATGAGGTGATGACATAATTTTTTATTGTCACTTCGTAGTGGAGCGGAGAAGTCTCAATGTAAGCGTTTTATTGAATTCGTTGTAGGTTATGGATTTCGTTGGCTCATTAAAAGAATTGGTTTCTAAAATAATCAAGTAACGGGTATACCCAGGTTTGGTCCAAAGGTCCAGAGAACTCCCAAGGAGACTTTCTGAGAGAGACCTGAGCAAGAAGAGGAAATTGCTAACTTGATAGTTAGTCAAACAGGAACGTATCTCCCTCCGCTGCGGCGGACACATCCCGAGGGGAGGATATGTAGACCGTTCATAAAAACGACAAGCAAAAGATATATTCAGACGATAGAATGATTATCGGAAGTAAAGGAAACCTCTCATACCTTCTTCTTAAAAGCTACATTTTTTCATCATGTTTTTTAGTAGCTTCATCTTTGTCTTCGTCACTTTCCATTACCTTCCCCCCTTTTTGCATTAATGAAGATACAGGTCCCTTCATTTCTTCCTGGGGATCGGTCTTACCTAATGTTTCAGGGTCTGGCTTTACAGGAGCATCCTGGTGATCATTCTTTTCCTGGTTCTTTTTTACATTTTCATTGTCCATAATTAAAAAATTAAATCGTTAAAAAAATAACCCATAGCGCTACCCACCTCACCTATTTATCATATAATCAAGCAATTATTATACCTGATCCATTTATCTTTCAATATTTATAAGGACATCACCTACCTGGCTGCCAGACGCCATATTACTTTTATTAATAATAATTACATAATCGCCTTTCTGCCTTGCATCAAAAGTGATCTGCTGACCAAAAGGCCCGTCTGTGCTGCCATCTGGCATTACTACCTGGCTAATCCTGAGATTAGCATCAGGCTTACTATGGCTGATGCTTACATTTAGCAGGCCGGCATCCATATCTGTAATGGTCACATGAATGGACTGCGTTTCAGAAACTATTGTTTTATCAAGCTTTACAGGTAATGTTCCCGCAGGCACGGTTACCTGGATAATGGCTTCAACAGGCATAACAGCAGATACTGAATCTAACTCAGTAATGCTGTCCAGCACCATAGTAGTATCTCTTACTTTTGCTGTAACAGCCATACTGTCCCCTTCTTCAGACCTGTTAACTCTTGATGAATTATTGCAGCTTATAACAAGCACGCATACAAAAGCATGTATCCATATATATTTCATCCGTATATATTTTTATGTTTGTCCACCGCGGCGGGCGATTTTTTTGCCGGATGGAACGCCTTACGTGCATCCTTCCAAGAACTATCGGGATTTACATGGGCGTTTCATATACTGTGTAATGCAAAAAAGTTGCCAACAAAAGCCGGCAACTTTATTCTAAACCAACAAAACTAAGCTTTTACTGGGCGCCGGGTGTACCTCCGCCTTCTCCTGTACGCCTGTTCTCTTCTTCCAACCCGGTTTTACGCTGCCTTGCAGCTTTTACCTGCGAGCTTCCAAAACGGTAAGTAAAATTAACCTTGAACTGGCGCGACTCCCAATTAGCGCCGATGCGGTTTACGGCCCCGGCATAATTAGCATCGCCCCTGAAACGCATTGTTTTAAAAATATCACTCACACTTGCTTTAACCGAACCCTTGCCTTTAAAAATACTTTTTTGCATCCCAGCATCTACAAAACCCATTGCCTTGCTCTGGAAAATACCCTGCCATATTGAGGGAGAAATATAGAGGCCGGTCAGCTCTGCCGTCCAGGTTTTGGCAAACTTATAACTGCCCTGAGTGTACAGCGTATAGCTGAAAACATCCTCTTTTATATCCCTGCCGGGACCACCAAAATTGGCTTTATATATGGAGTAATTGGAATTAAGATTGGTAAAAACAGTTAAGGCTTTATAGCTGAACGGATAACTTATATTCAGGCTTACTACATCCTGTGTGGCCAGGTTACGAGTTATCTGGAACGATTTGCTTTGCTCTATGGTATCCATTATTTGCGCAAACATATCTTTTATGTGGCTGTAATTTAAAGTAGTATTGAGCTTATACTTAAAAGTATGCGTAAGGCCAAAGCTATTGGTGTATTGCGGCGTTAAATAAGGATTTCCCTGCTGATAGGTATAATCATTGAGCGCAAACCTGAAGGGATTCAGGTTATTATAATTCGGCCGGTCTATACGGCGACTATAGGTAACGCTCCATTGGCTCATTGGGTTCTTATTAAAAGTAAGTGCTGCGCTTGGAAACATATCTGTATAGTTTCTCTTAACTGTTGAATCTTTGGCAACCTCGCTTGTAGAGATTCCCTCAGAATTTGTGTTCTCACCTCTTAACCCCACCTGTATCATAAAGCCTTTAAACTGGCGGTTATAATTTACGTACAGCGCATTTACATTTTCGGTGTAATCAAATACATTGGAATTGTTCCGGTCACGTATTTCTGAGCTTCCATTTGCATCATACCTGTTGAAATGATTAAATGTTTCAACAAAGCCTATTTTGGTGCCATAAGATAATTTCCCTTTCCATGCATTTTGCTCGTAATCGGCTTTAAAAGAGTAAATGTTGATGTCTGTGGGAGTGATCATCCGGTATATGTTCCGTGACAATTCTGCCGAATAATCCCCATTATAATAAATATTAGGCACATACTGGTTGGTATAGTTCTCATAAAGGCCGTAATCAAGATCAATATTTAACTGATGTCCCAGGGTATCTGCATACCTGTAATTTACGTTAGCATTATAATTTTTCCGGTCTCCTGCTATTACCGGGTTTGCTTCCAGGATACGCAAGGGAGCAACTTCTCCCCTGCGGGTAATAGTCATGGCCCCGGAGGTACGGTTGGTATTATCGCTGATGTTGCCACTTAAAATGACACCTAAAGTATTTTTACTGTTAATATAATAATCTACTCCGGCTTTAAAGCCGTGGGACTCTCTTTTACCTTTCATCTCAGAAAGCTGGTTAAAAACAGTATCTGCTATTTCCCTGTATAAGGAAAGACTGTTGTAATTCAATCCCCTGCTATAGTTATAATTTCCAAAATAATTAGCTTTTTTGCTACGGTGGTTTAACGAAAAACCGCCATTGTATCTTGAGTAAATACCCACATTATAGCCGGCAGTAATAGCACCATTGGTGCCTAATGCCTTATCCTTTTTTAATTTAATATTAATGATGCCTGCATTGCCAGACGCTTCATACCTGGCAGAAGGATTAGTAATCAATTCAATACTTTCAATACTGGACGACTGAAGAGAACGGAGGTAATTAGCAAGATCGCTACCTTTTAAAGGGCTGGGCTTCCCGTCAATGTAAACCTCTACACCGCTTTTGCCGGCCATACTGATGTTGTCGTCTTTATCTACCAGAACGCCCGGGGATCGCCTCAATAAATCTATCCCGTCATTGCCGGTAGCATTAATAGTCCCTTCCACATTCACGATCATTTTATCGGCCTTTACTTCAACCAGTGGCTTCTTTGCAGTAACCACTACTCCTTCCAACTCTGTAGCCGCTTTAGCAAGCACTATTTCTTCTATACTTTCACCATTGCCATCATAGCTAAAAGGTTTGCTGTACGCTTTGACATGGTCAAGTGATGCTGCCATGATAAGATAGTTCCCGGCATCTATGCCTTCAAAAACATACGCTCCGTTTTTATCGGTGGCGTTTAGTTTTACGATAGAAGAGTCCTGGCTGTTTAATAATGATACAGTAGCTGCGTTTATGGCACTGCCACCCGCGTCTCTGACTGTGCCGGTGATATTTTGAGCGTTAAGGTTAGCATAACCTGCCAAAAATAACAGGGCCATCATAAAATTTTTCATGAACATTAATTTTCGGGATTTGATGCAAACCTATATACTACTCCGGATGAAGGAAAGCCCTTGCCGCTGAATGGTTAAAAAACTCCGGCGAATGGTATAATAAAGCAAGTAAGCTGTTTTTGCCCATTAATTACTCCCGCTGCCTATCCGGCTTTGCTCATCCCCGGCGCCACCGGTCCTGCGCCTGGCAGGTGTCCCGTTTTTGCCAAATTTATAAACAAAGGAAACATTTACCTGCCGGTTATCTCTTCTGCGGTCATTAAAGATATCTATATCCACATCTGCATAACGAGTATATCCTCTGAAATTCTGTGTTCTGAAAATATCTCTTACCCCAACCTTTACAGTTCCGTTTTTCTTTAATATTTGTTTCGAAATGGCTGCATTCATCGCGCCCATAGGCCGGCCAATAATCAGTCCTTCCGAGGGATTGCTGACGTACCAGCCGCTGATTTCGCCTGTCCATGTTTTTGCAAAACTGAAACTGTTGCTCATATTCGCATCTAATGTATTTATATTAATTTCTACCGGAGTGTTTTCAGCACCTGAAACATATAACCCCTTATACAGATTATTAAATACGCCGGTGTACAGGCTTAAGTTCCACCATTTTATAATTTGTTTGTTTACTGAAACAGAAGCACCCCATTGCCTGCGCGAGCTAAAATTTTCTGTTGTTTGAAAAGTTGTTTTCTTCTCTGTATTTTGTTTTAGCAGCTGGGTAATGATATTATTTGTTCGTGTATGGCTGACAGTAAAAGACAGAAAACGGTTGAACGTATGAGTCACTTCCACCCTGTTAGAAAATTCCGGTTGTAAATAGGGGTTGCCCTGGCCATAGGTAAGGGAATCGATAAAATAAACAAACGGGTTCAGGTCATTATAGCTCGGCCGCCTTATTCTGCGGCTGTATGCAGCACTCAGCTGGTTTTTATCGTTAATGCTATAAGCTATACCGGCATTGGGGAACAGGTTGGTATAATTTCTTCTAAACATAGAATCGTTCTGCTGCTGTATGCCTTTTGCGTGGGTATTTTCCACACGTAATCCGGCTGTAAGCTCCCACTTTTTTATACTTTTTGTTAAGATGGCATAAGCCGCATTAATATTTTCCCTGTAAATAAAATGATTCGTTCTCTGCTCATCAACATACCAGCCGGTAGTGGTGTCCCTTTGATATAAAACATTGTTATCTGTGTTTACAAAGCTGGTCTTAATACCTGCTTCCAGCTTCGTATTTTTATTGAACGGATGTATATAGTCTGCCTTACCGCTGTATATATTGATAACAGAAGGCAGTACACCATCAAGCAACACGGTTTTCCCATCCTGTGTGTTATCAAGTTTGTACGCTCTTGTTGCAAGAGTGTTACTGCTACGATTATGATAATAACCCTGATCCAGGTCAAAAGACATTTCTCTCCCGGCTGAATCAAATGTATGCCTGTAATTCAGGTTAGTGGTAATATTTTTTGCACGCCCTCCATTGTAAGCATCTGATCTTAATATATTATCCAGGCTATTGGTTGCTCCATACAGCTCAGAGGTACTTTCCTGCCAGTTATTCCATGGGTTTATGTTACCGCTCACCACCACACCAGCCACATCTTTGTCGGTAAAATAATAATCCATTCCAATTTTACCGTTATGCCAGGAGCCTTTATTGTGACGTTGTGTAATTTGTGCCGATGAACCATTGAAAGCATCTTCTTTATAAAAATTCCTGTTAATATTCATAATGCCCCAGCCTTCCCAGGCACCACCATTATAGCTGCCAAACAGGTTTATTTTTTTATTGCGAAAATTAAAATTAGCACCACCATTATACTTAGGATATAATCCCTGCGCATAATTAAAATTCATGTTTCCGTTTATCCCTTTTATCGTTCCCTTTTTGGTTTTGATATTAATGACACCGGCAGCTCCTGCCGCATCGTATTTTGCCGGTGGATTGGTCATTATCTCAATCTGATCAAGACTGCCGGCCTGCAGACTTTTTAAAAAGGTGGCCAGGTTTTGTCCGCTTAAATGAGTGGGCTTGCCATCTATTAATATCAAAACACCACCTTTCCCCTGCAGGCTGATATTATCATCATTATCCACAGATACTCCTGGTGATTTCTGCAGTATCTCTAATACATTCAGCCCTGCATTTGTTGGCGATGCGTCTACGTTTACTACCGTTTTACCTGCCTTAACTTCTATGGGTGGCTTTTTAGCAGTTACCACAACGCCAGCCATCTGTGTGCCTGTTTTCTCCAATACCATATTCTGTTCACTCGCTGTATCATGATGGAATACCTGGGAAAAAGTTTTTATATAACCCATGCTGGTAACCAGCAGCAGGTAATTGCCTGAGACAATATTATCAAACTGGTATAGGCCTTCCTCATCAGTAACACCCATTTTAACCAATGCCGAGTCGCCGGCTTTTAATAATGCAACGGATGCTCCGGGCAGAGGTTTAGACCCGATATCTTTTATTTCCCCTGCAACGGTTTGAGCCTTTGTAATTGTAGTAGCTGTAACAAGAGATAAGAGTAAAAGAAATAGACGCATAAAACCGGTTTGTATCTGACAAAACTATCTTGCGGCATTGCTTCTGAAAAGCTTTTAACGGTAAATGGTATAAAATACCCGCTGAAAGTGATAAAACACCATTTAGATGGGTTGACAATATAGCTTTCCCTGTTAAGTCGTTTAAAACGGATAAATGTTACAACCCATAAAAATCCGCAGAACAGGGTAGCTGAAACAATACATTTTAAAACAGGATAAAAAAAACTGCCGTTTCCAAAAAAATTCAAAGGTTTTACCCATATTTGTAGTATAAATAAACAATCATAGCTATGAGTTATCCGGATACACTGCGTTATACCAAAGATCATGAATGGATTAAACTGGATGGCAACATTGCCACCGTAGGTATTACCGATTTTGCCCAAAGGGAGTTAGGTGACATTGTCTTTGTGGAAGTAGAAACGATCGGCAAAAAACTGAATGCAAATGAAGTGTTTGGTACAGTGGAAGCAGTGAAAACAGTGTCTGACCTTTATCTGCCTGTAAGCGGTACTATTGATGAACTGAATCCCGCCCTTGCCAACGCACCTGAACTGGTAAATACCGATCCTTATGGTGAAGGCTGGATGATAAAAATGACTGTAGACAATCCTGCCGATGTGGATGCTTTACTGGATGCAGCAGGTTACGAGGCTGTTACAGGATAATCATTGTACATAAAACAAGCATTTTGAAAAAACTGATTAATAGTTATTGGCCGGCCATATTTTGGTCGGCCATTATCATTATATTACTATCTATTCCCGGGTCTGAACTTCCCAATGAAGCTACCTTTCTCAACATACCCCATTTTGACAAATGGGTACATTTCGGCATTTTCACACTTTTTGTGGTACTGTGGTGCTGGGCCGTTAGTTTAAAAAAACCTCAGGCTAAGATTTTAAAAAAATTTTTACTTATTACAATAGCCGGGATAGTGTTGGGATATCTCCTGGAACTGGTGCAGAAATATTTAGTGCCTAACAGGGATTATGATATGTGGGATGTGCTGGCAGACAGTATTGGCGCTATAGCAGGCCTTCTTATCAGCCTTAAAGTATTTGTAAAAAAATAGACCCCTGTAGAAACAGGGGTCGCAACCAAAACTAACTGCTTATGAGAAAATTGACTATCTTAAACTTGTACATTTATTTAAACGTTCAAGCTGATTTTTTATTTTATAAAACTTGTTAAAGTAATTTAAAAGCCTTTGAATGATTTATTTTTTGCTGTTAAAGAACTTCACTAAATAAATAACAGAAATCATGCCAAAAGGTTTTTTGAAAAGATCGTTTTATCTAAAAAAACCTTTAATCAGATCCGAAAGCCCGCCGCTTTGCCCCTGTCCCTGTTGCTGATTTTGAGCCTGCCGTGTTACTACATTCACAATATCACTCAAATCTACTTTTCCGTCCCCGTTTGTATCAGCGCCTAATTGGCCAATTAACCCTTGAAAATCAAACCCGTTGGTCTGCCTGTTGTCCTGGGCGGCATTGCCTCCTGTTAAAGATGCAATCAGATCATTCAGGTCAAACCCATCATTTGCAGGATCATTGCTCCGGGTTTTACTTACCAGGTTGTTTAAAACGCCCGGAATAATATTATTGGCAATACTATTTGCCACAGCAGGATTTAAGTTCATTTTTTTTACCAGGTTGCCGGCCAGATGCCCTACCATCATGCTGACAACAGGATTAGACAACAGGCTATTATTATTTTGCCCCTGGCCACCGCCGGTAAACATTGAAATAATATTCTGTAATCCGCCGCCGCTAAGCATGTTCTGGAAGCCCCCGGTTATGGTATTTGCAGCTTCCATCATTACAGCGTTATTCTCGCTATCAGGCACTTCAGGATTTTGTACTACAATTTGTTGTCCCTGCTGTTTTACAAGGTCTAAAATCTGATCAAGCATAAAATTTGTTTATAGTTGTTGAAAAATTAAAAAGCAGTTATAAATGACATTAATTCAATTATTTGCCCAAATAAAACAAACGTATTTTTCAGGATGGAACCTAATCTTTTTTACCGGTTACTATTTTTTCATTTTTCCACCACCTGAACCCAACATAGCCTATTACCAGCAAAGGAATAAATGCCAGGTAAATAATGCCGCTGTTCATTCCACGGGCAGGACCATCGCCCAGTTGCTGGGCTGTTTTAGTACAGATGGAACATTGCGCAAAAAGGGTAATATTCAAAAGCAGAACAGCAAACAATATAGCAACTCTTTTTACCATGCTGCAAAGTTAGGATTTACATGATGAAAGACAGGTAATTATTTTGATGAATAATGTTAAAAGGCGCATCAGGATAGGCTTTGGAGAAGGCATTGAATGGCTCACCAACCGTAAGAACACCCGAAATCAAAGCAAACATCAAAGGCAGAGAGAGGCAATGGAAAAACAGTATCGGGAATACTATTCACTGCAGAAAAAGTAAAAAAGTCAGACTCAGACAGGGTCAACCAGTTTCACTCCTGAAAATGCTTATGCAGTGCCTTCTGCATCTGTTTCGTATAGGATAAGTTGCATACTTTTTCGGATGTTTTTAAAAAGGACCTGACAAAAAAATCCCGGTTTTAAAACCGGGATTTAATAATTCTATATACTGATAATTAAATAATTAAGCCTCGGCAGCCATTTTCTTGGCCTGCCTGTTCCTTTCAATCTCGTCTAAAATCACTTTACGCATACGAATGAAATTAGGGGTAACCTCAATACATTCATCCTGCTGGATATATTCCATGCACTCTTCCAGTGTCATTAAAGTTTTAGGAGCAATGCGGGTAGCGTCATCACTGCCGCTGGCTCGGTGGTTGGTGAGCTTCTTTTCTTCCGTAGCATTCACTACCAGGTCGCCGGGTTTAATGTTTTCAGCAAGTATTTGCCCTGTATATACCTCTTCACCCGGATCTACAAAGAAAGTACCGCGATCCTGGAGTTTATCAATGGAATATCCTGTTGTTTTGCCCTGGTTTTTAGAGATCAAAACACCGTTATTTCTTCCCGGAATAACTCCTTTCCAGGGTTGATAATCATTAAAACGGTGCGCCATTACTGCTTCACCGGTAGTGGCTGTAAGCATTTGTGTACGTAATCCGATTAAACCACGTGAAGGAATATCAAATTCAAGATGCTGCATCTCCCCTTTGGTTTCCATTACCAGCATTTCTCCTTTACGACGGGTAACCAAATCAATTACCTTGCTGGCAAATTCCTCAGGTACATCTACCACCAACGTTTCATAAGGCTCATACTTTTTACCATCTATCTCTTTCACCAATACCTGGGGCTGACCTACAGTCAGTTCATAGCCTTCGCGGCGCATGGTTTCTATTAATACACCCAGGTGTAAAATACCGCGGCCATATACTAAAAAACTTTCGCCGCCTTCGCTTTCTTCTACACGCAGGGCCAGGTTTTTCTCCATTTCCTTCCAAAGCCGGTCGCGGAGGTGGCGGCTGGTAACAAATTTTCCGTCCTTGCCATAAAAAGGAGAATTGTTGATACCAAACATCATGTTCATAGTAGGCTCATCCACGCTGATTACCGGCAATGGTTCCGGATTTTCAATATCGGCAATAGTATCACCAATATTAAAATCTTCTATACCTACTACTGCGCAAAGGTCACCGGCAGTAACTTCACTTACTTTTTTCTTACCCATGCCTTCAAACACATACAGCTCTTTTACACGGGTTTTCTTAATAGTTCCATCGGCCTGCACCAAAGCTACCTGCTGATTTTCCTTTATAACGCCCCTGCTTACTTTACCAATGGCTATACGGCCGAGGAAAGAAGAATAATCCAGTGATGTGATCTGCATCTGGAGCGTACCATGGTGGATATGCGGCGGTGGTACATGTTGAATGATACCATCCAGCAGCGGATTGATATTATCAATCTCTGTTAAAGAATCATTGAACCAGCCATTTTTACCAGAGCCGTAATAAGTGGGAAAATCCAGCTGCTCTTCTGTTGCATCCAGGTGGAAGAAAAGGTCAAAAACAGCATCATGCACTTCATCGGGGCGGCAGTTAGGCTTATCTACTTTATTGATAACCACAATAGGTTTCAATCCTAATGCCAGGGCTTTCTGTAATACAAAACGGGTTTGTGGCATTGGACCTTCAAAGGCGTCCACCAGAAGGATCACGCCATCCGCCATTTTTAATACCCGCTCAACCTCACCGCCAAAATCGGCGTGGCCCGGTGTATCAATAACATTGATTTTGAAATCCTTATAAGTAACCGCAGCATTCTTACTGAAAATAGTGATCCCGCGCTCACGTTCCAGGTCGTTGCTGTCCATGATCAGCTCGCCGGTTTCCTGGTTTTCGCGAAATACTTTGGTAGCGTGTAAAATTTTATCTACCAGGGTTGTTTTACCATGGTCAACGTGCGCTATGATAGCTATGTTTCTTAAGTTCATGTATTATGTGATAAATTGATAAGTTGACTGCCGATAAGGAATTACACTTTTTCCTTAAAAAGAGCGCAAAGGTACGGTAATTACGGGGTGTAGCCTAAATTTTTATAAAAGAGGGAGAATAGCAAGCGAAATGAAGCGCCTGATGCTTTACAATTAAAAGGCTGCTTCAGAGCGAAAGTAGCCGTTTGATCCGGGAACAGCTATTAAGTAAATTATAAACTATGGTATACCCTTCTTCTCGCTTTTCTTCTGTTTTACCATGATTTGATAATTACAATATCATTTTTTCAATAAAAATCCCCTGTCAGTTTTCACTACAGGGGACATTTGAACTGCGAAAGAGCATTTTAGTTCCTTCTGCTCATCAGTATTCTTAAAATATACCAGAACAACAGCATCACTGAAGCAAACAACTGCAGGGCAGCGCCTACATACTGACCTGTAGCGTATTTATACTTTATCTGGCTGGTCTGGTATAAAATGCTTCCAGCAGCCAAGGCTACCATTGCTACAGAAAACCACAGACCCAGGTTAAAACCAAAGATGGCCCCGGCTACAATCAATCCCAGTGCAACAAAGCCGCCGATTACAATGGCAGATCTTAAAAAAGAGAAATCCTTATTGGTCATGAACACTACCGCGGTCAATCCGCCAAACATAAACAGCGTAATTAATGCCGCCTGTTGTACCACAGCAGCACCATTGCTCATCACCAGGGCTATATAAAGAATAGGAAGAAATATAATAGCCTCAATCAATACATATAAGCCCAGCCCTGCGTATTGCATATTTTTACTTGGAGAAAAAGCAAGCCTGTCGGCCAGGATGCTTGCCAGCCAGAACATACCGATAATGAAAAGCCAGATATATTTACCGGAGACCATCTGTAATATCAGCTCCTGCGGAACTGCTCTTAATAAAAAGCCTTCAACCACCATAAAGGATAAAATGGCAATAGCCACGTGTAAGTAGGTCTTTTTATAGAATACGGCACGTTCAACATCGTTGGCTTCGGAAACAAGGATCATGTTATCGTTCATAAATACTATTTTAAGTGAAAGTATACAAAGTATATTAAAAGTGCATCATTTGTACATGAATTTTACGAAACCTATTATCTTATTCCTTCCCGGCACTTTTTACATCATCATTCACCACTTTTTTTACATCTTTTGTTTTCCCGTTGCCACCAAACTCCCACCCTACCGTAATTCTAAAGGCCCTCATATAGTCACGATTTCTAACATTTGAGATAAATCCCGGGGCAGAAATATGCCTTGTCTGCGGAATATAAGCAGAAAAAGGGTTGGCTGTAGCTACCGTTACCGTAATCTTTGGCTTTGAGACTTCTTTCTTAACTGCAAACACATAGTAGAACCTTTGAGTTTTATAACCCTGAATAGTAACCGTTCGGGTATTATATGCACCAAAAGCCTGTAGTGCATAATTCCGGGAGAGCTTATAAGTGGTATTTACATTCATATCTGCCGCCCATCCCTTATTAAAAACCTGCCAGGCATGATTAGTGTAATTAAGGTAATTTATATTAAGATTACTATTTATACTCCAGCTATTATTGGGACGTAAAGAGGCAGAGAGATTGAGGCCGTACATAATATTAGAAGCCATATTTTCATTCCTGGTTACAGAAATTCCCTGATCATCCATTTCTGTAAAATTAACTATAGCATTATCTGTTTGCTTCCAGAAAACTGCTGTGTTCAAAAAAAATCCTGATCTTGTCTGAAACCCATAAGTCATCTCGGCCTGATGCATTAGTTCAGGCTCCAGCTCCGGGTTACCCACTTCAATATTCTTTGGATCGCTGGCGTTTGCATTAGGGTTTAAATCCCAAATATACGGCCGGGTTATCCGCTGTGTATAGCTCAGACCCAACATGTGGTTTTCGTTTACTTTTTTGGTAATATTAAAACTGGGAATAAAGTTGTTAAATGTATTTTTAATTTTTGCAGATTGCCTTACAAAATCTCCATATACATCAGTCTCCTCATACCTTACACCTCCTTCGGCATACCAGTTGTGCTCCCATTTTGCTTTCATGATACCATACCCAGCCCATATATTCTGGCTATATTGAAAAACATCTGTCCTGCTTAGATCCGTAACAGGAGCTTCTCCATCATTCTTTGTTATCACTTCATAATCATTCTTCACGTTTCGTAAAATTGCTTTTGCCCCGGTTTCAAGAGCATATTTACCAAGCCTGTCAAACGGATGTATATAATCGGCCTGAAAAGTCCATTCCTCATTCCTGATATTATTAAAATTTTCTTCCTGGTAAAAGGAAGTTGCTTTACCCGGTTCAAAAAGATAGAACTGGTAAGGAGAACGGGAGCGGGAAGGCGTAAACTGGGTTAAGAGCGTAATTTCCTGACCCGGCCTTCGCAGCTTCCTGGTAAACCCTACATTCATGTCAGTTCCCAAATATCCCTCTCTTCGGTTGATCTGCTGCTGGTATGAATTATTTAAGCTACCGCCTGCATTATACTCGCTTGTGGTAATGGTACTGTTATCAGGCCATCTGCCAAACCATAAATTTGCACCAAAGCTCCACTCGGTCTTTTCATCAGGAGAAAAAACTATTGTTATGTCTCCTGAGCCATGCGGGGCCCGGTTATTTTTAAAAATATCCTGGGTTAGCCTGTTCCCCAAACCTTGGTTATGCACCTGCACCCGCTCTATTTGCTGGGTATTCCTAAACTGTAACTGATGTAAATGGCCATGCAGTGAAAAACTCCATTTGCCCCGGGTTACCGAAATA
This sequence comes from Niabella sp., assembly GCA_049841335.1. Taxonomy (GTDB): domain Bacteria; phylum Bacteroidota; class Bacteroidia; order Chitinophagales; family Chitinophagaceae; genus Niabella. The sequence goes on along the minus strand of JASGDI010000142.1, from coordinate 8,522 downwards.
CGCGGATTGAAAGCCTGCTCCCGGTTGCCACCAACCAACTCCATCGTTCCACTGAAATTTTTCCTGTTCTTCCTGGTAATAATATTTATGATCCCGGCAGCACCTTCCGCATCATATTTAGCAGATGGTGTTGTGATCACTTCAACCGATTTAACCAGGTCAGCCGGCATCATGTTTAACGCATCAGCCGGGCTACGCGCAATCTGTCCTGAATATTTCCCGTCTATAAGAATTTTAAGATTGCTGCTTCCCCGCATGGAAACATTACCCTGCCCGTCCACATTTAAAACCGGCGCTTTTCGCAGCACATCAGCGGCTGTTCCCCCTTTATTTGTTACATCATTTTCTGCATTATACACAATCATACCGGGCTTCAATTCTATTATCTTTTTAGTGGCACTAACAGTAACACCCTCCAGTTCCCGGGCAACAGGTTGTATCAAGATGGCATTACTAAATTCAATAACACTACTATCCCCTTTTTCTACATCAACCTTTTTGTCCCTATACCCTGTTGCTGATAATTGAAGGTAAAATTTACTGCCGGTAAATACCCCGCTCCCGCATTGCAGCGTAAAGAAACCCTTTTCATTGGTATAGCCTGATGCCAGAGAGGCTCCATCTTCAGGCACCAGGTAAACAGTAATGTATGCGGCAGGCTTACGGGAAATACTATCAAGTATCTGTCCTTTGACAATAAGATTGTGCTCCTGTTCCTGTTGCGCTGAAAGCATAACAGGAAGAAGAAAAAGAACAGGAAACAGCAGTATCAGGATACGGCACGATTGGCGCCAGGTCTTCATATAGTGAGTTATGAGTGATAAATTATATGGATATTTACGGCCAGCGAAAATATACCGTAGCGCTTTATAATATTTACGATAAGAGGAAATTAACTTACGAAATCAGGAATATTAAAAGGTTGGCTTACTTTAGATATTATGAATACGAGCGAAATAGTTGCACTTTTGGAAGCAAACGACCTGTTTGAAAGAAGCATTACTGTTGAACGGGGTGATTTTATAAAAAAAGGTGCAAGCATTGATACCAATATTTACTTTGTAGAAGATGGAAGCCTTTATGTATTTATTATAGATGGTGAAGAAGAACGCATTATCCGTTTTGGCTATAAAGGAAGCATTATTGTTTCACTGGACTCGTTTCTTACAGGAAAGCCCTCCGGCTTTTACATCCAGGCGATTAAAAAAACAAAACTCAGGATTGCCACAAAAAAATCGTTTCTGCAGTTTATCGGGCAATCTCCAGCGCATCAGGAGCTTTGGACTTCAATGCTTGAAGGATTGGTGCTGCAACAGATAGAAAGAGAAAAGGACCTGCTGATACAATCTCCCGTTGAACGCTATAAACGGGTACTGAAAAGAAGCCCGCAACTGTTTCAGCAAATACCTAATAAATATATCGCGTCTTACCTGCGCATGAGCGCTGAAACATTATCCAGGCTCAAAAAACGTTGAGTTTTGTCAATATTTTTTAACGGCAGGGTCATGAATTTTGCAATATGACAATACCAACCATACAGTTACTGGACGAACTGAAAGCTATGACACAAAAGCACCTGGAAATAGTAACGGAGCTGCAATCCCTGCCAGACGCTGCTTTGCAGCATTGCCCTCATGCCCAAAGCTGGAACACACTGGAATGTATAGAGCACCTGAATCGTTATGCGGTGTTTTATCATCCTGAAATTGAAAAAAGAATCAACCGGTCTGATACAAAGCCTGCTGCTACATTTAAAAGCGGCTGGACAGGCAATTATTTTGCAAAAATGATGCTGCCCAAAGAAAAGCTGAACAAAATGAAAACATTTAAATCTATGAATCCTGTTCATGAGCATTTAAACGTACAAACACTTACAGCGTTTGAAAACCACCTGCAGCAATTATTGCAATTGCTGGATAAAGCAGCCACAATAAATCTCAATAAAGTAAAAACGTCCATCAGCATTACTCCGCTCATTAAACTCAAATTGGGTGATACGCTAAGAGTAGTGATCTATCACAACGAAAGGCATTTGCAGCAGGCAGTAAAAGCTGCCGGTGATATATCAGGCCGTCTTAAACAGATGTTTTTTCAATACCCATTGCAAAATGACAAACGCCAGTATAGCCATTACTAAATAACCCCAACCCAGTTCCAACTGATCCTGTGGTTTTAACAGGCCTACAGCTGCATAACTGGCTATAGAGGTAATAATATAATTAGAACCGCCGGCAAAACCACTTGCCACACCTGCCATTTTAGGAAAACGCCCTAAACAAAAAGCAAAATAATTATTGAACATGAAACCTACACATAGATGCACCAAAAAAGCAAAGAACAAAAGGGAGTAAATATTATACAGCCACATGGAACTTATGATCATAAGTGCAATAAAGATGATTTGCAAAATATTACTCAGCCTCAGCTTGGGCAGAAAAGATCTACGTATCAGTGCTTTTCCCAGGAAACCACCGCTCATCCAGGCAAGCCCCATGACCAGTGCTGCGTAGCCGGCCACCACCGGTGAAAAGCCTAACCGGTGCTCAATAATGAAAGCACCCGATAATCCAAAAATCATTGTGGAGCCATAAGCCAGACCGCATATCAGTATCCCGCACACAAACAACCTGTCGCGCAGCATTATTCTATAATCTCTTATAATATAAGTCAGCCTAAAACTGCGCCATGCAGGAACAGTTTCTCCTGAAAATATCCATTCCAGCACCAGCATTATGAGGCCATAACCTGCCAGCACATAAAAATTAGCCTGCCAGTTAAAATATTTTTCGAGGTAGCCCCCAATAAAAGGTGCTACTACCGGGGCTGATGACCATACAATAGACATCATGCTCAGGTAATGTTTGCGCCTTTCGCCTTCATACATATCTACAAAATAAGCGCGCTTGGCAGTTACTATAAACCCGGTTGTAATGCCCTGAACAATCCGCATGGTATAAATGAGCTCGATATGCCGTGTATTAATAATTACCAGGTTGCTGATAACAAAAACTCCTAAGGAGAAAAGTGTTAAACGGAACCTTCCAAAGCTGTCAATCAGGTTACCTGCAATAAACTGCGAAGCGCCATAGCTGATCAAAAACAGCGTAAGGGTCAATTGTATAGCGCTTTCTGACTGATGCAGATCCTGCGCCATGTGTGGCATTGAAGGAATATAAATATCGGTGATCAACCCGGAGAGCGGTATCAGCAAAAAAGAAAGCCAGGTAGCTATTTTTCTGTTTTGCGCCGGCAACCTCCTTACATTGGTAAACGAGCGGGGCTTTATAACAGTCTCTGTAATACTCATAAAGGTTTGAGCAACTATAACACATCTGCCATCAAAATGTTGGGAAAAGCCTTTTACACTGCCAGTACTGAGTATAATTACCTTTTTCAGGAAATATTTCCTGAAAAAAGTTCCTTCCATTTCTGAAATAATTTAACCATGCAACTATTGCAAATTGGCTGTATTCATTATCTTGCTCAATAATAACAACTGTTAGTATGCACAAAACGATCATTGCAGGCATAGGAAAATACGTTCCTGAAAATATAGTTACCAATGAAGATCTGGCTCAAGTAATGGACACCAGCGATGCATGGATACAGGAACGCACCGGCATCCGCGAGCGCCGCTATGCCACCCGCTTCGAGGAAACCACCGCCACTATTGGTGCCAATGCCGCACGTGCAGCTATGGAGCGTGCCGGAGTAACGGCAGCAGATATTGATTTTGTAATTTTTGCCACTCTTAGTCCTGACTATTTTTTCCCCGGTTGCGGAGTATTGGTGCAGCGGTTATTAGGCCTGAAAGAAGTGGGCGCTTTAGATGTCCGCAACCAATGCAGCGGCTTTGTATATGCGCTGAGCATTGGTGACCAGTTCATTAAAACAGGTATGTATAAAAACATCCTTGTCATTGGTGCTGAAATTCACTCCTATGCACTGGATTTTAGTACACGGGGACGTAATGTATCTGTTATTTTTGGTGATGGAGCCGGCGCAGTGGTATTACAGCCCTCCCCTGATACGGATCGTGGCATATTAAGCACCCACCTGCACAGCGATGGTTCAGATGCAGAAACTTTATGTATGCCTAACCCGGGTTTTCATGGTGGCGTGCATAATGCCGAATGGAAACCGCCTGTACCCAACACACCTTATGGGAATATATTTATTACGCAGGAGCTTTTAGACAAAGAAGATATTTTCCCCTATATGGACGGACAGTCTGTGTTTAAACGCGCCGTAATAAAAATACCGGAAGTGATTTACGAAGCTTTAAACCAAAACAATTATAAGCCCGAAGATTTAAAATTATTGGTTCCGCACCAGGCTAACCTTCGTATTGCACAGTTTATACAACAACAGCTCAAATTACGCAGCGACCAGGTGTTCAACAATATACACAAGTATGGAAACACAACAGCTGCCTCTGTACCATTGGCCCTGTGCGAAGCATGGGAAGCCGGTAACGTAAAAAAAGGCGACCTGGTATGCCTGGCTGCATTTGGCAGTGGCTTTACCTGGGCCAGCGCTTTAATAAAATGGTAATCAAATATCACAAAGGTGCCCGCTAATAAAGGCTCATTAGTGAATTACATATCAAAGCCAAGGTTAAATTTAAAAGTTTTCCCATCTTTAATTCTATAACGGGTTTTGTATATCAGGCAGTTATAAATTACTCACCTGATTGAGGTATTGTTTTAAGATTTACAACTGCTATACCTTTGAGGGCAAATAAGCCTAAACTCAGGTATAAAGCCGCTTTCAGTATCTCGGGCACCTTGAAAAACACCTTGATATACATACAAGCTACATACTTTCCAATCCTGTGTCTCGGCAATATCAATTGTAAAACATTAAAAACAACTTCATGGAAAACCTACCAAAAGTAAAAATCCCGTGTTGCCCCGAGTTTATCGAGGACAAGAATTGCGATGTCATCAATTTTAGCAGGGTACTCACCTACCCAACACAGGTTACAGCCGCCAACAGAAGAAGCGTGCTGGTAGAAGTCATTCTCCGCTTCAGATTCTCAAGATGCACCTTAGGGCTCACCCTTGGCGATCCCGTGTACAGCACTACATTACTGCCCGGTGAAAAAGTGAAGCTCACTACCACTGATCGCAGAAGTACTTTCAGCTATGACAGTGAAACAAAACTCAGCTATCGAAGCGAACAGATTTCCGAAGAGCAATACTATATGTCTGCTATGCAAAAGTATATGGCAGATGCATCAGCCGCCCAGTCAGGTAAATCTGAAAACATGTCTGAAAGCGAATGGGACTTCCACGGCGATGCAAGAGGCAGCGTAAATCCTTTCAGCCTTAGCGCCAGCGCCAGCACCAATGCCAACGGCAGTCATAATGCACATTCTATTTCAGATTACATGCACGAACAGAGATCGCAATTTCAAAGTGCTGCCAATCAAAGTGTGGAAGCTACCAAAAAAGCACATGCTGTTTCCATTGGCGAAGTAAGCAGCCGCACCCATATCGAAGGTTCAGCAGAAGAACATTTTGAGGCATCCTCACGGGAGTTTCAGAACTTCAACAAATGCCATGCGGTTACCTACCTTTTTTATCGCATCAACAAAAAACAAAAAATAAAACTGGAGATAGTATCTATTGAGCGCAGGGTATTGGATGATAATGCACCTGTTTCAGGTGTGCTGGTACCAGGCGCCGCCAGGCCGGTTCCGGTAGCCCTGGTACCACAGGATATACCCGCTACAGTAATGCTTAAAAGAAACACGGGTATTAATACCAACCTTGCCAGTTTTTCTGCTGCAAATTTTGAAGTAATAGGAAGCTACGCTACAAATTCCGCAAAAGCAGTTCCCGGTTTAAAAGCATCTGTTACGGGAAGTCCTATTGATGCAGATGTCAGGGAAAAAGCCCTGAAAGAGGTAGATGATGCTTTGATGGCTAAAAACCTGCTGGGAAAAGACGGCAGGGTTAATATTGAAACCAAACAAACTATTGAGTTTGAATCTGAGTTCTCGCTGCCAACACCAGGCATCATTGTAAAAGGATGCTTAGATGAGTGCGATGTTGCCGAACCTCTTTTAAAGGAAAGAATGCAGCTTGAAAACGACCTGTTGCGTAAACAAATTGAACTGTTAGAAAAATCTCAGGAATACAGGTGCTGCCCTAACGACCATCATCACTGTGATGAAGAAAAGAAAGAATAATCACTGCGGTTTCTTTGATTATTGTAATAACGGACTTGCCCATAAGCGGGCAAGTTCTTCTAAACAGCATTTTTTGAAACAGTAAACAAAAAGTAAGTGCCGGACGCAACTAAAAATTCCGGCAAATCCGTACCCTATTTGTAACACAGCGAACAGGCCGCCTGTTTAACTAGGTAACCTGATTTAGGGATTGTCTTGCTACCTTTAAACACACTACCTTTGATATGAACAAAGCCTGATGACCATTACACCTATCTATTTTTATAAACCTTAAAAAACACTTAACAATGAGCACCATCATTAAGCCTTCTATTAACATCAGGCCGGAAATCCTGGACATCCTGCAGATCCTCAATTTTAAAAGTACATGGGCCAATGACCCTGTTAACCTGAGCGAACCACTAACCGGCGGGCAGTGGGATGATGCAGGCACCTATAAATTCCCTAAAGGATATCTGCTTGCTAAAAACGATGCCAACTTCCTGTACCTTGCAATGGATGTAACCGCAGACACCACTAATGATATTGTGAACAGCGATTATTTCTGGCTTTCATTTGACAACGACAGGAACAAAGGTATTACTTCCAATAAAGACATTAATTACGGCCTCTACCCCAACCAGCCACCTAAACTCGCAAGACAATACTATCTTGGGCCAGGCAGATGGACAGGCATTTTAAATACTCCCAGTCCCTCAGAAGTAAAAATGGAATTTGGGATATCAGAATGGAGCAATACACCCCATAAGATATGGAAATTCAAAATTCTTTTGTCCGAAATTGGCGTTAATATCAGCTTCCCTTTGCTTGTTCCTTATACTTATTTTGGCTTCAGACTGAACTCTGCCAATCCCAGCTTCACCTACGATTTCCCGGCAGGCTTCTATACCAATTTTGCCGGATTAAAAAAACTGACTTTTGCAAGAAAGCCCGCTATCCCTAATGTGGGACCTGTAATTGGGTCAGTAGGATTAATACCTACCACAAAAATTGTTGGCGGAAGAGCCACAACTGATGCCGGCTATTATGTAGCTGTTACCAATGCGGCTTTTGGCGGTACGCTAAACCTTATCGGGAACCGTACCAAAATGCAAAGTCTTTATAATGCCGGCAACAGGAAATATAATGTGTCTGTAAAAAAGCCAGGAGCTGCCGGATTTACGCCATTAGTAGCAGCATGGACCAATTATTACTGGAACGGAACTGATTATATCTTAAAATCCTTTTCAGGAGTTGACGGTAATTACACATTGGAAAATCCTGCTATTGACTATTCTATTGACGATTTGCTTATACAATTTCCCACGCAGGGGTTTGATACCGGCCTGCATACAATAAAAGTAACCTTTTATGTAGGCAACAGTGCTGTAGTAGCCGATACACAGAATCTTACTCTGTTTATTGATAACCGGCTGCCTATAGTGAATATAGATAAAATAAAACATGGCAGCAATGAAATATCAACCTGCGCAATTGAACAGCTGAACGCCGTTCCCGACGGGCTGAATTTTGAGATCACAGCTTCTGACCCGGAAGGGAACCTGCTGAATGTAAATTTTGTAGCCCAGGGTGGTGATGGAAGCTCCACCAGCGTTTACTCAGAAAATTATGATGCCGGTAAAGGGAACTGGGCTGGTTTTTCCAATAAAGCTGTTCCGGCTATGGGCAACTGGCGCCCGCAAAAGTCCTGTGCGTTTTTGTTTAGTCTTACGGCAACCGCCAGAACAACAAATGGCTATAATTACATAGGTCATACTAACATCTTTAAAGGAGTAACCGTGTTGGTTTAACTAACAGTAATATACTCTTCTTTTTAAAGCCGCTACTAATCATAGAGCGGCTTTTGTTTTTTTATAACAGGGCAAGCTTTGCCCGTGGAATATTTACACCCCAAACATCCGTACTTGTAAACCTTTACCTTACCTGCAGAAAACCCTTAGATAAAAATCAATGTAATCAACGATTGTCATACCGCTTTTTTGAGAACAATTTTACAGTGCTCTTATAAACATCTTATCTAAATCAATTAAATCTTTTTTTATGAAAAAGCACATGGTAAAAGCAATCATCTTTTTTTGTGGTTTATTCCTTTCGGCTTCATCATTTTCACAAACCTCATTCGGGGTGAAAGCCGGTGTAACCTTCACCAGCCTGCAGTTAACCTATAAAAACGGAGACAAAGCTACGGGTGCAACTGTTATTCCCGGGTTTAATGCCGGTGTTACTGCTGAGTTCCCGGTATGGAAAAATATTTATGTACAGCCCGGCCTTATGTACACTACAAAGGGTGGCAAGCTTACCGGGGATGCGAATTACTGGTTCTGGG
>JASGDI010000141.1:0-11945 GCA_049841335.1 Niabella sp. | reverse complement strand
GCATTACTTTTACATACTTTGTATCCATACCCACCTGCTGCATTTGCTCCAGCAGTAACCTTCCCACCGCATCATCCCCTACTTTGCCTACAGGATGCACTTCAAACCTGCCGGGCGCTCCTAAAAGTGCCGCTATATAATGCAGGATGATATGTTGCTTACAGTAATCTTTAAAAGGCAGCAATGCCCCCAGCCTGCTTTCATTTCTTCCCAATGTATGATCCTGCTCCAAAACAAAGAACATCCCGGAGCCGATCCCTCCCGTGCCTGTTATTCTTTTATAGGCATAATTTTCCGTATGTATGGCGCTTAAGTGATTCATAGGAACAGGTCTTCAAATTGCAGATCGGGATGGGTTGAAATTGGATGGGACGCCGTTTCCTGTGTTGCCGTGATCAATGCATCCGGATGCTCCTGCAACAACGTAATGGGATATTCAGGCGTGGGTTCAGAAAACAGGGCCACCCTCAGGGCGGTCTGCTTCCAGGCACCGGTATCACTGAACAGTCTTACCTTCTTTGCAGAAAAGCATTCTTTTATTCCCAGTGTAACAGACATGGGCGGAACAAACTGGTAAGCCGCGCCAAATGTCCGCTGTGCCAGTGCAATGATGGTATCCACATTATTTTCCTGGATGCGGATGGTGGAGTTCCTCAGTTCCTCAAGGGTCAGCGGGCTAAAGCAATTTCTGCGGGCCTGGTTATAAGCAATATGACCGTCCTGTCCCCAGCCCCCGTAGGTAATATCAAGAGGTGCCTCATTTATCCTGCTTTTTACTTCAGCAATATTGTGCGCATTGAGCCAGTTACGGTTTTCAACGGGAACTGCCAGCTCCGGTTTTACCGGATCATAAAAATGGGTTTCCATGAATCCCCTGAAATTGTAGGGATGTTTTTTAGGCAGTTCCCTGCCCTGCCAGTCAAGACATTCATCCATGTGAAAGACCACCAGCTTTTGCAGGCTGACATTTTCAGTGTTCACCAGGTTGGTAAACGGCCGGTACCAGCAGGAAGGGCCGCAGGGAATGATAGCCCTGGTTTCCCTGTTCCTGTCATTATTCAATTGTATCTCCTCAACCAGCTCCCGTGCCATTATCAGTCCCATAGCCGGGGAATCTGCAACAATGCGCAACGGCACTTTCCGGTCCGGGTGATCTTCCAACCGATCAAAAGGAACCCTGCACCAGGTGAACAACTCCTTTGGAGTAATGAATGATTTTGTCATAGCTTTTCTGTTTGCGGAGCGACTTCCTTTTTATCTTTTCCGAAGCTTCTTAGTTTATGCCCGGCTACCGCGTAGTAAAAAATGAAAAGGTAGCAGGGAAGTAGCATCCAGTAAGCTTTCTGTGGCGAGTAATCGTCTGCCAGCTTACCATAAACCATTGGCAATAAAGCACCCCCTATTAAACCCATGATCAAAAGCGAGGACGCTATTTTAGTGAACCTTCCCAATCCCTTCAATGCCAGCGGCCAGAGAGCCGGCCACATCAACGAATTGGACAGTCCTAATAAAGCAATAAAGAATACCGATATAAAACCCTGGGTAAAAAGCGCTAGCAGCGTAAACATAATACCTGAAAGCGCGCAGTACCTCAGCGCTTTTTCCTGTGTGAGGTGCCGGGGGATCAATGCGATCCCGATGAGGTACCCTACGATCATAAACACCAGCGTATAGGTGGTGAAATATTTAGCTGTTGAAAAAGGGATATTATAATAGTTTCCATAGCTGATAATGGTATCCCCGGCTATCACTTCGGCGCCTATATAGAAGAAAAGGGTGATGACACCCAGCACCAGGTGCGGGAACTGGAAAACAGAAGTCTTACCCGAATTTTGCTGCGCCAGGTGCCCATCTTCCTGCTCGGTATTGATCTCCGGGAGCCCTGAGAAGTATAAGAAAACGCCCAGCAGCAGTAGGAGCACCGCTATTATCACATAGGGAAAGATCACCCTGGATGCCAGTAGGTCGAGCTGCATATTTTTTGTAGTAAGATCCATACTGGCAAGGTTGGCTGAAAGCGCGTCCGCATCTTTCAGCACAATAGCTCCCAGGATCACGGGGGCAAGTGCCCCTGCCATCTTATTGCAGATCCCCATAATGCTGATCCGCTTAGCAGCGCTTTCAATAGGACCTAAAACCGTAACATAAGGATTGGAAGCCGTTTGCAAAAGCGCCAACCCGCTGCCCAGGATAAATAACCCCAAAAGAAAGAGTGCATACTCCCGGCTTATTGCGGCAGGAATGAAAATAACAGCACCCAGCCCCATAATGAAAAGACCAATGCTCATTCCCTTTTTAAACCCGGTCTTCTTTAATACCCACCCTGATGGCACTGCCATTACAAAGTAGGCAATATAAAATGCAAACGCTACCAGGTAAGAATCAAAATTGCTCAGCTCGCAAGCCAGCTTAAGATAGGGTATCAATACGGCGTTGAGCCAGGTAATGAACCCGAAAATAAAAAACAGCGCCCCTATGATAATAATAGACCGTACCGGGTTTTCCGGCTGTATGGATCTTGTTTTCAGACTATTCACAATAATACTTTTTTATACCAGGCTCATTCCTGTTTACAGTTTAAAGGCAAGGAATGTAGCAGTAGGATTGCCGCCCACCCATACAGGAATAGAGCTTTCGGGATTATAACTGGCGTCTCTGTTGATCAGGGCAAAAGTGAGCTCTCCGGCAGGATTACCGATAGCGCTCCGTTTAACAGAGAATTCAATGGCGGCCACGCCTCCTGCAACAACCGTTTTGGAGAATTGTACGTTACCACCAAACTCAACCGTAGGATTCCATACCCAATCCTCGGTACCGTTTGCTCCGCCAAAAGCATATATTGTTCCAATGGTCAGTTCAGGGGCATCCTTATTGTGCGCGCCTTCCAGCATAAACTCTACCCCAGCGCCTCCGGGATACCACCAGTACGCACGGCCGGTAGCAGGATTATTATCTTTGTTAATCAGCAAATTGAGCGAATTCAGCTCCATATCTTCCGTTCCTTCTATGTAAAAAAAGAGATTTTCTGCTGAGGCATAAGTTTTGAGGGCTTTGAACTTTCCAGCCGATCCATCTTCAATAACAGCTGTAAAAGGCACATGCTCCCAATCATTAAAGTTGGCGTCGATCTTAATGTTTGGCCCCTCTATAAATACCAGGTCTTCAAAAGTGCTTGTCTGCTCTCCGTTCCTTACGGTAAGGCGTACCGTAAACTCACCGGCCCTGCTATACAAGTGGGTAGGATTTCGTTGGGTGGATGGATCCGATCCGTCGCCAAAATCCCACTCATATTCTTTTGCATTGGTAGAAAAATTGGTAAAGTTCGCTCTGAATCCATCTGTCACATAGCTGAATACCGCTTTGGTCGTATTCCCTTCGTTGTCTTTTTTACAAGAGCTGGCCAGGAAAAGGAAAAGTACAAATGTGATGATCGTACGCATTTTCATGTCTTAACTTTTTATATTTTATAATAAGACTGCTTTCTATTTTACTTTCAACTGTATGTTAAGCTTGTTCAGGCCATTATTGGTGTATTCCACACCGCTGCTGGCAAGCCGTATCGAATATTCGGGACGGTCCCTTAAGGGATCGGCATTGTCTGCTATTTTCAGGTACAGATCGTAAGTACCTGCTGCCACGCCTGTCAGGGAAATATTTTTTTCTATATCCAGTGGCACCAGGGGCTTACAGGCCCTGATGTCTGCATCAAGCGGGAAATAGTGTTCCGTTCCACCGGCCGTGCTCTTTAAGACCAGGCTGGTTTTCTTGGGATTGTACACCGGGGCATAGCCGGTGTTCTTTAAATTGATCCGGATATTAAAGGTACCGCCGGTAGTCACTTCTGCTGGCGCCAGCACGCTGGCCAGCGTAAGCCGGTAACCCAGCCGTCTTTGGAATTCCGTAAAACAACCGGCGTTTCTCCAGGCATCTATAGTGGGTTTGTACCAGTTGAGATTAAGATAGGTCCATTTCAGCAGCTTCATTTCGTCGATAGCCTTCTGGCACGAAGGCGTTCCTTCTGTAGGCGGACAGGTTTCTCCTCCGGTAGGCACAAATGCCGCCTCACGTGAAATATAATCCTTGTCCACCACAGGGTCTGTATACGTTCCGTAGTCATCAACACCTGTCAGGAAACAATGGTTGTAATGCCCCACCCGGGCAGTACCCTGACCTGAATACGCCTGTGTTTCACTGATCGGCACGCCCGTCTCAAAAACCATCCGTTTGAGCGCCGGAGTACGCATCTGTATCATGATCTCATTTGGAAAAGCCTCCATCATCTTATTGATAACAGCCCGTGCATTTTCAGGGGTGGTCAAGTTATTGGTAGAGCTGTGAAATTCGCCCCAGGCGCCCACAAACCCGGCTTGCACAAAGGCGATCACATCTTTGTTAGCCTGTAATACGGGTCTTAACTGATCAAGATGTTGCTGCACGATATGTAAGGGTGCATCAGTAACATCCTTGCCCTCGGAGATCGCGTCCTCCACCCACACGTAGTCAATGCCTGTATAGGCATAGCAGAGGATAACTTTCATTCCCATTTCACGCAACAGGTTAAAGTCGGTCTGAAAAAGATCCAGTTGTTGCTGGCTCAGCGGCTTGTCTTTAAACTTTTCCAGGTAATAGTTACGGTGAATGATACTGACCTTCTCGTCTTTCAAAGTTTGAAGCGCCGCCCGGCTCAATGCGGGGCCTTCAGCAGGTACCGTAAACAGGCTCATAAAACCCCGTTCGGGATTAAAGATCACTTCCTGGGACTCGGTGTACTTCGTTTCCTTTCTGCCATCATTGTTATTACTTCCCGGTGTCTTTTTACAGGAAAAAGCAAGTAAGGGAATAAGCAGGCATATTACTGCAACGTGCATCCACGCTTGCTCCAGGCAAGTATTTCTTATTGTTTTCATAGTCATTAGGAATTAATTATAACCCGGGTTTTGGATAAACTTACCTTTACCCTCGCTGATTGCTGATAACGGAAAAGGGAACTTCACTTTATGCGGTTGCGTTGCGGTTGCCCCTTTGACCAGATTGGCCCGCTCCAGGAATTTTCCATGACGGATCAGATCGGCGCGGTACTGGCCGTTCTCGCACCAGAATTCATGGCTGCGCTCTGTCAGTACCAGGTTATTAAAGGCACTCAGAGCACTGTAACTGGCGAGCGCTCTATCGCCCAGTCCGGCTCTCCGCCGCACCACATTCACCAGTTCCATAGCCTCGGAATTAGGTGCTCCGGCGGCATTGGCTATAGCCTCAGCCTTGGAAAGCAGCACATCCGCATAGCGGTACATGATAATATCTACTGTTGAATAAGCACTGGTACGGTTGACATCCAGGTCTATTTTTAACGGAATAGGCCCCAGGTCCATATACACACCCGGATTTGACCTGCTGTATGTAACGCCATCGGTACCGGTGTATTCGGCGATCAGCATTGTCTTCCGCGTATCAGTTGGCTCAAAAGTATCATAGAACCACCAGGTACTCTGCACGGTTTGCCAGCCACCAAGTGTAGAATAATTGTTGGGGGCTGCATAAGTTTGCCAGGTATTCTGGCTGGTAGCCTCATAGTCGCAAGGTATTGCCCAGATAACCTCTTTGCTGCTCTTGGCGCCTTCCGGCCGCCACATTCCTACATAGTCATTCGATAACGAGAAATGATTGTAAGCGATGATGTCGTTCGCTACATTGATGACATCCTGCCATCGTTTTTCGTGCAGGTAAAGTCGTATCAGCACCATTTTGGCCAATGCCTTGCTGAAACGCCCATACTCTACGTCGGCAGGATGCGGCAGGTCTTTAGCAGCCTCGATAAGGTCTTCTTCCATAAAAGCCACCATATCCTCATGGGAGAGACGCGCCAGGGGCTCTTCCTTCAGCGGGTTTTTCAATACCTCCAAAGGAGCGATCACCAATGGACCGTACAGATCAAAGAGGGTGTAGGCCAGCAACCCCCGTGCGCAACGCACTTCGGCAATGGCTTTTTTCTTGAAATCCTCGTCCAGGTCTATATTCTGGATCTGGTCGATGGCCAGCGTCATGCCACTGATCTTATTGTAGAACCTGCTGTAGAAATAGGTAACGCCCTCTTCATCCGAAGGGTTCCAGTCCAGCCTGCCCAGTTTTTGCTGGGAGCCGTATTTCCCGATCAGGATCTCGGTAGTACAGTCCATCCACTGTATGCCTCTTTCTGTTGGCCCGTTGATCCCGTCCCACCAGGCACCGCGAAGCGGGTAATAGGCAGCGTTTACCAAAGCCTGTACATCCTCCCTGGAACTGGGGAATATACTGGGGTTTATTTCCGAAAGATCTTTGGAAACAAGGCGCTTGGTACAGCCCGTAGCACCTATCAGGAAGATCACTGAAATGATAAAAACTATCTTTTTCATCTGTATATTCTTTTCAGGTTTGAATGTTAGAAACTAATATTAGCGCCAATGGTATAAGTTCTCACGTATGGGTAAGCCGCCGTATACGAATCAGTCTCGGGATCCACCCCTTTATAAGGTGTGATCACAAAAAGATTGTGGGCGTCAACATGCAGCTGAACGGATTTGGCGATCCTTTTTGTCCAGTTTTGCGGCAGGGTGTATCCTAAAGACACATTCTGCAGACGAATAAACCAGGCATCCTGTACAAAGAAGTTTCCCGATGTATATTGCGACCAGCCATAGAAAGAACTGGGCTGCGTTGTAGAAGGGTTGGTAGGCGTCCACCGGTCTTTCACCGTACGCAATGCGTTATATCCTTTATGGATACCATCTGCAGATATACCATATTCCGTATAATTGGGATCTTCCATACGCCTGCCCAACATCGAATGAAAATCCACTACCAAACTGAAGCCCTTGTAGTTGAGCCGGTTAGACAAACCCAGGATGGCGCTCGGATCGGTGGTCCCCAGCAATACCATGTCTGCTTCATCAATCCGGCCATCAGGTCCTCCCGTACGAAGGAACCTGCCGTTCTCATCTACCATGGGGTTGCCGCCAGCATCGCGCTGAAAGCCGTTGATATCCTTGATCTTAATCATACCGGGCATTAGTCCGGGCTGGTGCGGTACTTCATCACCTATTTGCATGATACCATCTGCAATACGGCTGTACCAGGCTCTTAACGGATCATTGTAGTTCTCATAAACAGAAGGTTTCCAGTCAGGGGCACGCTCTTTCCAGGTGTCCTTATACCTGCCTACTGTAGCAGTCGTTTTCCATTTGAATTTGTCGGTCTGCATGGTCTGGTAATTGAGCGTTACCTCAAAACCCCGGCTATGCGTAGCACCGATATTGGCCATGATGGTGTTGATCTCATGGTAAGAATTGAGGGGCTTTACCGCAAGCAGGTCGGATATAACTTTATCGAATACTTCAATTGCACCATTGAGCTTTCCTTTAAACAATCCGAAATCAAGACCTATATTGTACTCTGTAGTAGTTTCCCATTTAAGGTCGGGGTTTTCGAGCCGTGACTGGGAGACTCCAATAGCAATACCATCATCGCCGGTAACATAAGCCGGATAAGCGTAGGAGGCTGCGTATGCCGCGCTACCTATAGAAGCATTACCTGTTTTTCCGTAACCGGCACGCAGCTTCAGTTGTGAAACAGTGTTTTTCAAAGGTTCAAAGAATTTTTCTTCCCCAAGATTCCAGCCCACAGACAGCGCCGGGAACGTGGCCCATTTATGATTACGCGCAAAAACACTGGCGCCATCTGTACGAATACTGAAGGTAGCCAGAAACCGGTCATCGTAGTTATAATTCACCCTTCCGAAATACGAGGCAATAACGCTCTCACTGCGGGAAGTGCGCACTTCCTTAATGCCAGAGCCCGACTCCATGTTGTTCCATAAAAAGGCATCTGTAATGAACCCGCTGTTTCCCTGGTGGCTGGACGATATTTTGGTCTGCTGTTCAGATACACCCAGCAGGAGGTCAAATTTATGCGCATCCGCTATTGTTTTTTTGTAATTGGCGGTTGCTTCCATCAGGTAGTCGTTATGATCTACACTGCCCACATAGGCTTTACCATTTTGAATGGCGCCGTACAACGTGGTGCGTGGCATATAATTACCTCTCCAGGTATCTCCGCGGTCCATACCACCTTTCAGCCGGATCACCAGGTCCTTTACCGGCATGATGTCTACAAAGGAATTGAGCAGTAAACGATCCACGATTCCCTGGTCAGTGATCGTCAGCAGTGAATAGGCATTGGGCTGAGTACCTAATTCCGGGTTCAGGGGATAATTCCCATCATCGTCTATCGCCAGGATATGCGGGCCCTGCTGTATTGCTGCACGGATGATCCCCGATTTTTCCCAGGGCTGGCCACCCAACTGGGAGTTGTCCGTATTGACACGGCTTGCCGTCAGGCTCACGCCCATTTTTACATATTTGCTCAGTTCCTGGTCTACATTAGCGCGAAACGCATAACGCCTCAGTGCAGAATTGCGCACAATACCGTCCTGATCATAATAATTGCCTGATATTAAGTATTTGGTGGTTTTGGTGCCTCCTGAAACAGACAGATTATGCTGCTGCGTACGGCCATTACGTGTCATCAGGCTGATCCAGTCTGTACCGCGGCCAACATTATCAATAGCATTTTGCGTATATCTTGGGCGATAACGTGTTCCTACAGGGTTGGCTTCAGCTTCTTCTACGGTTTTATACCCCCATGGGAATACAGCATTCTCAAACAGGAATTGTTCCCAGGCCGCTTCATTACGTACCTGCATCCATTCGTTCAGCGGAAGCACATCAAAAGAGTTTTTAAATAACTGGAAGGAGAAATTGTTGGAATATTGTATGGAAGGAGCCCCCTCTTTGCCTCTTTTGGTGGTGATCAATATAACGCCATTGGCTGCACGCGCCCCATATATAGAGGTAGCACTGGCGTCTTTCAATACGTCTATGGACTCAATATCATTAGCGTTAAACGAATTGAGCAAGCTGAAGGTACCTGCATCATAACGCGGTTCTTCACGGTCCCTGTCATTTGGCTGTTGCAGATCGGAGATCGGGAATCCGTCTACCACAATGAGCGGTTCATTGCTGGCCAGCACGGAGCCGGCACCCCGTATCAGGATATCTAATCCTCCTCCCGGCTGGGCGCTGTTTTGCCGGATCATGACACCCGCAGCTTTTCCCTGCAGCATGTGGCCTACATCCGGAGCCGAGGAAAGCACGAGGTCTTCCGCTTTTACCGAAGAAACCGCACCGGTCAGGTCTTTTCTGCGCTGGGTGCCGTAACCCACAACCACTACCTCATCAAGCGGCCCCTGTTTTGACAGGAGGACTATATCAATTACACGGCGATGGCCGATTGCCTCCTCGTTATCCAGGAAAGCCACATGAGAAAAAACCAGCGTATCGTTTAGGTTAGCGGTAATCCTATAATAGCCTTCTCTATTTGTAGTAGTACCTCCTCCTGTTCCTTTGACCGTTACAGTTACATCCGACAGAGGTTTTCCATCGCCGTCAGCAGTAACCTGACCGGTTATTTCTGCCTGCTGTGCATGGAGCTTAAAGCAGCAAATCATAAGCAGTCCAAGCAAACTTCCCGTTTTGAAACAATTCATGGTTTGTATTTTAGTTTTTCAATTGTTGTCAAAATCACATATCCGTTAACGTACATAATTTTACCAAATATAATCCTTTATTTTCAATACACAAACATTTTTGTGTACGAACACGATATTTTTTTAAAGCACTGCTTTCCGGTTAGTTATAAATAAACAGAAGCTGCCCTTTTCCGGGCAGCCTCTTATTTTGTATTCAGTAGTTTTAGCTGCTGACCTGTTGCTGGATTTATACATCCAGTTGATCTGAACTTCCTTTAATAGCACGAATACGAGTATTACCGGCTCCTTCCAGGCTCAGGTTTACAGGAGTATTGGAGATCCAGTTCCCTCTTGTAAAATCGGGGAAGCTGACCATGCGGTTGTACTCTGCAGACTCCATGCTCATCGGAATAATGGCGCTCCATGCCGCTGCATCATATACATCCTGATCCATAGGCAGCCCGTTGCGCAGGCAGTCAACCAGCCGCCAGTCCATCATAAAATCCATGCCGCCATGCCCGCCCACTTTACGGGCCTGCTCGCCAATAAAACGAACGATCTCGGGAGCATATTCCTTTTCCAGTTTTTCCAGTTCTGTCTTAGGTAAAAACTCATGCCCGTTCTTATAATTTTTGAAGGCCATACCTTCAACCGGGTATTTCTGCGCAAAACCAATGGTACCACTCAGTGTATGCAGGCGGGAATAGGGTCTTGGCGAAGAAACGTCGTGCTGGATCATAATGGTTTTGCCTTTTGCCGTACGTATCAGCGTGGTATTCATATTTCCCCGGTATTTCTTGCCGGCAAATGGCTGGTATTCGCTGTCTGTGGCAGCCAGCTCACGTGCTTTTGCATCCATGATAAAATCATCACTTTCCATATTGAACAGCGATTTCATCCTGTCTCCGCGATTGATGTTCATACATTGCGCTACGGGCCCAATACCGTGGGTGGGGTACATATTGCCATGAATACGGATGTTCTCTTTCAACCTCCAAAAATCAGTAAGGACAGTCTTGCTGAAATTATAGTCAATCAGGTCATGTATATACGCTCCTTCTGCATGTACCAACTCACCAAATACTCCTTTTTGCACCATGTTCAGTGTAAGCAATTCAAAAAAGTCATAGCAGCAATTCTCCAGCATCATGCAGTGCTTCCTGGTAGCTTCCGAAGTATGCACCAGTTCCCACAGATCTTTCAGGTTCAGCGCAATGGGCACTTCGCATCCCACGTGTGCGCCGGCTTTCATGGAGGCAATACTCATGGGAGCATGCAACCTCCAGGGCGTACAGATGTAAACCAGGTCGATCTTAACTTCTTTGAGCATGTTTTCCCAGCCGTCTTCCCCGGAATAAGACCGTGGCTTTTTACCCCCGGCATCTGTTACTTTTTTCTGCTGGCTACTTACGCGATCTGCATATTTGTCGCATAAGGCAACAATCTCTACATCCTCAATGTACAAAAAACGAGAGACCGCCGCTTTTCCCCGGTTTCCCAATCCAACAAAAGCTACTTTTACCTTATCAATCTTCGGGGCCCTGTACCCGGACATATTAAACCCCTGATCTATTATTGCTGCCGAGCCTAACAACGGCAGGCTTGCTGTTACACCCGACAACAAGGAAACTTTCTTTAAAAAATCACGCCTTGAGTTTTCCATATATCTTATTTTGCTGATGAATTACTTATCAAAAAATGGTTTGCCTCCCCCATCTGCAGCGCATGAAGCACAAAATCTCAACTTTTTATGGCTTTACCGTGATCATTCAACAAACCGTTAACGTATATAATTTACCAAATATAAATCTTTGTTTTTAATACACAAATTATTTTTGTGTACGAACACGAAATTTTAAAAACCTTCTTTTACACAGTATGGGGCTTATTTGTGCAAACATTCTTTTTTAAGAGAGTCAGGGGGCCTGCTTCTTGATCATCCCGAGAAGAGCTCGGGGAGAGCACACAACAGGAATAGTTCCCATCGCAACAGGCATTTGATTTACTAACGGAGGAAGCGAAAGGGCAGGATAAATAAACTACGTATATAAACTTAAGCTACATCGTAGCTCAACTCCATAATACCCGGTTTTACTTTTTCAATAAAATAGTTCATGTTTTCTTTGGTTACCACATCCAGCGGCAGGTATTTGATCTCCGGCACCTGCCGTTTGAAAACGAGGTGCTGGGTTAGCACATAAATACCCATGTAGCCCTGTGTACCGGCATTCTGGTTGATCAGAAAACCGATCCGTCCTTTCTCCAGGAAATAAAGATTGGGAGGCAGGAGATCATAGCCAATCAGTGTTAAATGGTTAATATGCCTTTGCTCCAGGTATTTGGCTACTTCGTATGCCTTACAGGTGGTAACAAAAATGCTGCTGAG
>JASGDI010000140.1:0-12400 GCA_049841335.1 Niabella sp. | reverse complement strand
TGATCCGTTGGTTTGCCATTTACATAGCTGTGGACGATGGCCTGCTTTTGTTCACTCCAGTAAATATCAAATAATTTTTGTTTTACACCGGCAGCCAGCTTTGCATAGTCAGCAGCATCCTCTTTTTCGTTCACCATATCAGCCACCAAAGCCATGGTTTCCAGGCTGCGGGCAAATAACAACTGCTCAAAGCTTACTGCACCCTGTTTGCTCAACCCTTCGGCCCAATCAATAAACACCCAATCCCCGGCCAGGCCTTCCAGCAAACCGTCTTTATTAGTGCGACCCAGTACATAGCTCATCAGGGATTTCATCCGGTCGTAATTGTTACGAACGAACGCAGCATCTCCGCTATACAGGTAATAATCATATACACCCAGGAACCAGTACAAAGTATAATCCATAATAGTGTTGATATGGCTTGTTACCGGGTCTTTCCCACGAAGCGCCAACGTGGTACGCTTCACTGTTTCATTATCATTGGTTAAATAATAGTTCATCAGGTAGCTTTGATAGGCGTCACCGCTCCATATCCAGCGATCACGTTTAATACCATCTATAAAAAACTCTTTGGTGCTTAAATGAAAAGTATATTTCGCAACTTCATAAATTTTATTGATCTCTTCATCGTCACATTTGAATGAGCCCTTATCCTGAAGGTCGGCATACTCATACAACATGGAAACTTTTTCAAAGCTTAGAGAGGGATCTGTCATAATATTTACAAAACGGAAA
This sequence comes from Niabella sp., assembly GCA_049841335.1. GTDB lineage: Bacteria > Bacteroidota > Bacteroidia > Chitinophagales > Chitinophagaceae > Niabella. The sequence goes on along the minus strand of JASGDI010000140.1, from coordinate 11,665 downwards.
GCCTTGGAAAGCTCTAATGTATAGTCCCCGGACTGCTGGTCAATATACAGCTTATCATAAGTTTCTGTATGAGCAGTATCTAACGCTTCTTCTTTACTTTCTCCATAATAGACAGCCAGCTTACCTTTTCCCTTTAGTCCATGTAATTTAATATACCCGAAGGTTTCCTTTCCAAAATCCACCAATGTAGCATTACTATTTTTAACGGAGCTTATCGCTTCGAGCGGCTTTACCGGCAGCTTAAATGCTGATGGCAATTGTGTTGCTTCATTAAAATTCCAGGCGCCTGCATTCATCCATTTGGTAGTGGATATATCGGAGGTTTTACCGGTCTCATCTATCCATTCCTTATCTTCAAAAGTTACCAGCCAGGAGCTGTCGCTTACAATATTTTTTCCTTTTACAAAGATGGCAGGCACTTCGCGCTGGTTGAACACTTTAATATTGATCTTATGCTTTCCTGTCGGAACAACGATCTTTTGGGGATAGCCTTCAAAAGCCTTGCCATCCAGCTTTACATTGTACTGCCCCTGCACGCGGATCTCTACTTCTTCCGGCGCTGTGAGATCGAATACTTTGTGGAAATCTATCAGCGGATAATGATTATCTATTTTCCAGAAAACAGGAAAGAATACGCCCCGCTCGGTTCTGCGGTTCTGCATCTGGTTGGATAGCCATATTTCATAATCACCAGGATACCAGATCCAGGTTTGTGCAAATGAGGGCTGCCCCAAAGACATAAGAACAAAAAAGAAAATGTAAAATACTAAATATTGAATTTTGAATTTTGAATGCGATTGATGTTTGTCGTCCTGAGCCTGACAATGATAGTTATGGCGCTCGTAATGACGAGTATTATTCAACCGCACAAGTGTGCGACGCAAGAGCGATGCTAGAAGCACAGGAGTTGATCTCATAAAATTATTCTTCTTCATATTTACTGCTTAATGGAATATTAAATACAATATAATCATTACTACTATTAATGCGCCCCAGGCTCTTTTTACACGAGGAGTTGTTACCGGGATATTTTTTTCAGTAATCACTGCCCGTTGCGGATGGGGATCGAGTATTGAAATAGCTATGGCAAGCACTAATAATAATGCAAAGATCAAAAACGACAAAAACAGGTAATGTGGCCAGAATGCATAGTCTTTTGCCGGGAACACCCATAAATACAGTACTCCAATGCCCAGGCTTATTACAGAACCCCAGGAAAGTGTAAAATTAACCGCCTTTCGCGTTGTAGGTTTCCAGAATACCGCTATTAAAAAAACCACTGCCAGCGATGGCGCAATAAATCCTAAAACGGCCTGGAATACATCAAAAAGATTTAAACCCTTAATGCTGTCTATAGCCAGTGCCATAAGGATAGCGAAGAAGCAACCGGCAATCACCGTTACTCTTCCTACTTTGATGAGTTGCCGATTGCTGGCCTGTGGATTTATCTTCTTACCATAAATATCTGTTGTAAAAACAGTACTCAGCGCATTTAACGAAGAGCCAATAGTGCCTACCAATACTGCAATGAGCACCACTATTACCAAACCGTTCAGGCCTGGTGGAAATAAATTGGTCACTAAGGTCATATAAGCCTCATCAGGACTGCTTAAATTCGGGTATAAAATAAAGCATACGATGCCTGGTATAATAAACAGCGGTAACGATAATATTTTCAGCCATCCAATAAAGTTTACGCCCAGCTGTCCCTGCTCGGTGTTTCTGGCGCCCAGCACAGACTGAACCATTGCCTGGTCCGTACAGAAAAATGCAATGGCGGAAACCGGATAGCCTAACAAAATGGCATACCAGGGATATTTATCATCAGTTGCAGGGCGTATCATGCTCCAATATTCAGGAGGTGTTTTATTTACCAGGGCATCTATTCCGCCAATTTTATGGATACCCATTATACATAATAACATGGATACGCCTATCAATAAGATCATCTGGAAAACATTGACGCGGGCGATGGCTTTTAAGCCCCCGGCAAATGCAAAAAAACCGGCAAACAATACCAGCACAATTACCGATTGCCACATAGGTATGCCCAGGATCTGGCGCACCAGGAAACCACCGGCAAATAATCCTAACGACAACCAGGAGATCAGGATTTTAATAAGCGCGTACCATGCTAAAATATTCCGGGTGCCATCGCCATAGCGTTGTCCCATAAACTCTGGCATAGTGGTAACATTGCTTGCTATATATTTCGGTGCAAATACTATTGCCAGTAAAAACAGGAACACAAATGCATACCACTCAAAATTCCCGGCAACGATACCTGTTGAATAACCTATACTGGCAAACGCCAGGAGCATGGAGGGGCCAACATTGGTACCCCACATATTAAAACCGATATTGTACCAGTTGAGCGACTTTCCCGCCAGGAACAAAGTTTCATCAGATTTCTTTTTGCTGCCAAAACTTGCCTTATAACCGATGTATAGCAATATCACCAGATACACTGCAACTATTGCATAATCAACCGGCTGAAGTTTTGATAAAATATTATTCACGTTTTATTAGAGTTATAAATTATAGGTGATCAGCTTTTTTGTTTTATGGATACTTCCACAGCACAAGCAAACGATTCGATTTTTCTTTTAAAATACTTTCACCCATTTAATAAGCATTAATATTATTATGACTTATGGTCAACTTATCTTTCATTATTCATCGCTCATAACTCATTATTGAATCTCGTTCAATCCGTATCTCCCCAACAATTCCTTCACCTTCACCGGCTTTCCTGTTTTCAAACTTTCATCCATTGCCTGTAGCAATGCTACCGTCCCAATGCCTTCCGCCATATCAGGATAAGCTGTAAAACCTTGCCCTATGGAATCTGCGAAGTATTCCAGGTAATTCTGGTACTCCCCTGCATGATGACTTTGTCCCTCAAAACGGAAATAATGCTTCAGTGCGCTGTCGCCCCAGGTGATCGTTTTTTCTTCTCCTCTTCTATCAGTAATTGCATAACGCAATTCATGATAGTCGGCCTGACTGGCACCTTCCGTTCCACGCAGCACTGTACTCATCCCGCTTTCCCTGTAAGCCGGCTGAACAGGAGATGTATAAACCCCGCTTACACGGGCAATACGCCCGTCAGCTGCTTTAAAAATAAAGTGCATGGTATCCTCATGCTTTAATCCTGCTTTCTTACCGTTAGCACTGATCATACCATAACCCATGACCTCTGCTATATCCGGCAAATACCATCTTATAAAATCCACAGGATGGCTTAATCCTCCATATAACCATTTAAAAGCATCCTCCAGGGCCCATTTTTTTTCGAGGAACCAGCGGTGGTCCGCATGGTAATGACTTTCCACTGTTATTAGCTCTCCTATTTCACCGGCTTCAAAATCTTTACGCTGGCGTTTTGCAGGTTCAAAAAAACGAGAACTCTGCCCTACAAAAACCTTCTTCCCTGTTTGCTGCTGCAAGTCCAGCAAGGCTTTTGCATCTTCCAGGTCGTCAATAAACGGCTTGGTGCAAACCACATGTTTCCCATGCTTCAATGCCTGGCTGATATGTTCGGCGTGTAAATGATCCGGCGTGTAAATAGCAATAATATCTATATCGGGATCGTTCAGCATATCTTCATACTTCGTGGTATAATGATCAAAATCAAACTCTTTGCAGCGTTGCCTGCACACTTCTTCGCTTACATCACAAAGGGTCTTTAACCGTAATTTTTTACTTTGCAAAGCAGCGCTGATAGTACTTCTTCCTTCACCTAAACCGAGGATGCCGATGCCCGCCATGCTACCTCCCGCCCCTAAAGGGGAGCTACCATTCTCATTTCGATCATTGAATCTCATATCTAACGCTTTTGTTTATTTAAATATCCATGGTCGATAGTCCATGGACTAGGGTCTATCGACTTTCTCCAAGAACACCCAAACCTCTCCTTTCTTCGTCCCTTCAATGCCTTCCTGGTATTGGGCCATTATTTTATTCCATTCTGCTACACGCGGGTTATTTTCCACTGTTTTAGGATTCAGCTCGTCCAGGGTATTCCCTTTGGGTATGCTTATTATAAGCATAAGCTGCCTTCCGTTACGGAACATCATTAACCGCTGGAAATCTGCATTGCAAAAGCCTTTAGCAATTTCCGGCCATTCTTCAAACTGTACCGCATGATAGTTTAAATATTCTTTTTGCTTTTCTGCATCGGCCACAAGGTTAGCCGTTAAAATAATATGTTCCCATTGCCTGGCTGTTGAAGTATCGCCGCAGCAACTCCGGTCAAACCGGTAGTACATATCATAATAAGGTCTTACGGTAAGCCCGGGAAATGCTTTTCTCAGCCGGCCTTCAAATACAGAGAGGTCCTGTATCTTATCAAAAATAACATAGCGGTCTTTCCACCTGTAAATACTGTTGGGACTGATATGGTTCTGCCGCAAAAAATCCTTCAGCCTCGCTATATTCAGCTTTCCTTTAGGCACTACTATTTCTACCAGCTCTTCATGCTCTGTATTGATGGGCTGCTTTACCTGCCGGTACGTTGTTTCTTTCAGCAGGTGATGATAAGCCAGCTGCAGGCCTGCATTTTGTTTTACACTTATATCTACCTGCGGGCCATTATTAGTCCATTCATTACCGGGACCGTTATTGTTCTGCAAATATTTTTGAGAGGCCGTCCAGTTATCTTTTAAAGTGATATGCGCAGAACCTTCATCGGTATATAAATAAAACCAATGAGATGGCAGATGTGCATAAGGAGCTTTGTAAATACTGTCAATATAGTTTTCACTGATAAGCGAACCCGGTTGTGCGCTTAATGTATAAATCCCGGCGCAATCATAATTCTGTTTCCCAAAATGATGGATCTTATTTGCGGTTACTTTATTATTCTTCATCACATTAGGTTTAGGGCTCCAGCCCCAGCCCATGCTGATACCCGAATAGTTTACGTTCTCAATTTCGTTATGCGCTACAACAGCGTTCCTGGTATATCCCAGGCCTATACCCACAGCACCCCAATCTTCATTGGTAGCATCCGTAACCAAATTGTTCGTGATAGTTATTGCATCGGCTACTACCCTTTCATCGCTTGGATTATACGGCAGATGGATCTCCGTTGCATCATCTGCAAATACGCCTGTTAATATAGCCGTACCACCGATATCTTTAAAAAGGTTGCCAGTGATGGTACTGTTTTGCACACCGCGGTTATAATCCAGCCCTGTTGAGGCTATATGCTGAAAAGAGCAGCCTTCAAAGGATGTATTATGGGCAAACGAAACTTTCACGGCAGCTTCGGGCCGTACAATCCATGCCTGGTTTTCCAGCGATGCCTTATCTTTTGTTCCTGCGGGTCTTAGCTTATAGGCATCCGTCATGGGCATACCGGCCTGGTGTGGCACATGTCCCTGCAACGAGGGGCGATTCCAGCCGGTGTGCTGAAAGGAAATATTTTTAAACTGAATATATTTCACCGGGTCGTCGATCGTTCCTTCTATATTTATTATATTCTCAAGCAGGGGCACTATAGCACCGGCGGTTTCAAGGTCGTCACCCGGGCGCGGCCAGTAGTATATTTTCCGGCCTGCTCTGTCAGCAAACCATTCACCCGGTTCATCTAAAAACTCAATGGCATTGGATAAATAAAAAGCGGAGTTACCGGTTTCTTTTGATATCCACGGCGCCGGCCAGGGATGCTCGCTTTGTATGCGGCTTTCCGGCTGGCGAAAGCTTAGCTGGGCGCTGTCGCCATTGACTCTCATGTGTTTTAACCTTAAAATGGCAATTTCCCACCATTGGTGAATAAACATTTCCATGCCACTAACATCGGTAATTGCAACCGGGGGCACCGGTACCTGACAGGTCTCCTCTTTTTTATTCCAACTGATGATGCGTTGCATTTCGCTACCATTGGGCCATTTGGCTCTTGTAGCTTTTATATGGTTCATCCACAGCTGCCGGATGGGAGGCAAACCGTAAAAATCGCCGGGCACATCGGTTACCCAAACATGGTCTTTTGCTGTAGCCGGCAAACCGGCAACATCGGTGTTGAGCTTTTTCCAGCCACTGACCGGAACGCCGCCACTTAAAATAACTTCTGCCTTTTCAGCAGCCCGGATAATGGTAGGACTTTGCGGAGTGCCTGAATCTTCGGGCCTGATATATACAGGCTCCTGTAAATAATAAGTGCCCTGCTGTATAATAATATGAACAGGCTGAGTAAGAGCCGATCCGCTCAATCGCCTCATCTCCCTTACCTGGCGCAAAGCTGCGTGAAGAGTAGCTTTAGGTTGCCGCAAAGTTCCGGGATCAGTATCATTGCCTGATGGAGCAACATATACGTTTACACCGGGGATAGCAGCACTATCCGGACTGACCATCGCGGTTTGACCAGCAATATTTAAATATGCAAACAGGAAGATGATCTGCAACAATCGTTTCACCGGCAATAATTTGTATTTAACAGATGGTAAATTTACCAAAGCTGTTTCTTATGCTCATGGTGGTTTTTATCGTTGTAATGGAAAATTTTACTATCGGGTCAAGCAGGTTTTCTGAAAAATTTTCAGTGAACCGTTTTTTATTTATTATTTTAGATAAAATTATTTTCTAATTTAAAAACGATTGTTTATGAAACTAAAACAGTTCATGTTCAGTGGCCTGCTTATGGCCTCATTAAGTATCATTACAGTAACATCCCAGGCCCAGGTGCAGATAGGTGTAAGGGCGGGTGTTAATTTTTCCAATATAAGTGGGACATATGAGGATGGCGACAAAATTGAGGATAATAAATTACTACCGGGATTTCATGCAGGCATTACTTTTGATATTCCTGTGGCAGATGAGTTCGCTATTCAGCCGGGTTTATTATTCAGCACAAAAGGTGTTCACTATAAAGATGGGGATGATTCTTATAAAACTATTCCTTATTATGCAGAAATACCTGTTAATTTTCTTTATAAGCCTGAGTTAGGAAAGGGGCATCTATTGTTAGGCGTTGGACCTTACGTTGCCTACGGGTTAGGGGGAAAATGGAAGTTCAAATATAATGGCGAAACCGAAAGCGGTAAGTTGAAATTTAAAGACGACATTTCCGATGATGACTGGGATAGCTTAAGAGATTATTATGGTAAGCCTTTAGACTTTGGAGGAAACCTGTTAGCCGGATATGAGTTTAGCAATAAACTTTCCCTTCAGCTAAACGCCCAGTTGGGCATGGCTAATATAACACCAAAATACAATGGAGAGAAAACAGATGCAAATACTAAAAACATTGGTTTCGGCATTTCGTTGGGTTATAAATTTTAGAAATAAGATCATTGTAAAAAGCTCTGCAATGTTTTGCGGGGCTTTTTTATGGAAAACACATTATTCGCAGCCAGCGATTTTAACCAGTGCCATAATTTATAATTGTTGCATAAATTGCACTTATGGCATTCAACAGCGAAATAGATGAAAGTCCTAAAAAATTTGACCGGGTGGTAGCCATCCTCACACAATTGCAATCGAAAAGAATTGTAAAGGCTCAGGAACTGGCCAACCGTTTTGGGGTAAGCCTGCGCACTATTTACCGGGATATTAAAACGTTAGAGGCATCTGGGGTGCCTGTTTCCTCCGAAGCAGGCGTAGGCTATTCTATTGTAGAAGGTTATAAATTGCCGCCGGTAATGTTTACCCGCGATGAAGCGGTGAGCTTTGTAGCAGCAGAAAAACTGATGCAGCATTTTACGGATGAATCTGTCGGTGCTGCCTTTCTGTCGGCCATGTATAAAGTGAAATCGGTACTGCGCTGGGCAGAAAAAGACTGGATTGATGAGCTGGATACCAAAATACTGGTACAGCCTAAGGGGACCCTGTTTAACAAGGAAGTTCCCAATGCGCTGGAGGTGTTAATGTATGGCATAGCGAACAAAAAGCAGGTACAGTTTTCTTATCAGTCCATTGAATCTGATGCGCCTAACGAGCGCGTAATTGAACCAATAGGACTTTATCACGAAAATGAATACTGGTACCTGGTGGCTTACTGCCATCTTCGCAAAGATTATCGCAAATTCAGGGCTGACCGAATTTTTAAAATAATAAAGCTGGACAAACCTTTTGAGCTTCAACACCGGGAATTGTCTTTTTATTTAAAAAAACCCGGCAGTGAAAAGCAGAAAATCGTTATTAAAATTGAAATAGACAAATCTTTTGCCAGGTACATAAAACAAAGCCGCAACTTTTACGGCTTTGTATCTGAAAGAAATATTGGTGACAAGGTTGAAATGATCTTTAACTATGCTCATGACCCCGAATATTTTATCCGGTGGATCATTATGCTTAGCGATAAAGCAGATATTACTGAGCCAGCCAGTCTGCGCAAACGTTTAAAAGAGCTGGCTGAAGCCATCAGCAAACGGGCGGCAGATTATCCGGTGAAGAGCAGGGAGTAAGTAAGTCCCTGCTATCTTTCCCAGAAGAAAGGTGGTTCAATGCCTAAAGCACGCAAATAAACATAACCCTGCCCACGATGGTGGATCTCATTGTCAATGGCATACTGGATATTCTGTATCACCGGGAAGTTATAAGCGCCAAACATGTTTATTTCTTCACGGAACCTTTCAGCGCTGATCTGTGGCCAGTAAATGTTGATCTGCTCTGTAGTATCATCCCATACTTTTAAAAGATCTGCCTTTTCTCTAACGGAAGGAAGTACATCCTGGAATGGCTCAATAACCCCTGTTACAATCTGCTTCATTCCCTCTGCAGCAATAACGATCATTTCCTTGCAGAGCTCAGCAAACGGCCTCATACCTCCGATTGAAAATGTAAATAAATCCTTTTCAGGAAAAACTTCAATTACTTTCCGGGTCAGATTACGATGGCCCTGCCATGCAGCTAATAATTCTTCAGGGGTGATAACAGGACGCTCAATAGTAGTTGTTGTGTTCATAACATTTGTTTTAGATGATTGAATACAACAAAGCTCAGACAGAGTTATGACAACAGTATGTCAGCAACAAAAAAATATTTCGGATAATAATCATTTTGAGAAAAAAAACCAATTTCCCCATCCACAGCCAGCCCTGAACTAACACGCCCCGGGCCGATAGTTTATAGGGAGAACAAAAACTTAACTTCATGGCATTTCTGAAGAACCGCTTTTTATATTAATTTAGAGCCTGTTTAAAATTCATAATTCAGAAAGGGTTGTTCCGAATATTATTATTAATCGATCATTCCAGCAAGTTCAGCAGGCTGCTCCTGAGGGGATTGGTGCAATACTCCAAGGATAACGGACCCTGGCTGTTTAACCGGCTACCTTCTTATTACAAAACACTATACGGGAAAAAAGGGATCCTGAAATGGGCGCGTGAGTGGCATGCAGATGCAGTATTTGCGCAGGCTGACAAGGATGATGCGGGCTACCTGAAAAGTTTAGGAATTCCGGTAATTGTTCAGAACTACAAAGCACGGAGTGACGACTTCTCTAACCTAACTGGTGATTACCAGGGTACGGGTAGAATGGCGGCACAGTTCTTTATACAGCGCCGCTACCGGAATTTTGCTTTTTACGGTAATAAGGATGTAGTGTGGTCTACAGAAAGGGCCGAGGGGTACAAAGCAGAAGTAGAGAAGAACGGTGGTAATTTTTTTTATTTTGAGACAGAGAACCTTGATGAAAAACAGTGGGGAAGCAGTCATGAGGAACTGGATCAGTGGCTGCTTTCGCTTCCCAAGCCGGTGGCGTTGTTCGCCTGCGACGATTATTTTGCCCTTCAGGTTTCGGATATTTGTAAGCTGAATAATATTTCCATACCTAGTGATATTGCACTTTTGGGAGTGGATAATGATGACCTGATTTGTAACGTTTCAGATCCGCCGATTTCCTCCATTAAACTGGATGTTATGAAAGGGGGGTATGAAGCTGGAAGACTACTGCACCAGTTATTGGAGAAGACACGGACTACTCCTTATAATATTATTGTAAACCCTGTCCGCATTGAGCTCCGGCAGTCTACCGAAAAATATAACATTGCTAACGAATATATTCATGAGGTGGTACAATATATTGAGGCTGATTTTACAAACCCCATTTCCGTAGAAGCGCTTACCCGTAAAGTACCCTTGTCAAGAAGAAACCTCGAAACAAAGTTTAAAAAGGAAATGGGCATCTCCCTTTACCAGTTTATTTTAAAACGCCGGATCGACCACCTGGCGGAGTTGCTGCTTGTAAACCCGGAGTTATCATTGCTAGACCTGGCCCTGCAATCGGGGTTCAGCGACAGCCGTAACCTCTCCCGCATATTTAAAAAGTTTAAGGGACACACTCCCAAAGAGTACCAGAAAAAATTTGTAGACATCTCCTAAAGTTTGCGTTTTTTGAAACAAGGATTGCGGCATTCGATAATTCTTTTTTCGAAAAGCCTTCTAACTTTAAGTCTTACTTGTCTGAAGACCTTTATAGTCTGTTTTGATTTTGAGATTGTTTTAGGTTTAACGCCATAAATGAAACGTAAGATAATAGAGGATGAGATATAGCTGTTGAGAGTAAAATGTAAAAGAAGACGACTGAACAGACAACCAAAAAACTTATTCGCACAATGCATTGAATGAACAAATATTTTTCAAGAAGACGCTTTTTATTTATGGGATCGCTTGGAGCTGCGTTTTTTTTGGCAAACCCGTTTATTAGCAGGGCCGGTATTTTTAAGAGTACAGTAAATATAGGCCTTATAGGCATTGGTCAGCGTGGGTTCGGATTGCTTCATTTACTTGCTAAGATTGAGGAAATTAAAATAGCTGCATGTTGTGATATTGATGCCGACCACTTAAAGCAGAGTAAGACAGTAGCTACTGGCACAAAGTTGTACTTCGATTATAAAAAATTGTTAGAGGACAAATCGATTGATGCTGTAATCATTGCCACTCCCCTACATCTGCATTATCGAATGGCTAAAGATTCGATAGAAGCTGGTAAGCATGTATATGTAGAAAAGACGATGACTTACAATATTAACGAGGCCTTGCAATTGGTCTCTTTAATGAAAGTAAATCCCCAAATAATTTTTCAGGTAGGTCATCAATACAGGTATTATGAGATGTATCATAAAATAAAAAGGCTTATTGGAGAGGGATTGATTGGAAAAGTAACACATTATGAATGTCAGTACAATCGTAATGCTAATTGGCGCAGGCCGGTTAAGAATGTTGATCAGGAAAAACATGTTAACTGGCGTATGTATAAAGAATTCTCTGGAGGGCCACTGGCAGAGCTTTCTGCTCATCAGATTGATATAGTGAACTGGTTACAGAATGGCCATCCTTTAAAGGCTATTGGAGTGGGTGATGTTAATTTCTGGGAGGATGGGCGTACTACTTTCGATAATATTAGAGTAATATATGATTATGAAGGCGGAGTAAAATCAAGTATTGTCTCTGTTTTAAGCAATGAATACAATGGATATCTTACGAGAATCCTGGGTAGTACCGGCACGATTGAAATGACACGTGATAAGGCAACTCTTTTTCCCGAAAAATTAAAAAGGGAACAAATGATAGTTGATGGTGTTACAGGCGCTACGCGGGAAGCGGTTAATAAAAGAGAGGGTGTTATTATCTACCTTGATACGGAGAAAATAGAACCAACCACTTTTGCCTTAAGAGATTTTGTAAAATGTATATGTGAGGGCCAACAACCAGCTTCCAG
>JASGDI010000139.1:0-54730 GCA_049841335.1 Niabella sp. | reverse complement strand
TTCATTGATCAGCCCGCCAAGGGATTCATTATCTCCGCGTACCGCATCAAATGTATTTACAGGAAGCTGCATGATCCTGCACATATCGCGGAGCATGGTATGGCCTTCAAACAGGTAGGTGTGATCGTCTACTTTTTTATTACTGATCTCATCCTCATCAAACTCATCTTTTATATCCCCGATAACTTCCTCCTGTATGTCTTCCATAGTAACAATACCGCTGGTTCCACCAAACTCATCCACTACTATGGCAAAGTGCACCCGCTTTTTCTGGAACTCTAAAAGCAGGTCTTCTATAAGTTTGGAGTCGGGAACAAAGTAAGGCGACCTGATTACAGAGTGCCAGTCAAAATCCTGATCATATAAATGAGGGATAAGGTCTTTAGTGTTAAGAATGCCTTCAATTTCATCCAGGCTTCCTTTGTATACCGGCAGGCGCGAATATTGCAGGTCTTTTATTTTTTCAATCAGCTCGGTAAAAGGAGTATTGTATTCTATACCGCTTACATACAGGCGGCTGCGCATTACTTTCTTCACCGATATTTTACCAAACTTAACAATGCTTTTCATGATGTTTTTCTCTTCCGGGGAAACCTCATCATCTGTTTGTACATCAATTGCTTCATCAAATTCCTGTAGGCTGTTTGCTTCGGCATTATCGGTGCCCAATACTTTGCCCAGGCCGTCAGCAACAGACACAATTCCTTTGCTCATCCTTCGCAGCATATAATGTATTATTTCTACAATGAACAGCAATATAGGCCACTCGTATGCAAAGCGTAAGCTGTTTTGCCTTGCCCATACACGGGGAAATATCTCCAGCGGAAAAATGATCAGAAATGCAATAAGCAGCCATTTTAAAGCAATGGAATAGCCACTGTGCAAATATTCCGGCGGTGTGTATTGATTAACCAGGTAATTGGTCAGAATAATAAGACAGATGTTAAGGATGGTTTTGGATATAACCATCGAAGTGTACACTTCTTTAGGTTCGTCCAGCAGGTCAATTATTCTACGGGCGGCAGGCTGCTGCCTGGTTTTTAAAAGATCTATATCTTTTTCACTAAGAGAAAAAATAGCAGCCTGTGAGCCGGCAACTGAAAAAGACAGGAATATAAGCAATAACAGCACTACCACCAGAACAGTACTGCTTTGCGCAGTAACCTGCAGCTCTGTCTGCAGTAATTTGTTCAGTAATAAAAAAGCAAATGCAGATGTATCCAAAACAAAAATTAATTAATGAAATTTAATATAAATGTAATTGCATTTATATTAAAAAGTAAGGTATCCCGTTTTTTAAAAACTGAGGGTACCGGATTCACTATCATCTGTTGCCGGAGGGTCATTCGGCGCCTGTTCATCATGCTCATGGGGAAGACCTTCTGTTTTTTTATCCAGCATGATCAGGTTTTCTCCTACCACTTCAGTAATATATTTTTTTACACCATCCTTATCTTCCCAGCTGCGTGTACGTAATCTTCCTTCAATATATACAAGGCTGGATTTGTGTAAAAATTTCTGAGCAAGATCTGCAAGGCCGCGCCACAGAACAACTGTATGCCATTCAGTTTGTGATACCAGCTTTCCAGACCGGTCTTTAAAAGTTTCTGTTGTAGCCAAGGGAAATTTTGCAACGGCAATATTCCCTTCAAGCAACTGCACTTCCGGATCTTTACCCAAATTACCAATCAACATTACGCGATTAACCCCTCTCATAGTAAGTATAAATTTTTCTTATGTAAGTATGTATTAAGCTATAGTACAATAAAATTAATTTTTTTTGGGCATTTGGAAAAATTAATGCTTTGGGCCGGTTTTATCCGGGTAATCTGCATTGTTATGGCCAGCATAATTGCGGCCCGATAAAAAGTCGTTGATTATTTTAGGGAACGAGTAGTTCTTTAAATCCTTAACTGCCACCCAATCATAAGTTTTCAGAGCCGCAGGTTTTTGATCAGCATACACCAGCACTACCCGGGCATGAATACTTTGATGGGTAAGTTTTTGCCTGTAAGTGGTATCATCTGTTTTTAAGATAGCTCCTTCGGCAACCCAGCCCCAGGCCTTAGCAGTGCTGATAGCCTGTTCTGTAGCAGTGATTTCCGCAAGCTCAACTACGGGAAATTCGTGCAGATGCCGCCAGATGTCTTTTTCTGTCCTTTCGCGTATGGCTATTTTATTTTGATGCTTTACCAGGAAAAAGAAGAAAAACCGGTTTCGTTGCTTTATCTTTTTCTCTTTTACCGGCAACGTTTCTATTTTATTTTCTGTGTAAGCTATACAGTATTTTTTAAAAATGCAGTCAAAGCATAAGGGCGCTGCCGGCTTGCACACAGTAGCACCAAAGTCCATGATGGCCTGGTTGTATTTGCCGGGCCTTTCTTTATCCAAAAGTTGTGTGGCCAGTTGCGTAAACTTTTTCCTCCCTGTAGTGCTGTCTATAGCATCAGTAATGCCAAATACCCTCGCCAGGATACGGAATACATTTCCATCCACTACGGCAAAAGGCAGGTTAAAGGCAAAAGATGCAATAGCCGATGCAGTGTAGGGCCCGATACCTTTCAGGTTAAGTATTTCTTCGTATGTACCTGGGAATATGCCCTGTAACTCCTGGTGGATATATTTTGCCGTAGCAATTAAGTTCCTGCATCTTGAATAATAACCCAGACCTTCCCATAGTTTAAAAACCTTTTTTTCCTCGGCAAGGGCCAGGTGGCTGATCGTAGGAAAGTTCTGTATGAAACTATTGTAGTACTCCATACCCTGTTCTACCCTTGTTTGTTGCAGGATAATTTCACTGAGCCATATCTTATAAGGGTCCTTTTCTTCCTTCCATGGCATTTGCCTTTTATTCCTGGTTTCATGCCACTTTAACAACAATTTTGAAAATTTGCTGGAAATCAGTCCTTTATGTGTTAAATTGTTCAAAAGTTTTTATTTATTTTACGGAAAGGAAAAAATTGGATTAATAATTGTTTCTATTTTAGAAGTATTATTCGTAAAATGCTGTTTTACAATTTAAATTAATAGTTAAAATAATATTAAATCTATGCGAAAAGCGGACTTGGTCAACAAAATTTCTGACAAAACCGGTATCCCTAAAGTAGATGTACTGGTTACACTGGAAACAATGTTCAAAGAAGTTAAGGATACCCTGGCTTCTGGCGAAAACATTTACATTCGTGGTTTTGGCAGCTTTATTACCAAAAAACGGGCTGCAAAAATAGGCCGCAATATTAAGAAAAATGTAGCGGTTCATATTCCTGAACATTATATTCCGGCCTTTAAGCCTGCAAAGGAATTTAGCATCGAGGTAAAAAAACTAAAAGAGCCTAAGCCAGACGACGGGCCGGGAGAAGATGGTGAGGATTAAGCTGTATTTCTAACTACAAAAGATAGCTTCGCCAGACTTTTATCCTCCGTTTTAAACAATTTGTATTGTATTGGGGTTAACTTTGCAGTCCAAATTTTATTTGATTGTGAAAAAACCTCAATATTTAACTATTTTCATAGCTGTTGCTGTGCTGTGCCTGCTTTGGGTTTTTGGAAGAACCAAACCCGATCCAACATCTGCTCACGAGGGGCACACTCATGAAGACGGTCACGACCATCCGGCTCCTTCCTCTGCCGAAGGTTTGTTAGTGTCTTCATTTTCAATTGATAGTGCTTTGGGGGCCGCTAAAAATAAATTGTCAAAGGAAAATGTGTCCCGTATTGATCAGCTTGAGGCTTCAGTTGCCAAAGCGGAGGATAATCAACAGAAATTACATGCTTACCACCAGCTTTCAGGGTTCTGGAAAGACAGTATAAAAGCATTTGTTCCTTATGCCTGGTATGTGGCCGAAGAGGCAAGGTTGGAAAATTCAGAAAAAAACCTCAATTTTGCAGGCCATTTGTTTCTGAACAATCTGCAGCATATAGAAAATGCGGAAATGGCAAGATGGATGGGGCTGCAGGCAAAAGACCTGTTCGAAAGATCTTTGAAGCTTAATCCCGGGAACGACTCGGCAAAGGTTGGTTTAGGCGCTACTTATATGTTTGGCGGTATATCCAACGCCCCTATGGAGGGCATTGCTAAAATAAGAGACGTGGTAGAGAAGGACAGTACCAACGTGTATGCGCAAATGACTTTGGCAATGGGCTCGCTTATGAGCGGACAAACTGATAGAGCCAAAGAGCGCCTTGAAATAGTTACCGGGCTCGATCCTGAAAACCTGCAGGCAATATTATTGCTGGCAGATGTTTATGAAAAACAGGATAATAAACAGGAGGCTTTAAAATTTTATCAGAAAGCATTGCCGCTGGTAAGCAATCATGCGGAAATGAAGGCTGAGCTTGAAAAAAGGATTATTGCTTTAAAAAAGCAGAATTAACTATTATTAACAATATTAAAAATTATTTGAACTATGCCTTGTGGTAAAAAAAGAAAACGTCATAAAATTGCAACTCATAAGCGCAAAAAAAGACTAAGAAAAAACCGTCATAAAAAGAAATAGCTCTTCTTATTTATTAGAGAAATATTCTACATAAAACCCCGCAAAAGAAATCTACGGGGTTTTATGTGGTATATCCGTTTTCATACGCTTTATCGTTTATATGCATTTTCCAGCCTCTAAATGCCATATGCTTTTCCGCGTGCATTAAAATAACGTATAAAGTTGGTTTGGTTTACTTTTAAGACATAGCCCATGTTCATATTCATAGGTAATGAATAAAGAAATTGTAATTAATGCCGCTCCTACCGGTGTTGAAATAGCTTTGTTGGAAGATAAGAAGCTGGTAGAGTTGCATAGCGAAAAAAGCGATGCCCGTTTTGCTGTTGGTGATCTTTATCTGGGCAAGGTAAAGAGGCTTATGCCCGGGCTTAACGCTGCATTTATAGATGTAGGTTTTGAAAAAGATGCATTTTTGCATTATACTGATTTGAGTCCCTACGCTAAATCATTATTGAAATTCACCAATCTGGCCATGTCGGCTACAGATGCAAATCCTGTTGACTTCTCAAAATTCGAGGTGGAGCCTGAAATAGTAAAAACCGGCAAGATCAGTGAAGTTTTGGGCGGTAAACCGCATGTTCTGGTGCAAATACTAAAGGAGCCTATTGCTGCAAAAGGTCCGCGCCTGAGCTGCGAATTATCGCTGCCCGGCAGGTTTGTGGTGATTACCCCCTTCAATAATATAGTTGCGGTATCTAAAAAGATCCATTCTTCCGAAGAAAGGAAAAGATTGCAAAAAATTATTGAGGCAGTAAAGCCTAAAAATTTTGGTGTAATTGTAAGGACGGCTGCCGAAGGTAAAAATACCGCAGAGCTTTATGAAGATCTGGGCAACCTGGTTAATATCTGGAATACGGTGCAGCAAAACCTGAGAGGGGCAGTAGCGCCTACTAAAATTTTCAGCGAGCAGAACAAAACCAATAGCATCCTGCGGGATTTGTTAAGTGCCGATTATAACCGCATTGTAACTAACGATAAGAATATTTTCAACGAAACCAAAAATTATATCCAGCGTATTGCGCCCGAAAAAGCAGAAATTGTTAATCAGGCGCAGGGCAATGTATTTGATACACTGGGTATTACCAAACAGGTAAAAGGCTCTTTTGGGAAAACTGTAACCCTTAACAGCGGCGCTTACCTGATTATTGAGCATACTGAGGCCCTGCATGTTATTGATGTGAACAGCGGCTATAAAAATGTAGGCAATAACCAGGAACAGAATGCGCTCGAAACCAACCTGGAAGCTGCTGCTGAAATTGCAAGACAACTCAGGTTGAGGGATATTGGCGGAATCATTGTGGTTGATTTCATTGATATGAAGCTTGCCGAAAATAAGAAAAAGCTGCACGAGGTGATGGAAGAAGTGATGACAGCAGACAGAGCCAAGCATTCGGTATTGCCTATATCAAAATTTGGTTTGATGCAGATAACGCGGCAGCGTATGCGCCCTGAAGTAAATATCAATACCCAGGAAGTATGCCCCAGCTGTAATGGCAGCGGTAAGATATCTTCTACGTTAGTGCTGGAGGATGAGATTGAAAAGAACCTGAATTATCTTATCACGCATAAGCATAAAAACCTTAAGCTGGTAGTGCACCCCATTATGTATGCCTATTTAACCAAAGGCCTTTGGTGGAGCAGTAAATCAGCTAAATGGAATAAACGGTTCGGGCAGAAAACCCGGTTAGAAAAGGACACCTCCTATCATCTTACAGAGTATCATTTTTTTGATGCTAATGATGAGGAAATAAAGTTTTAGTTTTTATTAAGGAGAAACCTGAAAGGTTTTAGCTGCTCTTTTTGTACAGCAGCCAGTATTTTACTTCTTTTAGAGGTAATACGGTTCCTGTTCACCAGTTCATGGGCGTTGCAAAACCCGTCTATATTATCAACATGGGCAATTACTGCGTTCAGGTATTCTTCTCCGGGTGTTATAGACCGGGAGTCTTTTACCAAAAAAATAATATCTCTGCTATACTTATTCATGAAAGCGCTCTATCCGTAATGAGTATATTAAAGGCTTCTCTGCTGTATTGTTGATAAAATAACAATAGCTGCACTGCCATTGTTGCGTCTTTTGACAACCGTTATACCAATATCTAAGCACCACCGTAATATTACGAATGGTAAATTTACTTTATTTTACAATTAATTATTCCCAAAGCTTCAATTTTTGTATGTTAATTTTTTGATCTGAATCAATGCCGCACTTCCAAAAGCTGAAAATATTGGTGGCCCCGCTCGATTGGGGACTGGGACATACTACCCGGTGCATTCCCATAATCAACAAATTATTAAAAAAAGGTGCTGAAGTATTACTGGCTGGTAATGAGGTTCAGAAAAAAATACTGGGAGCAGAATTTCCACAATGCGTTTTTTTACCGTTGAACGGCTATAATGTGAAGTATGCCGGTAGCGGCGGTGATTTTATGATAAAAATGATGTGCCAGCTTCCGCGCATTCTGTCTGTGATAAAAGTTGAGAATGCCTGGCTGAAACAGGTAATAGCTCGCCATAGTATTGATGGAGTGATTAGCGACAACCGGTTTGGGCTTTATCATGCAGGAGCGCCCTGTGTTTTTATGACGCACCAGTTGCAGGTAAAAACCGGTATGGGCAAGGCTGCGGATATATTGGCACGAAACATCAATTACAGGCAGATCAAAAAATTTTCTGCTTGCTGGGTGCCTGATTTTGAAGGGACTATTAATCTGGGCGGGGAGCTTTCTCATCCCGCAATCATGCCTGTTACCCGGTGCCGGTACATTGGCCCGTTATCCCGGATAGATTATACTGATAGCCAGGGTCCTCAAAAACATATTCTATTTATACTGTCCGGGCCCGAGCCGCAAAGGACGATTTTCGAAAACAGGATTTTTGAGCAGCTTGAGTATAGCAAGGCTCCTGTAGTTATTGTAAGAGGGCTGCCCCTTGATATAAAGCCTCCTGTTATTAAAAATGCAATAGTATATAATCACTTGCCTAAAAATGAGCTGCAACAGCTCATGCAGGAAGCTGAATATATTGTGTGCAGAAGCGGGTACAGCTCTGTTATGGACATTAATACAATGAAGGCGAAGGCGATACTGATACCTACACCCGGTCAAACCGAGCAGGAGTACCTGGCAGCTCATCTAATGAAGAATAAATTTGCGGTAAGCGGCAGCCAGCGGGATTTTGATGTGCGGGGCTTACTTGAAAAAGCAGGCCGGTTTTCTTATGAAGGGTTTATTAACCCGGATGCTGATCTTTTATCTCAAGCCATAGATGTCTTTTTAGAAGATTGCAGAACAGCCCGTTCTGCAATCCTCTAAAGCAGGTTAAAATTTAAACATAAAACCAACTCCCAGCATAGATTTTATCTGTGTGGCAGGAGAAGTATTGTCAGGACCAAACAATTTTGCATCATCATCATAAATCATATCAAGGCTGTATGTAAGCGTAAGGTATTTGGTAAGCTGCATATTCAGCATGTTGGTCCAGTAAAGGTCAACGTTTTGCGGATTTTCCAGGTAGTTGGAGTAAAGGTCCAAGCGGCTTTTATAAGAAAACGTCTTATTGATCTCTTTCCTGTAGTTTAAAGATGCAAAGGCACCAAACTCGGTTTTGGCATGTTTACCGGGATCTACTCCATAAGCTCCTGCAGCAGACAGGGAATCATTTGTTACGATGGTCCATCTTACAGTAGCCGGAGAAATAAAGGCTGAAAACTCTTTATTAGGCTTCCACTCAAAACCCGGGCTTAGCAAAACATAAGCAGGTGAAAGAAAGTTAGAGCTAAGGGTACGGTTGCCATCATCATTATAAGTATAGCCTCTGAACATTTGTGTGCGGAAATTGAATAAAGCACCGGCATTCCATTTTTCCGAAATGGCATAACCATATTTGGAAACCAGGTCTATACGGTCGTCATTTTTTCTGCTTCCTAATGAAGTAGTATTCATATAACCCAGATTGAGATCAAGGGTATTGTCCCAGCTGTGTTTATTTTTTTTATAAAAAGCATAAGCACTGAGGTTTCCGTTGATGGCCAGCGAGAACTTATCACCACCTGCTGCCCAGTTGCTTAATGATCCCTGAGCTGCATTTAATCCAAAGAACCCTCCTGTTTTCCAGACTTTAGAAGAGGTATCATTAGGATCTTTTTTTATTTCCCGCTCGGCTTCTTTTTTAAGATTTTTTACTGTTGCATCCTGGGAAAATGCAGCTAGACTGCTCATAATACCAATTGTAAATAATAATTTTTTCATATATGTTGTTGTTGGCTGCAAAAATAGGTATCTAATCATGAATAGATTATAGGAAATAAAATTTATATTTGGAACGGTGGTTTTGGAATTATAGCTTACTGTCAGCGGGATTTAGTATTAGTCAAATAAATTTTGTCGTGGTGTCCAAGGGACTCCTTTTGGGGCGCTTGACGAACCACCCTTCGACAAGTTCAGGGTGACAGACATTATTTAATTGACATGATATAAGTATTAACTGCTTAAACAGATACTAATACTTTAGGAACAGGTTTATTGCTTTTGCTGTAGGGGGGAGGAGCAGATCTTGCCTTGGTGAAACAGTTTTATCTGCAACGCAAATGTAATGTAAACAAAAAACCTCCGCAGTAAGCGAAGGTTTTAGATGCTGTAGGGGGAGGGGTCGAACCTCCACGAGGCGGTTAGCCGCAACACAAAGTTCAGTGGTCAATCCTGGTCGGCCTGACGGTCGGCTCTATGTTGTGTTTATCCCGTGATCCTCACCCTCGAGACAAGAGGGCATGTCTGCCAAAAATTTCATCACCCCACAATTTTTAAGAACTTTAGCCTGTGTTATCAGGCTTTGTTAGAACAAAAATAGATATGAATGGGTATTCATTCCAAATATTTTAATGAAAATTTTTAAAATATAGTAAACATTCAATAAATTGCAATAATTATTAGATTATATCAAATTTAAGATGCTGAATTATGAGTTCTAAACTAAATCTTGACAAGCTGGACCTGCAAATCATAGAGCACATGATGGAGGATGCAGAGATATCCTATGCCGATCTGGGCAAGAAATTATTTGTGTCGGGAGGTACCATCCACGTTCGTATTAAAAAGCTCCAGAAAGATGGCGTGGTGAAGGGTACAAAGCTCAATCCCGACCTGAAACTGCTGGGTTATGACGTTATTGCTTTTATAGGTATTTATTTGAAAGAAAGCTCTCTCTATGACTCTGTGGCAAAAGAGCTGCATAAAATAAATGAGATTGTCCGGCTCAATTATACCACAGGGAATTACAGCATGTTTGCGGAAATTGTGTGCAAGGATATTTCCGAGCTGCGGGATGTTTTACATGAAAAACTGCAAAAAATAAAGGGTATTGAACGTACAGAGACTTTTATCTCGCTGGAAGAAAGTTTTTCCAGGAGCGTTAAGGTGCTGGATGTGCTTCCGGGCGCTTAATTCCCGATCATTTTTAAAAACTCTGCTTCGCTGATAATATTTACTGTGTTGAGCTTTTTAGCTTTATCAAGTTTGCTCCCTGCATCTTCGCCAACTACGAGGTAGTTGAGTTTGGCGCTTACTCCGCTGAGTATTTTTCCGCCTTTGGCCTCAGCCAGGGCTTCTGCTTCGCTTCTTTTTAAGGTAGGCAGGGTTCCGGTAAACAGGAAGGTTACCCCCTCAAGCGCACCGCCATCGTGCATTTGTTTTTTGCTGTTGTTCATTTTAATACCAAGCGACTCTAACTCTTTCAGCATGTTTATATTGTCCTCGCTGCTGAAAAAATGAACAATGCTGCCTGCTACTTTAGGACCAATGTCTTCCAGTGTTTGCAGCTCTTCGAGCGAAAGGTTTCTCAGATCCAGCAGGTGACTGACTTTTTGCGCCAGCACTTTAGCCGTTGTTTCACCAACAAAGCGAATACCGAGGGCAAACAGTAGGCGGTGTAAGGGTTGCTGTTTGCTTTGTTCAATAGCTTCCTTCAATTTTTCGACGGATTTTGCACCAAAGCCCTCCAGCTTTCCGATGGTTTCAAAATCCAGCTTATAAATGCCGGGTATGTCTTTTAACAACCCAAGGTCATAGAATTTTTTAATATTCGCTTCTCCTAAACCCCTTATATCCAGCGCATCTTTGCTTA
The DNA here is from genome assembly GCA_049841335.1 of Niabella sp. Classification (GTDB taxonomy): domain Bacteria; phylum Bacteroidota; class Bacteroidia; order Chitinophagales; family Chitinophagaceae; genus Niabella. The sequence continues at coordinate 44,114 of JASGDI010000139.1, read as the reverse complement.
CATAATGTATCATACGCTCTGCCACCTGGGCCGGGCACTCTATGTTAATGCAGCGCCAGACTGCTTCTCCTTCTTCCTTAAACAGCTGGCTGCTGCATACAGGACAACTGTGAGGGAACCCAATCTTTCTTTCACTGCCCGAGCGCAGTTCGGGCAGTGATTTTACGATGTAGGGGATTACATCGCCAGCGCGTTCTACCAGCACGGTATCGCCAATCATCAGGTCTTTTTCCTTTATCACGTCTTCATTAAAAAGAGAAATAGAGCTTACAGTAACCCCCCCGATATATACCGGCTCTATCTTGGCAACTGGTGTAATGGAGCCGGTGCGGCCTACCTGGAAATCCACATTCAGCAATTTACTTGTTCCCTGCCTTGCCTTAAACTTAAAAGCCATTGCCCAGCGGGGGTGGTGAGAGGTCATACCCAATTGATCCTGCAAATCAAGATCGTCAACCTTGATCACCATACCATCAATCTCGTAAGGAAGATGATCTCTTTGCTCCTCAAATTCCTGGCAGTAGCTGATTACATCATCAATCCCTTCAAATACGCGCATTTCCTTTACAGGGCTTCTGAAACCCAGCGCCCATAAAAGCTCCAGGGAGCCGGCATGTGTGGTAAGCTCCGGGGGTATTTCTTTCCCGGACAGTAAGGTATAATCGCTTATATGATATACAAATGCCTCTAAATTTCTTTTTCTCACTTCGGACGGATCTTTTATGCGCAGGGTTCCTGATGCTGCGTTGCGTGGATTGGCAAGAGGAGGAAATCCCTGTTCTATAAGTGCATCATTATATTTTTTAAAGCTGTTTTTATTCATCAACACTTCCCCCCGTATTTCTACCTGCTGAAGCCCGTAATGGCTGAACCCCGCAGAAAGAGGCAATGAACGGATTTGCCTTATATTGGTAGTGATATCGTCACCGGCTACACCATTACCTCTTGTAGCTCCTCTTACCAGGAAGTCGTTTTCGTAAATAAGGGAAATGCTGCCGCCGTCAAATTTGGGTTCTACGCAATAGGTAATGGTTTCGAGCCCGGACAATTGCCTGGCTTTTCTGTCAAAATCTTTAAGGTCGGATTCGTTATAAGAATTATCTAGCGACAGCATAGGAACCAGGTGCTGGACTGTTGTAAAGTTGCCTGTAAGCTCTTTGGCAACGCGCTGTGTGGGTGAGTCTTTTGTGATCCAGTCGGGGTGTTGTTTTTCGGTTCTCTCCAATAGCTTGAACAGTTGATCGTATTCGCCATCGGCAATCAACGGATCATTAAGGATATAATACCTGTATTCATGAAAACGCAAAGATCCTCTTAATGCCTCCGTGCTTTCTTTTGAATCAAGTATTTCAGGGTTGTCTTTTAAAAGCGCCTGTGTGTTTTCCTGCAACGCTATTGTGCTCTCTTTGCTATACATATAATGGGTAAAATCGGACTAAAAGTAAAGTTTTTGATGCATAGAAAAAAGAGGGGTGTATGGCAAATCTCCCTTTTGTGTGTTTATGCCATCCATCGTCCGGAAGTGATAACATAAAGATATGAGCGAGGACGCCTCAAACAGCTTACTTGAGATGGTGCATTTGTCATACACTCTGACAATAACTTTATTAGTTCATTACCTGGAAGGCAGATTACTGCAATATGCTGTTAGAATAAATATGATATTCTCCGGGAGCCATTGTTGTAGCATAAGTATTACCGGAAATACTGATCGTTTGATTATTATTGGCTGCATCATACCATGTACCCGGGCTGACAAGGTTAATATTTGCGGCCTGGCTGGTTACATCAAAATTGCCAACGACTATTACGGTATTAGCGCCTTCCTGCAACCTGATAAACTTTATAGCTCCGGAAAAATCATACGAAAAGCTGGTTGTATTAAATATAGCATTACTTTTTTTCAGTTTTATGAATCTGGCAAAGGCATTTTTTAATGTAACCCTTTCCGGTTGTGTGTTGTACTGCCATAACACTGGTTTTTCGCCTGTCCTGCCGTTTTGATCAATAGATATGTCGTAACCCAGTTCGCCAAACTGCCAGATCATTTTAGGTCCGGGAATAGCAAACAGGAAAGCTGCGCACATTTCCTGGCGCTTTAAGGCTGTTGCCAGGTCCTTGATACTATAAGCTCCGGACGCATTTCCATACTGAAGGTTTTTAAACATCATCCGTTCTTCATCATGGCTTTCCATATAAGTGATCAGGCCGTCCGCTTGTGTAAACCCATGGGTTTTATAATCAGCTCTTGAAAAGTTTGAGTTATTGAGCCATCCCATGCTGGCTTCATTAAAGCTATGGTTAAGATTATTCCATAACATCATTCCTTCCGCAGCCAGCTCTTTTTCTTCCTGGTCGGCGCAAAAATGCTCCAGTATCACATAAGCATTGGGGTCGATGGATTTGATATAGCTATTGTAGTCCTTCAGGATAGCGATCCTGCCGGCATCATAAGCGCCTGCTGCATCCAGTGTAACCGTAGCTTTCTGGGTAATGCCTTTGGTAAAGTCGAACCGGAACCCGTCTACCTTATACTCCTGTAGCCAGTGTTTCAGCACATTTTTTACAAAGGTTTTGGTAGCAGCGCTTTCATGGTTAAAATCATTACCGAAAGTCAAAGCGCTATGTGGCGCTACCGCATTGAACCATGGATTATTAGCGGCCGGGCGGTTATTAGCCTGGTCCCAGTATAATTGTACCATAGGCGATTTACCTTCTGCGTGATTAAATACCACATCTAATATTACTGCTATCCCTTTGGCATGGCAGGCATCTATAAATGCCTGCAGCATTTGTTTGCTGCCATAGTATTTATCCGGTGCAAAATAAAATGAGGGATTGTAGCCCCAACTGTTGTTGCCTTCAAACTCGTTTACAGGCAACAGCTCAATGGCATTGATGCCCAGGTTGCTTAAATAGTTAATAGTGTCTTTTAGTGTCTGGTAATTATTGGCTGCCAGGAAATCTCTCAGCAGCAGCTCATATATAACAAGGCTGTTCTTGGAAGGTTTGGTTATAACAGGATGGCTCCAGCTATAAGCTGCCTGGCCTGCCTTAAAGGTGCTTACAATACCAGTGGTTTTGCCGGCCGGATAAGTTCCCGGACTAGGGTAATTGGCAGCTGGTATATACTTATCGTTATCAGGATCTAAAATTTTTTCTGTGTAAGGATCGGCAATTTTAAGAGAGCCGTCAATCCAGTATTGATAAGCATATTCGGTATTAGTATTTAATCCATCTATCTGCACCCACCAGGTGTTGCCATCCGGCGTTCGTTTCATATAGCTTGCAGCGGTAGCTGTCCAGTTGTTAAAATCGCCCAAAACATACATATAATTTTTTTGCGGGGCATACAGGGCCAGTATGGCAGATGTGCCGCCATTGAGAAAAGTTACACCATTTGCATTGGCACCGGCTGGTAAGGTTTCTGTTGTTACAGCGCCGTTAGCAGCAAACCTGAAAGATTCCTGCACCGTACCGTTGGCAATAATTTTTACTACCTGATCGCCAATACCGGCTATGGTTGCCTTCCCGGTGATTTGTGTAGCATTGGCGGCTGTTGCAAACTCCACATCATTTATAGTAAGCTTTAAATTAGCCTGCTGCGAGGCAGCGCCTGTAATTTCTATTTGCTGTCCTGCCGCTGTATTAGAAAGGGAGGGATAGGGAATATAAGCAGGGTGCAGCTCGGGGCGTAAGAACCGTACTGATAAGGCTGAAGTGTAAACTGGCAGGTAAATATCGCTCCCATCAGTGTTTCGTCCTACAATGCTGCCATCGCCGTTTCTGAAAACCATTGCTATCTTTTTGATCTGTTCTCCTGCGGGTACACTAAAGAAAGTTTGGGGAGTAATGGTTATGGTGTAACTGCCATTGGCCTGCCTTGTCATTTTAGAAGAAGCATCCGGTGTATTAAAGGAGCTGCTTTTCACATATTTCCAGTCAGTAGCTCCGGTGCTGGTATTGGTAATAACACCCCAGTGAATATATACATCGCCCGAAAAACCACTCAGTGCTCCATTTCCTTTTGCAGGGTTATAGGTAAGGGTAAGGGACTCCCCGGCTAAAGGAAAGTTTTTGTCTGTGGTAATTAAACCCAGTTGAGATACCGGCGTTTCTACCGGGGGCTCCGGCTCCGGATTGGGAGTGGGGTCATTTTTTTTGCAACCCCATAATAATAAAAGCAATAGCGGCAGAACAAATCGTTTCATAATGTGTACTTAATACACAAATGTAATAAGTTTTATATAAAAGGAAATAATTTTATTCAAAAATTACATAGGTTTGTGTCTATAGAACACATTGGACACATAAGTTTTATTGTTTGAAAGTAGCCACAGGCGACAGAATAATGTTGCGAAGCGAAGATGCTTAGCACAGCAGCGCAAGGCTTTTATGCATCCAATACATTGTAATGCCATAATGAAATGTTCTTATAAAATGTACGGCGTACAGCCAGCTTCACAGGCAAGCTTCCGGCTGAATTAAAAAATTGAAATATGCGGGCAAATCATCCTAATTTAAAAACTGCGGCTGTAGAAAAAAGCAGCCACCTGGAATATTTTAATATTGCGGTATCAGTAGACTGTGTGATCTTTGGATATGAAGATAAGGAGCTGAAAGTATTGCTCATAAAATCTGACCTTGAGGAGTTTTCCGGGTTATTTTCTTTGTTAGGTGACCTGGTAAGGCCTGATGAAGATCTGGATGCAGCATCTTACCGGGTGCTGAAGGAGCGTACGGGGCTGGATGATGTTTTCTTGCAGCAAGTGCATACGTTTGGTGCTGTAAACCGCCACCCTTCAGGGCGGGTGGTAAGCACAGCCTACTATTCGCTGGTGAATATTCACAACCATAAGCTTAATATAGACTGTCATGATTTGCACTGGCACCCTGTAAAAACCATTAAAAAGCTTGCCTTTGATCACAAACAAATCCTGGATACCTGCCTCAATATGCTCAGGGAGCAGATCATGGAGCACCCGGTTGTACATAATTTACTGCCCGAAAAATTTTCACTGAGGGCTTTGCAGGAGCTGTACGAGGCTATTTTAGGTACATCGCTGGACCGCCGGAATTTCAGAAAGAAGATTGCATTAAAGAGTTGGTTATCAGAGCTTGACGAACTGGAAGAAGATGTTACCCACCGTCCAGGAAAGCTGCATAAATTCAAAACAAAAGCATTAAAGATTTCCGCTTCGAAAAAAAATTAAAAAATTTTTTCCTATATGTGTACTAAATACACATTATATCTGCTATCTTTGTTTTTGTATTTCGATTTTATTGTGTACATAGTACACATATTACATTGAGAAAATAACATTGTTTGTCTATGCAAAGAAAAAGACTATTGCCGGCGTTCATTACGCTGTTCATGCTGGTTTGCGCGTTTACAACTTTTGCGCAAACACGAGAAGTAACAGGAACTGTTACTGACGAGAAAACAATCCTCCCGGTTTCCGGCGCTACGGTGCAGATCAAGGGTACGAGCTATGCTACGGTAACAGACAGTGCCGGTAAGTATCGCATCCTTGTTCCCGAAAGCGCGCAGTTGCTGGAGATTTCTTCTATCGGGTACGCTACTAAAGAGGTGCCTATTACCGGCAGCCTGGTTGATGTACAGCTTACAACTACTGCAAGCTCGCTGGAGAACGTAGTGGTGATAGCTTATGGTACCCGAAAGAAATCAGACCTGACGGGATCTGTAACAGCAGTTACTGCCAAAGACTTTCAAAAAGGTAATATTGGCTCTTCCGAGCAATTGCTGCAGGGAAAGGTTGCCGGTTTGGAAGTGACTCCAGGCGGCGGTTCTGCCGGTGGTGGCAGTAAGATACGTATCAGGGGCGCTGCATCGCTTAATGCGAGCAATGATCCTTTGATTGTGATTGACGGAGTGCCGGTTGAAAGCAACGGTATATCAGGTTCTGCCAACCTCTTAAACACTATTAACCCGAATGATATTGAAAGCATGAGTGTTTTAAAAGACGCTTCTGCTGCTGCTTTATATGGTTCAAGGGCAACTAATGGTGTTATTATTATTACTACTAAAAAAGGTGCATCTAAGAAGCTGCAGCTAAATTTCAATACGAGGGCCTCTTTAAGCCAGGTAGCTAACAAGGTGGACGTATTGAGCGCCGACCAGGTAAGGCAAATTGTAAATGAGAAAGGAACAGATGAGTTCAAAGGTTTTCTTGGTTCGGCCAATACAGATTGGCAGGATGCTATTTACCGGAAGGCATTTGGCATTGATAATAACCTGAGCGCGGCTGGCCGTGCAGATATAGGAGAAAGCTTTAAGCTGCCTTATCGCATTTCAGCAGGATATTATACGCAGGAAGGGGTGCTGCTTACCAATAAATTTGACCGTTATACTGCGGCCATCAATCTTTCTCCCAAATTGCTGAATGATTACCTGAGTTTTAATATCAACGCCAAATATGCGCGCACCAATAACAGGTTTGCAGATGAAGGCGCCATAGGCTCGGCTGTTAATTTTGATCCTACGCAGCCGGTTTACAGAAGTGATGACAAATACGGCGGCTATTACGAATGGGAACAATCGAATGGTGTGCTGAATGCTCTTGCATCCAGAAACCCTGTGGCAATGCTTAACTTGAGAGATAATACATCTGCAGTAAACAGGTTTATTGGAAATGTGCAGGCTGACTACAAAATGCACTTTTTTCCTGATCTGCATTTATTGTTAAACTTTGGTATGGACAGGTCTGCAGGTTCCGGCGAAGATATATACAGACCTGAAATGGCTGCTTCTGTATTAGGATATAACAGCAAAGGAAGAAGATCGTTATATGAGCAGACCAAGACCAGCAAACTGGCAGATATTCAGCTTTTCTACCAAAAAGACATAACGCAAAAAACTAAAATAGATGTGCTGCTGGGTCATGGATACCAGGACTTCTATACTGATGATGTTTTCTTTTATTCGCAATTTTACGATCGTTCAATTGACACCGTAATTGCTGCAAAGCCCAATTTCTTTGATGACAGAAACGGGTTTGCTATAGAATCCTACCTGGGAAGGGTGAATTTTACTTTGGCCGATAAATATTTATTGACCGCTTCTTTAAGGAGGGATGCCAGCTCTAAGTTTTCGGCAGATAACAGGGTAGGTTATTTCCCTGCGCTGGCTTTTGCCTGGAAATTAAAAGATGAGCTGTTCCCCAATGCGGGCAATAATATAAACGATTTAAAGCTACGCATTGGATGGGGTGTTACCGGCCAGCAGGATGGTATAGCTTATTATTCTTATATGCCCCGATACAGCTATGGCTCCGGTACTGCACAATACCAGTTTGGAGACCAGTTTGTACGTTTTCTGAGACCATCGGCTTATTATCCTGATGTAAAATGGGAAACCACCGAAACAACCAATATTGGTCTGGATTACGGTTTTCTGCAAAACAGGATATCAGGCTCTATTGATATTTACAGCAAGAAAACAAAGGATCTGCTGAGTGTGGTTCCTGTTCCTCCCGGCTCTAATTTTAACGTGGAGCTGTTAAAAAATGTAGGTAATCTTAGTAATAAGGGTGTGGAATTTTTACTGAACCTTGTGCCGGTACGTACTAACAAGCTAACCTGGGATGTAAGCTTTAACATGGCTTATAATAAAACTGAGGTTACAAAGTTGATTGACTTTACCGATCCTAATTACAAAGGCATATCCACAAGCGGGGTAAGCGGCGGTACCGGTAATAATATTGGTAAAATAGCTGTGGGATATACTCCTTATGTTTACTATCCTTTTAAGCAGGTGTACGATCAATCAACCGGCTTACCTATTGAAGGCTTATATGAAGATATAAACAGGGATGGCCAGATAACCGACGACGACCGGTATTATTATATGAAGCCCGCAGCTGATTTTATTTACGGGTTAAGCACCAATGTAACTGTTGGCAAATTTTCGGCAGGACTGGCAGGCCATGGTATGGCCGGTAACTATTTGTACAATAACTATCTGTCAAATTCGGCCACGCTCAGAAATATCCTGAACCCGGTAAAGCACCTAGGAAATGCCTCAGTGAATTATCTTGAAACAGAGTTCAGCAACAATATGTATCTCTCTGATTACTATATTGAGAATGCTAGCTTTTTCAGGTTAGACAATATTAATCTTGGTTACAACTTTGGGAAAATACTTAATAATAAAGCCTCATTGAGATTATCGGGAAGCATTCAGAATGTATTTGTTATAACTAAATACAGGGGAGCTGATCCTGAAAACGGAGGCAATACAGGTGTTGATAATAATATTTATCCAAGGCCGAGAATATTCTCTTTGGGTGCCAACATCGATTTCTAACGACTTTAATTTTATTACAAATGAAGTATACATCATTTATACGTTTTTCAAAGCTGATAGTGCTGATATTGTTTCTTGCATCATGCGCAAAGAAGCTGGACATTTTTCCAAAAAATGATCTAACTCCCGAAAAAGTATATGCCAATGCAGAAGGCTATAAATCTGTACTGGCTAAAATATACGCCACCTTATCTATTACAGGTAATGACGGGCCTGCCGGGAATCCGGATATTGGGGGCGGCCTGGATGAAGGTTCCCAGGTAGCTTTTATAAGGGGTTTCTTCAATGCCCAGGAACTGCCTACTGATGAGGCGGTAGTGGCCTGGAATGACCAAACCATTAAAGATTTTCATGCATTAAAATGGACAAGCGCCGATCCGTTCCTGAAAGGCCTGTACGCCCGTCCGATATATAATATCACTTTGGTGAATGAGTATATACGGGAAGCCGCCGATGCAAAACTTAGTGAGAGAGGAATAGCTGGTGCAGATGCTGAAACCATTAAAAAATCAAGGGCAGAAGCCAGGTTTATGAGGGCATTTAATTATTGGGTTATGATGGATTTATTTGGTAAATCTACCTTTATCACTGAAGAAGACGGAGTAGGTTCTTTTATGCCCGGGGAAATAAGCCGCGAAGATTTATTTGCCTACATTGAATCAGAGCTTAAAGCGATAGAGAACGAGCTTCCTGCAGCAAAAACCGCAGAATATGGCCGTGTAGACCAGGGCGCTGCATGGGCATTGCTGGCAAGGATGTACCTGAATGCAGGCGTATATACAGGCACCCAGCGTAATGACGATGCATTGACATACGCTAAGAAAGTTATTGACGCAGGCTATAGCCTTCATAGCAATTATCGCGAATTATTTATGGCGGATAATGATGTAAAAGGCCGCAACGAATTTATTTTTGTTATAAACTGTGATGGCGCCAAAACCAAAGCTTTTGGAAATACCAGCTTCCTCATACATGCTGCCGCTGGTGCCGATAATGATGAGTTTGGGGCTAATAGCGGATGGGCCGGTTACAGGGCTACCAAGGGTTTGGCGGATCTGTTCCCCGACCTTACAGGAGGCACCGATAAACGGGCTATGTTTACTACAAGCAAATATGGCACATCGCCTGCGCAGATAGTAATTGATGACATCAGCGTTTTTGATAACGGGCTGCATGTGAATAAATGGAGAAACATTCGCACCGATGGCCTGCCTGTAAATGATGTTAACAGGGAGTTCTCTGATATTGATTTCCCGATTTTCAGACTGCCTGAAATGTATCTTATTTACGCCGAGGCTGCTTTAAGGGGCGCTGCAGGAGGCAATAATGCAACCGCGCTTGGTTATATAAATGCCCTGCGCACCAGGGCAGGCGCCACTGTTATATCAGCCGGAGACCTTACGCTACAGTTTGTTTTAAACGAAAGGGGAAGGGAGTTGTATTGGGAAGGTCATCGCAGAACAGACCTGGTAAGGTACAATTTGCTTACTACGGGTACCTACCTGTGGCCATGGAAGGGTGGCATTGCTTCGGGAACTGCGGTTAATAACCGGTACAATATTTATCCTATACCGTCAGAAAACCTTAACTCGAATACCAACCTTACTCAAAACCTTGATTATTGATTTTTAAAATGAGTAAAACAATGAGAACTATACATAAATTTTTATTATTGCTCCTTTTGCCTGCTATTTTCATCTCCTGTAAAAAAGAGGAAAACAAGGTTTTCTTTGAAGGAGGAACCGCTCCGGTGCTTTCAGCTTCAGTCAATACCCCATTGGTGTTATCTGAAGCCGATAAAGCAAAAAGTGCTATAACATTTAGTTGGACCAATCCTGATTATAGGTTCAATACCGGAATAAGCTCACAAAACGTAAACTATACTTTACAGGTAGATAAAGCCGGACAAAACTTTGCAGGTAGTACTTTACAGGAGATCGGTATCACATCAGATCTATCAAAAGTGTTTACAGTAGAAGAACTCAACGCTATTCCAACCCGTATGGATTTAGCTGATGGTATAGCCCATGATTTAGAAGTAAGAATAAAATCTACGATGGGAACAAGTAACCAGGTTGCCCTGGTCTCCAATACGCTACCTTTAAAAGTTACGCCTTACTTAGATGTAGCAGTCCCTGTTCCTCCAACTGGTGAATTGTATGTAACAGGTAGTGCTACTGCATCTGGTTGGACAGAGAACCCCCCGGCCACACAAAAATTCACAGCCGAAAGTAAAACATTATTTACTATTACTGTTTCCCTTACGGGCGGCGGTACTAATCAGATTAAGTTTTTAGCCAAGCTTGGTTCATGGCAACCGCAGTATGGAGGTGAGAATGGTGTTTTAGGTTTTAACATGGGTTTACCAGGACAACAAGATCCTAAAGAAATAGCCATAGCAGAAAGTGGCAGTTATAAAATAACGGTAAACTTTAAAACAGGCAGATATACTGTAGAAAAACAATAACTAAACCCTATAAAATTTTGTTATGAAAAATATTTTCAAAATTTCACTATTTGTATGCGGGGCGTTGTTGTTTTTAGCTTCCTGCGAGAAAGCGGAACCGCTGCCGTATTACGAGTCCGGAAAGGACTCAGAACTTACACTTTCAACTAATGCAGTAACGCTCTCTGCGGCTAATGCCGGCCAGGATGTGGTTACTTTTAGCTGGACAGATCCGCAATTTGCAACTGATACGTCCAACTATAAACATGTGGTTGAGATAGCCCCCAAAGGAACCAATTTTGCTGATCCGGCTATTTTTACATACATAGGAGGAGGCAGCAGCTTGGCTGTAAAAGGTGCCGATTTGAATAATGCATTAATTGCCTGGGGTAAGGCTTACGGAGCGGCTGCCGACCTGGAAGCAAGGCTCAAATCTTCTTACGCCAATAATAATGATATGAAGGTTTCACCGGTGGCAGAGCTCAAAGTTTCGCCTTATGCGGTTCCCTTTACACTCTCTGCTTCATCAACCGGCACTTTTTCTCCTACACCGCAAACTAAAGATGATATCCTTACAAAGCTTTCGTGGGCGGCGCCTTCTTATGGCAGCTCCACGCTTAGTTATGTGCTGGAGTATGCAAAAGCCGGCACCAGCTTTGCCAATGCCACTGCCATTGATATCGCTGCAGATTCTTTGGCACGGTCGCTTAGAGGGTTGGAGCTGTATCAAATGGCCAATGCTACCGGCATTGCATTAAACACTACCGGAAATGTGGATGTACGTATTAAAGCCACTATCAGCAATACCGGCCAGGTGTCTTATTCATCTACACAAACTTTGAGCATTAAGCCTGTTGAAATGATATTGTATATGTACGTTCCCGGTGATTACCAGGGATGGAACCCGGGCGCAGCACCAAGGATAGCTTCTGCGGATGGTATCAACTATGAAGGCTATGTGTGGGTGCCTGCAGGTGGTACAGGTGAGTTCAAAATCGCTTCTGAAGGAAACTGGGATGCACCTAATTATGGCGGAACCTCTACTCCAACAGGTGGTGTGCTGGACGGTGCAGGTCCTAATTTAAAATGGCCGGCTACAGGCGCTTACTATTTATTAAAAGTAAATATGACCACTAAAGCGTGGACCGTTACCAAAACCGACTGGGGATTAATTGGCAGCGCTACACCGGGAGGCTGGGATAATTCAACCCCGATGACTTACGATGCTGCAACGGGCAAATGGAAAGCAACAGTTACATTTACAGCGGGAGAATTTAAGTTCCGTGCTAATAATGACTGGGGTATTAACCTGGGTGCAGCAGGAGCTTACCTGGAATATGATAAAGATAATATTCCGATTGGAGCTGGCTCAAAAACAATTACGCTTGATTTAAGTAATCCAATGAAATATACTTATACAGTAGAATAGTTTGGTTTAATAAAATCATATTTAAGGCAGCTCAAAAGGCTGCCTTAATTTTTTTAAGGCCGATCACAAGAAAATATTAGCTAACTGCACTGTGATGCTGCCATTTTCCTGCAGCTCAAACATTGCGCTGTTACTAAAGGTTTGCAGTTTGTATTTATCATTGACCAACTGGTATATTTCTACAGACGCTGTATCTGTATCCACAATTAGATAATATTTCACTTTTTCCTGCTCATAAAGCTGGAACTTGGTATTCCGGTCTTTTAAAGCGGTGGAAGAAGATAATATTTCAACTACCAGCGCAGGGGGAAAGTCCAAATAAGGTTTTTGAATTTCTCCGCATACAGTAAGTATATCGGGTAATAAAATAGTGTCTTCGCTTATTTTGTAATCTACCGGGTCATATATTCTGCATTGGCCACAGTTACTTTTTTTTAAAGCCGAAGAAAATTCGTATATCATTTCAGCCGACACTCTTTGATGTTTAGGAACAGGCGCGGGGCTCATGGCATAAGGAATACCATCAATCAGCTCCCATTTTCCTTCCCAGAGAAGCCAGTCTTTGTAAGTGTAATGAGGTAATAATTTGTAAGCGCCGCTCATATAATAAAAGTACGATTTTTTTCTGGGAGGGCTTTTGCCTGCATTAGCCCTGTGTATGACGCTGAGCCCATGGCTTATACATAATGCCTATCGTGAGACTTAGCATAAATCTCTTTGTTCGGCTATTGCTCAAATCAATCCAGGCCCGGAAGTTTCTTCACCATCCACACATTACATGATGTATGGCCAGATTGTCCCAGCGGGTGATCAATGGTGGTATAACCTTGTTTTTGGTAAATGCTTATAGCGGCAGCGAATTGGGGTAGACTTTCAAGGTACAATTGGTGATAACCCAGTTCTATGGCAGATTGTGTACATCTTTCCATCAGGGCACGGCCCACACCCAGTCCGCGAGTTTCTTTGCTTAAATAAAATTTTACCAGCTCAGCATAGCCTTCCGGCAGGCCCTGGGTAGGGTAAATACCGCAGCAACCTGCTATTTTATCTGCAATTTCTGCCACCCATAATACCGAGCCTTCTTTTTGAAACAGCGCATAAAGGTTATCAGTAGTAGGATCTGAATAAACGGTGCCGCAGGCAGGAGCGTTATACTCTTCAAAAGCTTTACGTATAATAGCCGCAAGGATTATATTATCCTCTTTTTGTACCATTCTTATATTCATAGCTCAATATATACAATAAACAGTATAGGAATGTTTTTCAAACCGTGTAACTTATCAGGGTCAGGGTTTATTAACTTAACTCGGGGTCCTTTGTAAGTGCGTGCCATTATAATATATATATATTTTCACGCCTGATTTGTAACTCCCCATATTATCAGGCATTCAAAAGTTCCAACCAAAGTTTCTCACATCCTGTGCATAACAACTTTGGATTTTTTCTGCTTTATTAAATTAATTTGTAGGCGTATTTGTTACTACGGTTAACAATTACTTAAACAAACAGGTGGAAAAGAACAGGTGGTAATAGCAAAGCCAGTGAGATAAGGATCGAATCCGGGGTTAACAACAATTTTTAACAGAAAGATATAAATAACTGATAGCCAATTACTTTAAGAAGTAAATGCTAAAGGGGTTTTGTCTCTTTCACATTTTATAGGATCAGGTTATAAAATATTTTATTATGGGATTATTTGATAAACGCGTAAACTACAAACCTTTTGAATATCCTGAAGTATTGCAGTTCACAAGTGCTATTAATAAGTCGTTCTGGGTGCATTCCGAAGTGGATTTTACTGCAGACACGCAGGACTTTCACTCGCATCTAACCCCGGCTGAAAGGAACGCTGTAAAGCGCGCCCTGCTGGCCATTGCGCAGATTGAAGTAGCTGTAAAATCTTTCTGGGGCAATTTATACAACCATCTGCCCAAACCCGAGCTGAACGGGTTGGGCAGCACGTTTGCCGAGTGCGAATTTCGCCACAGTGAGGCTTATTCCAGGCTGGTGGAAGTGCTGGGTTACAATGATGAATTTGAAAGGCTGGTAGAAGTGCCGGTTATTAAACAACGTATTGAGTATTTGTCGAACGTTTTAAAAAATACCAAATCCAACGATAAGCAGGAGTACAGCATGGCGCTGATTCTGTTCACTATATTAATTGAGAATGTATCCCTGTTCAGCCAGTTTGCTATTATTCTTTCTTTTACCCGCTTTAAAGGCTGGATGAAAAATGTAAGCAATATTATTGCCTGGACATCAGTAGATGAGCAAATACACGCTAATGCCGGTATTTACCTGATCAATAAGATAAAAGAAGAATATCCCGAGGTGCTGAATGAGGAAACGCTTTCGCGCATTACCGATATGGTGAAAGAATCTATCGAAATTGAAGAACAGATACTCGACTGGATCTTTGAAGAAGGAGACGTGGATATCTTAAGTAAAAAAGACCTGAGCAACTTTATCAAGTTCCGGGTGGATGAAAGCCTGAACAAAATAGGCTTGCCTTCTCAGTATTTTATCAGCGCTGAGCAATACCGTCCTATGCGCTGGTTTGAAGAAGAGGTATTTGCGAACAGCTTAGATGACTTTTTTGCAAAACGCCCCGTAGATTATACCAAGCATGATAAGAGCATTACGGCGGATGACCTGTTTTAAGAGTCGATAGTCTATGGTCAATGGTCCATGGACTATCAACCAACAACCAAGCTTGCCAAACAATTTATATACAAACCTGTTAAAAACTATAGAAATATGGAAGTAATGGACCCAATGATACAAAAGAACCCGGTTACGGAAAAGATGTGGTGGAAAAATGATGAAAGCGAGCAAATACTGAATCGCGGTTATTTGCTGAAAGGCGAATCGGTAGAAGGCGCTATTGAACGCGTGTGCGCTGCGGCTGCACAACGTTTATACAAGCCTGAGCTGAAAGAAGCGTTTATGGAAATGGTGGAACGTGGCTGGATGAGCCTTAGCTCTCCTATCTGGGCCAATATGGGTACAGAAAGGGGCCTGCCTATTTCCTGCTTTAACGTGCATGTACCCGATCATATTGAAGGTATTACCCATAAGCTGGGCGAAGTAATTATGCAAACCAAAATTGGTGGCGGTACTTCTGCTTACTTTGGCGATCTCCGTGGCCGCGGCAGCTCGGTTACCGACAATGGTAAGAGTAGCGGTGCGGTAAGCTTTATGCGTTTATTCGACACCGCAATGGACACCATTTCCCAGGGAGGTGTGCGCCGGGGCGCCTTTGCTGCTTACCTCGATATTGACCATCCGGACATTGAAGAGTTTCTGCAGATCAAAAATATCGGCCACCCTATTCAAAACCTGTTCTTTGGTGTTTGTGTACCTGATTACTGGATGCAGGATATGATTGAGGGAGATAAGCAAAAACGCGATATATGGGCCAAACTGCTGGAAAGCCGCCAGCAAAAAGGCCTGCCTTATATTTTCTTTACCGATAACGTAAACCGTAACAAACCACAGGTATATAAAGATCAGAACTACATGATCAATGCAAGCAATCTTTGCTCTGAGATCATGTTGCCGTCTACCAACGATGAGTCATTCATCTGCTGCTTATCATCCATGAACCTTGAGTTGTATGATGAGTGGAAAGATACAGATGCAGTTCGGTTGGCTATCTTTTTCCTTGATGCGGTATTACAGGAGTTTATTAATAAAACTGAGGGGAACCATTACCTGGCCAGCGCCAACAGGTTTGCCAAACGCCACCGAGCCTTAGGTTTGGGCGTATTGGGCTGGCACTCTTACCTGCAGCGTAATATGATACCGTTTGAAGGTTTACGCGCCAAACAATTGACATCGAAAATATTTGCAGACATTAAGGAAAAAGCCGACAAAGCCACTATTGACCTGGCCCGTATTTACGGAGAACCTGAAGTATTGAAAGGTTACGGGCGCCGCAATACTACCACACTGGCTATTGCTCCCACTACTTCTTCTTCTGCCATCCTGGGACAAACCTCCCCGGGTATTGAGCCATTCAGCAGTAACTATTATAAAGCGGGATTAGCTAAAGGCAACTTTATGCGTCAGAACAAATACCTGAAACAGTTACTGGAACATAAGGGTATTGACAATGAAGATACCTGGCGCAATATTATGCTGAATCACGGTAGCGTTCAAAATCTTTCTGAGCTTACTAAAGAGGAGAAGGATGTGTTCAAGACCTTTAAAGAGATCAGCCAGTTAGAGATCATTCAGCAGGCTGCTATTCGCCAGCAGTATGTGGATCAAAGTCAGAGCCTGAACCTGAATATCCCAAGTAACCTGCCTATCAAAGATGTAAATAAACTGATGATTGAGGCATGGCAGTTAGGTGTTAAAACCCTGTACTACCAGCGCAGCCAAAGTGTGTCGAAAGAATTAGTAACAAGTTTGGTTACGTGTACAAGCTGCGAAGCGTAAGAGATACAAAATATAATTTTTATAAGCGGGCTGATAGTCCGCTTATTTTTTTATATTCTTATTTGTATGTCACTCTTCTCGCGCCAGTCTCCTGACTGGTGCGTTCCCGTTTACTATCTAAAAGCAAGTAACATTTATGCACGACTTGTCCCGCAAAGCGGGAGGTCGGCCCGTGTACATTATCATTCGACAGACCTGCACAAGAGAAAATGACGCATGGTTTATTTGTTTGATAATTAATCGTGCGTAAGCAAATATTCATTGCTGATGTGCCAAGCAGACCGCTGATAGTAATTCCCGCCGGAAATAGCCGGCAACAATTTCCGGCTGCCCTTTTTGGCTCCACCTTTTTGGGCAAGCAAAAAGCGTGGAAAAAATATTTGTCATTTTAAAGTATGTGAATTCAACGCTTTATCTCTCGCCGATCTCCAGACCGGTATAACTCGTTATTTAACCCCCTGATATGTAAAGCAATTAACATCTATGCACAGGTCAGCCCACGCGCATCGTCATGCTACAGCCCTGCGCAAGAAAAGGGTCAACCCGGCACAATAGCTATGCTACAGACCTGCGCAAGAAACATAAGCAATGCCGATGGGGATTTATACCAGCGCGTTCAGCAGCAGCACACCTGCCAGGCCGGCCACACCTACAATGGATTCCATTACTGTCCAGGTTTTAAAAGTATCGGGCAGGCTTAGCCCCAGGTATTCCTTAAACATCCAGAAACCGGTATCATTTACATGCGAGCACATAAGGCTGCCGGCGCCTATTGATAATACCATCAACTCGGGACTAACATGCATGGTTGTAACCAGCGGCTGAACAATGCCTGCCGCGGTCAGTCCGGCCACTGTTGCCGATCCCAGCGAAATTCTTAACACCGTAGCTACCAGCCAGCCCAGCAACAGGGGAGGCATAGAGCTGCCGGTAAAATAAGCCGCAATAGCATCACCGGTGCCGCTTTCTACCAGCACCTGCTTCAATGCTCCGCCTGCAGCAGTTATAAAAACAATGGAAGCAATGGCATTAAGGGCCAGGCCCGATTTCTGCATCAGGTCACTTATTTTTATTCCCCGCATTACACCTAAAAACAAGACCGCCATTATAACGGCTGCTACCAACGACATACCCGGATCGCCAATAAAGACAAGAAAACTTTTCAACGCCCCATCTTCCGGCTTTACTATTTGCAGCGCCAGCGCAGAAACAACAAGCAGCAGCACGGGAAATAATGCTATGGTTAAGCTGATCGCAAACCCCGGGGTTGCTTTAGAAGTGTCTTCTTTGCTAAATAATTCTTTGGGCGGCGTTGCCCTGATCTTTTTTATCGTTTCGGGGAAAAGCAGTCCTGCTAATATTAGAACAGGAATTGCGATCGCTAATCCGTACAACAGCGTAAGGCCCATATTGGCGTCGAAAATATTGGCTATAACCGCCGGCCCCGGATGAGGAGGCAGAAAACCGTGGGTAATGGAAAGCGGTGCCGCCATTGCTATACCCAGGTACACAACCGGTAAGCCTGTTTTATGCGCCACAGCAAATACCAACGGTATCAGCACCACAAAACCGGCATTGTAAAATAAAGCAAGGCCCACACAAAAGCTGGTGATACAAATGGCGAGCTTGGCTCTTTTAGCGCCAAAAATGCTTAGCAGCCGATCGCTTATTTGCCTGGTAGCGCCGGTTTCGGTTAAGATGCTGCCCAGCATTACCCCAAAGCCCAGAACGGTAATGACCGATCCCAGGATATCTCCAACACCTTTTGAAATAGCTGCTACTACCCGGGGGGCCGCCATATCATTGCAAAATCCGATAAATAAGGCAGTAAGAATAAGAGCGGTAAAAGCATTCAGCTTTACTGCCGATACCAGCAGTAGGAGCAGTACAATTCCAATGACAAGTATTAAAACCGGCGACATGCAATATTCGTTTAAAAATTAACCAAGTGCCTGTAAAGTTGCAGCAGCAGTCTCTTTCAACCCACTGGAAACGACAATAGTGATCACATCTTTCTCATCTGCGGCAGGCTCTTCAAGTGTATCAAACTGGCTTTTTAATAAATCCATCGGCATAAAATGGCTTTTACGGGAAATCATCTGCTGGTACACTTTTTCGTAAGAGGCCTTTAAAAATACGAAGGAGATATTTTGAATTCCTGCTCTTAAAACATCCCTGTATTTTTTTTTTAGCGCAGAGCAGGCTATTATACAACTGTTGCCGCCAGCAGCAACTGTACACGCAGTTTGAATAATCCGCTTCAGCCAGCCGCTTCTGTCTTCATCATTCAGCGGAATACCCGATTGCATTTTTTTAATATTGGTTTGCGGGTGCAGATCATCTCCATCCACAAAGACAAACCTTTTTGCATCAGCAATTATTTTCCCGATGGTTGTTTTACCGCATCCCGAAACGCCCATTACTATGATAACCTGTGAGCACATAAAAATATCATCTTATCTCATGCCGAGCAGACCTGCCTTTACTTTGTATTTTAATATATTAAAGTAAACGTCAAGATACAAAACAATATAACTATCTGGAAAATAAAAATGCCGGGTTAGCGAGCCTGAGACCCATGAGAACAATCCCGGTCGCCACCCGGCGGCCGTTGCTAAACAGAATTCCCAGGACAGCAGGTGTATATGAAAACAGCCTTCGTCCTGTAATCAATTATCAATGACAATGAAGTGTTATGCTGTATTTTATTACTCATTTTGAGTTTGGAGCCTGGTAAACATTAGGTAAGCTTTATTTATACTAAAATAACGTTTTGGTCTAATTCGACCAAATATTTTTTGAGGTGTTTGCCAACTTTAATTCCGAAATGGCAAACGAGGAAGTATTAAGAATAAGAAAGGAGTTTGGGGCTTATTTAAAAAAGCATCGTGAAGAAGTTTTGAAGGAAAAAAATCTTCTTGCCTTTTCCTATAGTTCAGAACTAGACAACAGCAAGCTTGGTAAAATAGAAAAGGGCGAAATCGACATCCAGTTCAGTACTTTGATTGAAATTGCCAGAACCTACAGGATCCCTTCCAAAACCATCTTAGGGTTTAAAATAATAATTGCAGAATAGTTTAAGGCCTGTTTATAATTCATTCAATGCTTTCTTTATCTCGCGCCAGTCTCCTGACTGGTGCGTTCTGGTTTAATATTATCTCGGCTGGTCTTCTGACCGGAGTGCCCTCGTTATTTAACTGTCCTGATTAAGATGAGTAAAACCTGTGCACAGGTCAGCCAGCCCGCATCGTCACACGGCAGACCCGCGCAAGGAAGAGTTTTCCTGGTATAGTATTAGCTGTTTTTATTCGTATTAAACAAGTGGATAAAGATGGTACTTATAAATACAGCAGGGTGATAAAAGTAATAAAAGAGTAACCGTTTATTAGCCGTACTTTTGTGCCAACTGCATAAAGAAATTGGCAATTCAAAATGTTTAGGCATAGCGGTAAAACCAGAACATTAAGTCATAATAAGAAAATAGCTTCTTTGCTATCTTTTGTAGCAGGGCTTGTAAATGTAGCAGGGTTTATATCTGTGCAGCGGCTTACAACTAATGTAACAGGCCATTTTGCATTTTTTGTTGATGAGGTTTTTAAGCTTCAGTTTGCAGAAAGTATCGTTTATTTCTTTTTCATCTTTTTTTTCTTTTCAGGAGCTTTTGTTTCCAGCTTATTGGTAGAAACTATGATGAGAAGAAACGATCGGTTCATTTATATTATTCCGGGGATTTTAGAGAGCGCTATTCTGTTAATGCTTGCAGTTTTCGGGCATAAATTGATGGTCAATAATGCCAATTTCATCGCATGCAGCCTGCTTTTTGCTATGGGGCTGCAAAACTCACTGGTAACAAGAATTTCAGATGCTATGGTAAGAACAACGCATTTGACAGGGCTTTTTACAGATTTGGGAATTGAGCTGTCGCAGTTGTTTTTTTACAAAAAGAAGGAGCAAAGGGAACGGCTCATTTCAACTATCAGGCTCAGGTGGAGAATTATTTTATTTTTCTTCCTGGGAGGGATAGCCGGTGGCATATTGTACACTTACCTGGGTTTTTACTCTTTAAGCATCCCTGCTATGATTCTTCTGATGGGCCTGTATTATGATGGTGTAAAACATAAACTGATAAAGTGGAAACGCAGGCATGATACGAAAGAGAAAAATATGATCAACTGATATTAGTAAGGATATATTTTCTGGGGACTGATAATATCGGATAAGTTATAATTATTACTACCCGTGCTGTTTTCCATTATATAAAAAAGAGAGAACGGAAGAGTACGCTTATGTAAGCCATTTATTATTTACTGCTACATTCACTGCGCTTACTTTGTTGTTTACCTGAAGTTTCCGATAGATATGTTCTATATGTTTTCGCACCGTGCCTTCGCTTATGAAAAGACGGGTGGCAATCTGTTTATAACCCAGCCCGTTCTTTAGTTCTGTCAGGATTTCCATTTCACGTTGGGAGAGTACTGACTGGCTATCAGGGGGAAGGGCAGGGGCCGAGTTTTTGATGTGATTTAGCGTTTTGAGGGCAATGCCTGAAGACATGGCAGCACCACCGTTGTAAATATCATATATGGCTTTGTATATAGCTTCTGCGCTTTCATCTTTCAGCAAATAACCTGATGCTCCGGCCAGTATGGCGTTGAATATTTTATCATCATCATCAAATGTGGTCAGCATCAGCACTTTTACCTGGGGATATTGTTCCTTTAACTGACGGGTAGCTGCAATACCATCCATAACTGGCATCTCTATATCCATTAATACAATATCCGGCTGCTGGCTGATAAATTTATTAAGTAGATCAGTGCCGTTGTCCGCGGCAAACATTATTGATAAGTCATTGAAAAAGCTTAGTTTTTTTAGTATGGATTTCAAAGCAAGCTCATTATCCTCTGCTATTGCTATTGTAATACTGCTCATAAGGATCTGTTTTGCAAACAAAGTACATGAAATATTTTTTAACATACGATACGCAAAGCTGCGTATTTCTTACAGCGCAACATCCACTATAATCTGCGTTCCCTTGCCGGGAGAGCTATCTATCTGAACGGTTCCGCCCATTTCCTGTACATGATGCTGCATATTGTTCAACCCGAACCCTTGCCGGGTATGACCTTTTTCAAAACCTTTACCGTTGTCTTTTATAGCTATATGAATACCATGCCCGTGAGTGTTAACGGCTATTTCTGTTTTCCCGGACCCGGCATATTTCAGGCTGTTGTTTACTGCTTCCTGTACAATGCGGAACAGCCCGGTGGCTTGCTTTGAGGTTAATACCCGCTCCTCACCAGCCATTTCCTGTACAAGGATGCAGACTTTAGGCAGCCTGCCATAGTATTCCCTCAGTTTCACTATCCATTCGTCCAGCCTAACTGCTGATTTGTTGATGAGCCAAACGGTTTTACGCAAATCGCGAATAGTATCTTCCAGAATGTCTTTCACCTGTACAATGGCATTGTCATCGGCCATGTCTACGGTGGATTTGATGAACGTAAGCTGCGCACCGATATTATCATGAAGCTCGCGTGAAATGCGTAACCTGTCCTGCTGCAGGATATTTTCTGCTTCTGCCCGTAATAGTTGCCTGTTTAGCTCAGCCTCTTTTTTAAGTTGCGCTTCGCGGAATTTCTTATTGCGATAAATGAGCCAGGCAGCCAGTGAAATACCTAAAAGTAAGACTACAGCAATCAGCAGGTATAGATTTCGCTGGCGCAGGCTTAGTTCATGAATAGTATTCTTTTGTTTCAATGATGAAATTTCCTGTTCTTTTCTTGCGGTTTCGTACCGGACCTGGTGGTTAGTGATTTCCTTTGTTTTTTGCTGTTCAAACAAAGTGTCTTTTATCTTGCTGTAGCTTACGTATTCGCTATATGCTTTTGGGTAGTTTCCGTCCTGTGCATAGATGTCTGCTAATAGCCTGGATGCATCCATTACCTGCTGAGGCGAACCGATGGACAATGCGACAGCCTTGGCTTCTTTCAGTGCATCGTAAGCATCACCGTTTCTGCCCTGCAGCAGATAAAGACGGCCCAGGTGTACTAATACAAAGGCCGTTTCTTTCTGGTTCCCATACTGCCGGTGAACGGCCAGCGCTTTTTGCAAATATGCTTTTGCCTCAGAAAGCATCCCTTTTTCCAGATAACCCAATCCCGCATTGGCTTGCGCTACAGGTAGAAACTGCAGGTTCTTCTGTGTCAGAAGTGCCTTTTCAGCTTTTAAAGAATAATGGATGCAACTGTCGTATTGCCCTGTGTAGTAGAACACCGATCCCAGGTTGGCTTCGCAAAAAGCCATTTCTGCCGGTAGTTTTAGCTTGATATAAATGGCGTAAGCGTCTTTATAGTGGTGAATGACCTGGTCGTATTGCCCCTGTGATTTAAATAATATGCCCAAATTGACGTTCATCATGGCCAGGTGTTCATCATCGCCCAGGTGCTTATAGATAGCGTATGCCTCATTATAGTATTGCAGCGCCTCATAAAAGCTGCCCTGCTGGTCATATACAATTCCCACGCTGTTGAGCGTGTTGGCAATCTTAGCTTCATCTCCTGTTTTTCTCCATAGCGCAAGTGATTGTAGTCCGGAGGTCAGTGCATTCTTATAGTTTCCCTGGGCTTCATAGGAAATACTTATGATGCGCAGGGCCTCGGCTTCCGCTGCTGTTTTACCGGTGGCTTTGGCAACATCCAATACCTTATTGCAATAGTATCGTGCAGCATCCGGTTTGCTAAAGCGAAGTTCTGAAGCTAAAGACAACCAGCCAGTCAGTGAATCTGCACCGGCATCAGTTGCTTTTTGCTGACCATGCAGGTCCGTAACCATACAAAAGCAAAATACAATTAACCCTGGTAAGCAGCGCTGTAAAAGAAACTTCATAGTTATAAAACGGTTCGGGCATAAACTTAAAGAAAAAATACGCAATTCATCGTATTGTTTTATACCTGTGGGTAAAGGAATTTTACACCGCAGATAGCTATAAGATTTTTTGAATCAGTGTATTTTAAATATTTCAACATGATGAAGCGTTTATTTTTCTTTATTGTTTTGTTTCTGTTAACTGCTGCAGGATGGGGGCAGACCTGGGCACCAAACGGTACTGTGCACACCATTATCCCAGATGGGGCTGGAGGCATTTATATAGGCGGAGAATTTACAGCAGTGGGTGGCCAGTCGCGGGTTCGCATCGCCCGTATTAATGCGGATGGCAGTCTGCATCCCTTTTTTGCTACAGTTGACGGGACTATTCGCAGTATGTCAATTAGCGGAGGAAAGTTGTATATAGGCGGTGATTTTAAAAATGTTAACTGGGTATCCAGGAAACATATTGCCTCCTTTGACCTGGCAACCGGTACCCTTACTGATTGGGAGCCTGCTGTTGAGTATCCGGGTGGTATCGGTGATAACCTGGTTTACTCCATTCTGGCAACTGCAGACCGGCTGTATGTAGGCGGTCAGTTTAACCAGGTAAATGGTCAAAGCAGGATGAATCTTGTATCCTTTGATATTACAGGGGTCACACCCACGCTTACAGACTGGACGCCCGACCCCAATCTGGGTGGTGCTATAAATGGTACTGTATTTTCGTTAGTGGAAGCAGAAGGAAAGTTGTATGTAGGGGGAGCTTTTAACCAGATAGCCGGCCAGAGCAGGTTGCGTCTTGTCTCTTTTGATGTTACAACCGGTACGCCAGCGCTTACCGATTGGTCCCTTCAGGATCTTGGTTATATACAAACACTTTGGGCAAGCGATGGCATATTGTACGCGAGTGGAGAGTTCAGTCTGATAAACGGTCAGACCAGAAATAGACTTGCCTCCTTTGATATTACAGGCAGTACTCCAACACTTACTACTTGGACAGCTCATGCCAATAGTCGCGTCCTGAGCTTTACGAAAGTTGGGAGCAGGATATATATGGGCGGGATTTTTACTCAGATAGCTGGTCAGAACAGACAACGCCTTGCTTCTTTTGACATTTCAACCGGTACGCCGGTGCTTACTGATTGGAACCCCAATGCAAACTACATTATTTATAGTCTTGCAACAGTTGGCGACAGGCTGTTTGGCGGCGGTGGCTTTGGTGTAGTTGCAGGTCAGCCCAAACCTTATCTTTTCGGGTTTGATTATGATGTGCTGCCGGTGAGCTTTGGTAACATACAGGCTGAATTGGATGGCAATGCTTTATTGGTACAATGGACAACCCTTAAGGAAGAAAATAACGGTTATTTTGAGATAGAAGCTTCCGCTGACGGGAAAGACTTTACTAAGGTGGGTGCTGTGGTTTCTAAAGCAAAAGAGGGTAACTCGGATACGGCTTTGGAATACAGTTTTACCTTATCGCTGAGCAGCACTTTACTTTCCGGGCTTACCGCCCTGATGCCGCTACTGGCCGTTTTTGCATGGGGCATGGGCAAAAGGCGCAGGATGGCGCTACCTGTTTCGCTGTTAACAGTAGCCTACACATGGCTGATAACAGGTTGTGAAAAGCAGAGCTTAGAGGTGAGCGCTTCCAGCCCCAGGATATATGTGCGTATAGCACAGGTGGACAAGGACGGAACAAAAAGCTATTCTAAAGTGGTAGTAGCACAATACAAACAATAATTAAAATTATAAAGCAGATATAACATGAATACCTTATCAAAATTTGGTACCCTAATAGTACTTACAGTTTTTACCTTTTTACCAGGTGCTGGGGCGCAACAGCCATCCGAAAAAGAATTGAAGCAGGCCTTCGCCCCAAAAGGCACCCATCGGGCGCCGTTCAAAAAAGTAAATGAAGTAGCACTTACAAGTGTCAATCTACAGTTCAAACTCGCTACCCGCCAGGAACAGGAAAAACGGAACGTTGGCAATATCGTAACCTGGGGATTTCTGGAAGGAATAGACGATGCACTGTTGCAGGAAATTGCGGATGAGTACTACAAAAATCTGGCTGCAAAATTTGTGGCAAACGGTTTTTCGCTCAGCGAAGCCTACAAAGACCACAAGTCCTACCAGAAACTGGTGGAAAACAATGCAGAGAACAAACGCGAAACCCAAAAGAAAAATTGGGGTGTTTCAAAAATTTTCACCGCCAATAATGCGCCTTATATCGAATACCCGACCGGGCTGATGGGTGCACACGCCTCTTTGGGCAATGACCTGAAAATGCCTGTGGGGATGGTATTCGTTACCGTTGATTTTCTTGACATCATGCAAAATATTTCTCAGGGAGTATCAAGTTTTACCCTTATGGGAAGAAGCGATCGTACCGACAAATTTGAAACCGATGCACGACCTGTTATCCGTATAGAGGGGATCACGGCAACATCAATAGGCAAGGCATTCAAAGGTGATGGTACTTATGCCAAATTCACAGGCGGTAACTGGAGCTATTGCAATGCCAGTTTTCATAATGGCTTTACGCTCACATCTGATGTGAAATACGCCAATGATATAGAGTCTGCAAAAGGAATACCCGAAAAATTTCAAAACAGATTTGCCTCTGATGTGGTGAGTATACTTTCTATGGGAAGAGCACGAGGTGGCGGCAAAGGAGATTTAGAAGCAACCTATAACATTCTAGCTGATCCACAGGCGTATAAAAAAGCGGTGCTGGATGCCTTAGACAAATACAACGATTATCTGTTAGCTTATATCAGAGTCAATAATTAAGGGTGTAACGGAAGAAGGCATTATGCCATCTCCTTCTCGAATTGCATTTTATGGAGTTGTGCATAGAAGCCTCCCTGGGCCAGCAGCTCGGTATGTGTGCCGGCCTCTTTTAATACGCCTTTATCCAGCACTAATATTTTATCGGCTTTGCGTATAGTGCTGAGGCGGTGCGCAATTACAATAGAGGTGCGCCCCTGTATCAGTTTATCGGTAGCCTTCTGTATCAGTATTTCACTTTCCGTATCAATAGAGGAAGTGGCTTCATCTAACACTAAAATGGAAGGGTTATATAAAAGCGCTCTTATAAAAGAAATCAGCTGCCTTTGCCCGAGCGATAAAGTGGCTCCTCTCTCTTTTACATTATAATCATAGCCGCCAGGCAGGCGCATAATGAAATCGTGCATGTCGATCATTTTGGCGGCTGCAATAACCTGGTCTTTAGTAATGTCAGGATTGCGCAATGTAATATTATCCATGATAGAGCCAGAAAAAAGAAATACATCCTGCAGCACCACTCCTATATTTTCACGCAGGTAATCCGTTGATAATTTTTTAATGTCGATGCCATCTATTTCAATTGATCCCTTTTGAATGTTATAGAACCGGTTGATAAGGCTGATGATGGTAGTTTTACCACTGCCTGTGTGGCCCACAATAGCCACGGTTTGCCCGGGCTCAATTTCAAAGCTTACATCGTTTAGCACCCAATGTCCATCCACATAAGCAAAGCTTACATTTTTAAAATCTATGCTTCCTTCAACACGCTGGCCGGGTTGAATATAACCTCCTTCAGGGGTCTTCTCCTCATCGTCATTGTCCAATACAGTGAACACGCGGTCGCTGGCAATAACGCCCATTTGTACCACATTGAATTTATCTGCAATCATCCTTAACGGTCTGAACAATAAATTAAGGCAAAGGATAAAGGAAACAATAACACCCTGCTGGCTTTGCTGGAGGTGGAGGGCTTCTTTAGCAGCAAACCAAACTACCAGGCCAATAGACAGCGCCAGCACAATTTCTATTACCGGGAAAAAAACAGAATAAGCAAAAATAGCGTTGATATTGGCGTTGCGGTGTTGTTTATTAATCGCTTTGAATTTATTGAACTCATTTCTTTCTGCTGCAAAAGCCTGTACCACGTTCATTCCTGACAGGTGCTCCTGTGCATAGGCATTTAAAGCGGCCACTGCGTTTCTTACTTTAAAAAAAGACTTATTGATGCTTTCTTTAAAGTAATAAGTGGCAATGATCATAATAGGGAAGGGGATGAGTGCTATAAGCGTAAGCTGCCAGTCTACCCAAAACATATAGGTCAGCACACAAACTATAGAAAGCAGGTCGGCAATAATAGGTATTAAACCATCCGAAAAAATTTCGTTGATAGATTCTATATCATTAATGGAGCGTGTGGTTAATGTACCTATAGGCGTTCTGTCAAACTGACGTAAGTTAAGTCCCAATATTTTTTTATAAACGGCTACACGCATGTCTTTTACCACAGCCTGCCCCAGCCATGCAGTAATATAGGAGAATACAAAACGCATGGCTGTTTCTATTAAAATAATACCGATCTGTATAATGGTAATATATACTACCATCCTTGGAAGGGACTGCGTTATGTATTTATCTACCGTTAACTGAATAAGTAGAGGACGTACAGGAGTGAGCGCTGCCAGAAGTATCGCCAGTACCACCGACCAATAAAATTTAGCTTTATAGGGTGCTGCATATTGAAATATGCGCCTTAGCTTGGAAATATCAAAAAATAGCTTTTTTTCCTGCGGCATTAAAATGCAAGATAATTTATAATAGTGATAGCTTCATGCTATCTATACCTTATTAGTAATTTATAATTGTTTATTTAAATATCCTCTTCCCCGGTTTCTTTTTTGTATGCCTTAATGAACAATGCGCCCAGGTTTTTATATGGAGGAATATAGTCTTCCATACCTGTGATATTGGCTGCGGCCCTGAACTCTTTCCAGAAAGGGATCCAGTCCACATCCTTACGAAGGCGCAGGTTCTCTAAAAAGATGCGGATAAACGGCAGGTTGATATCGCGGTAACCGGTTTGCTTGGATGATATAATATGCGCATCGCCCGATCTTTTAAGAATGGAGTCTATCAGGAAGAAGCCGCCGCAGGAGCCCATGAACACCACGCGTGAGGTAGGGGTAATATAGCTTACACTGGTTGGCGCATGATAACTGTGTCCGCGGTGAAAAGTAACTGTAGGCGAAAGATTATTTTTCTCAAAATATTCCTGCATGGCATTCTGGGCAACAAAGTCCTCATCCGGTGTATTGGCCAGGGGCCTGTTGGCATATACATATACAGGAGCGCCCGAGGTTGTTTTAGCAACCACAAATTTGCTGTTACTTTGGTCTACTTTCCATTTGGGATCATTATTGAATGTACGCACAAAAATGTCGAAATCCATCATGCCATCCTCATCGCCATAAAAAAACATTTGGGTAATGATCTCTCCTTTCTCATTAGTGAAGTTGTTGAAAGGAATATTATAAACCGGGGGTATGCCCAACTCTCTGGTGAGGTTAATATTTTTAGTGGCATCTGCCGATAAAAACAGCTTATCAAGAATATTGTAAATAGCAATGCCTCGTTTATTGCCTGATTGCAGGTTTCTTTGATAGTTGGTTTTCACATTAATCAGCATTTGCTGGGCAAGGTCCGGCAAAGTTTCATACAGGCTTGCATAGGAATCTGCAACATCCACGCCGTCTTCCAGTCCTTTTGATTTTTCAAGGCCGTTTACAAAAGCCGTCATCAGATTGGTAGCTTCCTGCTTGTTTTTAAACGTAGTAAAAAAGGTTTTTAATGTATTGTACCCAGCCGCCTGTCGTATAAATTTCCTGTAATGATCAAATGAAACGCTTAAGAGCAATGAATCGCCCCGGTTATTGATCTTGCTCATCATTGAAGGGAAAACGCCGGCAGTATAGCTGCTGGTATAGATCAGCCCATCGGAAAGCACTGCCAGGTAATAAAGCTCCTGTGCTGTTAGCGGTAGAAGGCATTTGAACCTTGCTGCGTTTGGCAATTCATGTAAAGCATTTATTTCGTTTACAAACTCGTCATTACCCTTTTTTTGCAGCCTGTTCGTCAGCTCATTGAATCCAACAGCTATATCACCGCTTAAAGCACGCCTGGCATAATCTATTTGTGTTTTTACCAGCAGACGATAGTATTTTACACGGTCGTCTTTAGCTGCATCCAATTCGGCCATTGTTATTTTGCCCTTTACCAGGTTATCTAAAAACGGGAAATAGATCTGTCCGCTTTTCATCTCAGACAGGCCCACCACGGTTTTTACAAAATTGTCATCTTTAATACTTCTTATTTTATTGCCAAGCGCATTGCCGGCCTGGGCATAGGAATATAGCTGCTCGGGGTATTGGCGCCCTACCGCTCTGATCAGGCTGTCAGTATGTTTGGAACCGATGTATTTGTTAAGGGCATAAAATGTTTTATTGGGATACTGTTCCGCATACTTTAGGAGTACTACATCTTTCACCCCGTTAAAGCCGGGATTTTCTTCAAATACCCTTGGCAGGGTTGCCGTATAAACCACATCGTAAGGAAAATGCTGCAGGTAAGGAACAATAGATTCTTTAGCTGTATTTACCTCTATCAGCTTTTTATAAAGCGAGAATATTTGCGCGAAATGCGTAGGATAAACTTCTCTTTTAAGCCATCCCGTGCGCATGTGCCTCAATATATCTGTAAGTCCCACCAGGTAACCGGGTTTCAGCCTGGGTTCAATCTTTGTATCGCTTTCAATCAGGTAACGTATAGCGTCTACCTGGTTATTAATGGCCGCAGTTGCCAGGTGGCCTGCATCAGGGTTATTAACTATGGTAAACTCATCATCCTGCTTGCCATCGCTTCCCAGCAATAGCTTCTTTTCTTTATTGATATTATCATGAAAGAGTTGGCGGTTGATGGGGATACTTACAGCATCGCCCTGTGCCTGTAGAGAGGTTGCAAATACAATAGAAAAAATCGTTGAAAATAAAGCCTTTCCTGTCATAATTATAAATTAGTCCTGCCTGCAAAGGTAACCTGATATATAACGTAAAAAAGTTAAAAGATGTTTTACATGCGAATAGGGTTGCACAAAAAAACAGCGTCCAGCGCCGTTTTTATCGAGTTTTTTATAAAGTGAGATTCAGCTACTTGTGGTATTAACTCCGAATTTATGCCTGTTATGCGTAAAAGCGCCTCCTCCTGTTACTTCTTTTTCTTCAGCCGCATGTCCAGGGTGCAGGGAAACTCACTGTTGATCTCTTCTACCGGGGCATCAAAAATGAACGGTTCACGGTTATTTGCTACATAATGGCCGGATGTGGTAAGCTCAGGCTTTACAAACTGCTGTTCCTGTGTATGGCTGGTTTCGTAAAACCTGCTAATTCGCCTCGATTCTGCTTCAAGCGGGTTTACCGGGAAGGTGTCATAGCTTCTTCCCCCCGGGTGTGACACATAGTAAGTGCATCCGCCTATGGACCGCCCGTTCCAGGTATCAACAATGTCAAAAGTGAGCGGTGTATCCACCCCTATGGTAGGATGTAATGCGCTTGGCGGCTGCCATGCACGGTAGCGGATACCGCAAACATATTCGCCTTTTACACCTGTTGCAGTAAGCGGCACACGCAAACCGTTACATAAAAGAATGTGCCGGTTGTCCACTAACCCGTTCAGCTTTACCTGCACCCTTTCCAGGGAAGAGTCTACGAACCTTGCTGTTCCTGTGTTAGACATCTCTTCTCCCAGCACATGCCAGGGCTCAATGCCCATGCGGAGCTCCATTGTAATATCTTTTACAGTTACTGTTCCATAGTGCGGAAAACGGAATTCAAAAAAAGCATCGAACCAGCTCATTTCAAACGCATACCCGGCGTTGTTTAAAAACGCTATCACATCGCTCATATCCTGCCTTACAAAATACGGCAGCAGGTATTTATCGTACAGGCCGGTGCCCCAGCGTACTAATTTATGCTTATAAGGCTTTTTCCAGAATGCTGCCACGAGCGCCCTTATAAGCAACGACTGTACCAGGCTCATGTGCTTATGCGGCGGCATATCAAATCCCCTGAATTCCAATATGCCCAATCTTCCCGAAGAAGAGTCCGGGGAATACATTTTATCAATGCATAGTTCAGACCGGTGGGTGTTTCCGGTAATATCGGTAAGCAGGTTGCGGAAAATGCGATCTGTTACCCAAAATGGAATAAAGCCATCGTCAGGTACCTGGCTGAATGCGATTTCCATTTCAAACAACCGGTCTTCCAGGCCCTCATCAATACGTGGTGCCTGGCTTGTAGGGCCTACAAATGCGCCGGAGAACAAATAAGACAGCGCCGGGTGATGTTGCCAAAAGGTGATAATGCTTCTCAGCAGATCAGGTCTGCGCAACAGCGGACTGTCGGACGGCGTAGTACCCCCAATGGTAACATGATTACCGCCACCGGTACCAGTATGCCTGCCATCCAGCATAAATTTTTCAGTACCTAACCTGGAGAGCCTGGCCTGCTCATAAAGAACATTGGTATTATGGCACAGCTCTGCCCAGCTTTTCGCAGGCTGAATATTTACTTCTATCACTCCCGGGTCGGGCGACACTACCAGCTTTTCTAAACGATTATCACGAGGCGGCTCATAACCTTCTATCCGCACGGGTATCTGAAGTTTTGCCGCTGTAGCCTCAATACATGCCAGCACATCTAAATAATGCTCCAGGTATTCCATGGGCGGTAAAAAAACATAAAGGATACCCTCGCGCACCTCTGTGCTGATGGCTGTTTTTATAGTGTCTACCTCAAATGTCAGTTCCGGTTCAGCCTCTTTTTCCTTTTCTTTTTCAGTTTTCTCATCCTTCCCGGGCTTTTCTTTAGATGTCGGATGTGCTGCTATTTGTGGCGGGTCTTCATGCTCTGTGATCGTGCCGTATCTTTTATTGATGGTATCATGAAAAGACGCTAATGAAGGCACTTCTTCAAACAGGCTGCGCGCTACCAAGTGCTTTATTTTAGATTCTTTTACAACTGGTAAAGAGTCTAACGGCAGCCGTAAGCCGATAGGTGAATTGCCCGGTACCAGGAATAATGCCGACTGGTTGAGTTGCCACTTACAGCTACGCCAGGCATTGTTCCAATGGTTCCATTCTACGGGCAATATGTATCCCGCCGGTTCTCCCAGTCCTTTATTTAATAATTGGGCAAGCGTTCTTCTTTCAAGCGGATCTTCCAGGTTGTACTTCAGTGGGTCTATATTTACGGGTGTTTTCCCTTCTGTCCACAAAAAATAAAATACATCTTCATAAGCAGTGGTTACATTATTGGGGTCTATTGCCAGCCACTTTGCCAGTTCCATTATAAATTGTTCCGCATGGGCCTGTGTAAGGTCACGGCTGCTCCTTTCGTGGGCTATCAGGTTTATATCTTTCCATACAGGGTAACCGTCTTTACGCCAGTACAGGCCATATTGCCAGCGGGGCAGGGGCTCGCCGGGATACCATTTCCCCTGCCCGTAATGTAACAGGCCTCCGGGGCCAAATTGTTCCCGTAATCTAAAAATAAGATCGTGGGAAAGCACTCTTTTTTCATGGCCATCTGCCGCCGTGTTCCATTGCTCCGATTCCATATCATCAATCGAAACAAAAGTAGGCTCTCCTCCCATAGTAAGGCGTATATCATGCTTCTCTATGTCTGCATCAACCTGTTCGCCTACAGCGTTTATTTTATCCCATTGCTCTTCAGAGAACGGTTTGGTAACCCGGGGGTCTTCATGTATGCGGGTTACCTTGTTTTCAAACTCAAAAGTTACCTGGCAGGCTTCTGTTGCTCCTACCACGGGCGCGGCACTTGCATAATGTGGTGTGCAGGAAAGCGGTATATGTCCTTCACCGGCAAAAAGGCCGGATGTAGGATCTAATCCCACCCAGCCTGCACCGGGAATATACACTTCGGTCCACGCATGCAGGTCTGTGAAATCTTCTTCAGGGCCGGAAGGACCGTCCAGTGATTTTTCATCGGACTTAAGCTGTACCAGGTATCCTGATACAAAA
Organism: Niabella sp.; assembly: GCA_049841335.1. Classification (GTDB taxonomy): domain Bacteria; phylum Bacteroidota; class Bacteroidia; order Chitinophagales; family Chitinophagaceae; genus Niabella. Next base: position 10,720 of record JASGDI010000139.1, on the reverse strand, counting down.
CGGGCCGCCAGGCCTAAATGCCGCAGTATATGCACTAAGAGCCAGGCTGAATCGCGACAGGAGCCCAAAGCTTTGGTTAATGTCTCTTCAGGTGTTTGCACGCCGGCCTCTAATCTTACGGTATAAGCTATGTCTTCATGCAATTGCTGATTGATAGCCACCAGAAAATTTACGATACCCGTAGGCCGCTCCGCATCCACATTCCGGTCGATCCAGCTGAGTAGTTTTGGTGTAATTTCGGTTTCTTCTAAATAAGGGGCCAACTCCTTTTGAAGCATAGGCGTGTATTTAAAAGGGTAATGCTCTGCATAGTCTTCTACAAAAAAATCGAAAGGGTTGATAGCCTGCAGGCGGGCAATCACTTCCACATCAATTTCGAGCGATGTGGCTTTTTCGGGAAATACTATTCTTGCTTGGTAATTACCAAAAGGGTCCTGCTGCCAGTTAATGAACTGTTTTTCGGGTTTTACAATAAAAGAATAAGCCTCAACAGGCGTTCTTGAATGAGGGGCCGGTCTTAACCGGAAAACATGTGGAGAAAGAGAGATCGTTCTATCATATTTATAAATTGTTTTATGTTTTATTGCTACACGTATTGCCATAAATTTTTATATTTTTTATATCTGTTTATAAAATATATATCATAAATATATGATACTTCGATATTTCAATATAAAAATATTTATATATTATATTTAATAATTTGTAATTATACTACATATTGTATCAGAACTGATTGAATTGTATGCTTTTGCTATTTAATGCACTGTAAAGCAGAAGTTTTGCAGGTAAATATTAATCGTATTATAAAAAAATGGTCTTTGATTACGGTTTTGCCGATATTTTACATACATTGGCACATAATTCACGATCATACCAGGTAAAACAACCTGCTGCTTAAAAACGCGTGATCTGTTTAAACTGTAAGCATTTTATCAATATATAGAAGACCCAAGGAATGGCCGGTCAAAGCAATTGGAAGAATTTTTTTCATCAATATATACCACTTGGTAATTCGTATAACGAAATACTCGCTAAAGGCATGGATACCCTGTCGCCCGAATGGGAAGCCCTGTTCTCGTCTTTAGACGATCTGGGACATACGGTAATTGAGGAGAGGGTATCCAATATACTGCGCATGCTTAAGGAAAACGGTGTTGCGTATAATATATATAATGATCCTTCCGGTAAAACCAGGCCCTGGGAACTGGACCCCATACCCCAGCTCATTACCAGCCACGAATGGGAAACCATCAGCAAAGGGTTGGTGCAAAGAGCAAAGTTATTCAGCCTGATGCTGCAGGATATTTACGGCTCACAAAACCTTATAAAGAAGGGCCTCATTCCGCAGGAGCTTATTTATATGCACCCCGGGTTTTTACGCAATTGCGTAAACCTTAACCTTTCAGAAGCGCAATATTTAACGCTGTATGCTGCTGATCTGGCCCGTGGCAATGATGGCAGGCTCTGGATCATAAGCGATCGTACACAGGCGCCATCAGGCTATGGTTATGCTTTGGAGAACCGGTTTGTAATGAACAATGTGCTACCAGAGCTTTTCTCCGGGTTACCCGTGCGCAGGCTCTCTCCTTTTTTTGATGTATTGCAGCAGGCTTTGTACCAGGTTGCGCCGTCTCAAAACAGCCAGCCCAAAATAGTGATACTTTCCCCCGGCCCTGAAAATGAAACCTACTTTGAACATTCTTACCTGTCTCTACATATGGGCATTACATTGGTGCAGGGCAATGACTTAATGATAAAAGACAATTTTGTATGGCTGAAAACCATAGAAGGGCTTGAAAAAGTGGACGTGATCTTAAGGCGCATGGATGATGTGTATTGTGATCCCCTGGAATTGAAAAGCGATTCGCTTTTAGGTGTGCCCGGGCTGTTACAGGTAGTACGAAAAGGAAATGTATCCATTGCCAACTCACTTGGCAGCAGTATTATAGAAAATGCAGGGCTAATGCCTTTCTTACATAATGCCGCAAAATATTTACTGAACGAAGAACTTATCATACCCTCCATTGCCACCTGGTGGTGCGGACAGCAGCAGGAAATGGAGTATGTGATCCATAACATAGACAACCTGGTAATACGAAAGATCTTCAGGCGAAAGGCCGGCGTACGCTCTGCTATTGATGGCGCTTCACTGTCAGATATCCAAAAGCAGCAGTTAATAAGCGAGATAAGGGCCAGCCCGGGCTTATTCACCGGGCAGGAAAAGATCAATTTTTCATCTGCTCCCTGCTGGCAGGAGGGAAAAATGCAACCCGGCCATTCTTTAATACGCAGTTTTCTGGTTCGCAAAGAGGATAGCTATATGGTGATGCCTGGCGGACTGACCCGGTCCAGCCACGACAAAAACAACTTTATTATTTCCAGCCAGTCCGGCGGGGTCAGCAAAGATACCTGGGTGATAGCTCCGGATGCAGATGCGGCACCGGTAAAATTGCAGCTTAAATATGCAGATGATTTTCCGGTTTTTGAAAAAAGCTCCCTTCCCAGCCAAACGGCCGAAAACCTGTTCTGGGCAGGAAGGTACACGGAAAGGGTAGTGAACCATGCGAGGCTGCTCAAAACCGTATTGCAGTATTTAATGCAGCATACTCCCTCAGGAGAAGGATTACATATAGGGGCACGAAAGATCATATTACAGGCTTTCACGCACTGTACTTATACCTATCCCGGTTTTACGGAGGCTAACGATCTGGAAGAAGAGGTTTTATTGAACAACCCCTGGCCTGTATTAATTAAAAACCTGTACGATGCTGCGGCCCCAGGAAGCCTCGCACAAAACCTTTTCACATTTATGAGATCGGTGTATAATGTACGCAGTTTTTTATCGTTAGATAGCTGGCGTACCATACAGCAGATAGATACCAGGTGGGGTAACCGGAAGAATAAAGCTACCCGCGACCACCTGCTGATGATCAATGATATTGATAAGCTTAATACCTCTCTTTATGCGTTTTTAGGGATGAACCGTGAAAGCTCTCGGAGAGAGCTGGAATGGGACATACTTGATTTAGGAAGGAAATTTGAACAGGCTTTATTTAATATCCGCCTGCTGCAAAGCTTCTTTACCAAAAAAGAAAAAGAAGCAACAGAATATGAGCTGATAAGCGTAGTGTTAGAGGCGTTACAAAGCCGTATTACTTACAGGTACACATTCCGGGACCACCTGCAATTGCATTTATTGTTCGAGCTGCTGGTGTTTGATAATAACTATCCCAAATCCCTGTCCTATATTATCAGCAGGATAAAGACACGGATATTTTCTATGCCGAAAATCTCCAGGACCCTTTCCAAAACCGAAATGGAAAAGCTTATATCCGAGGCGCAGCACCTGATCAATATGACTGATGGAGTGGTTCTTTCGCAGCACGATAACGAAGCGCATGCGTATAACAGGCTGGCGGAGCTGCTGGAACAGCTCAATACTATTTTATTAAAGATCCATACTATATTTAATAAAACTTATTTCCGCCATACCGCCTCCCCTCAACAGCTTTATATTAGCAACGTATTATAAATGTTGTACTCCGTAAAACATACCACAGTTTATACTTATACCGACCTGGTGCCGCTTTGCCACAACCTGGCTATACTTTCTCCGCGTAATACCATTTCGCAGCAATGCCGGGAGTTTCAGTTCGATATTACGCCGGTACCGGAAGTGGTGGAAGTGTATGATGACTTTTTTGGCAACAAAGTGTATTATTTTGTGGTAGAGCAGGAGCATAAAGAGCTTACAGTTACAGCATCTTCTGTAATTGAAAGCACCCCTCCCCAATGGAAACAGTCGGGTATCAGCCAGCTAAGCTGGGAGTCGGTAAAAAACAGCCTAGACACGGGCCTTGTTAACAGCGAAATAAGGCAATATGCATTTTCAACAGGAATTACTGAGGCTACCCCTTCTATAAAAAGCTACGCACAAAAATCGTTCACAGTCGGCCGGCCTTTATATGAAGTCGCTCTTGAATTAACCGGAAGGATCTATGAAGATTTTAAATATACAGCTGGTTTTACCACTATTTCTACCCCCCTGGTGGTAGTAATGCGCGAAAAAAAAGGGGTTTGCCAGGATTTTGCGCATCTGGCCATTGCCTGCCTGCAATCAATGGGCATGGCAGCAAGGTATGTAAGCGGCTATTTGGAAACCCTGCCGCCGCCGGGAAAACCAAAACTGGTAGGCTCCGATGCCTCGCATGCCTGGATCTCGGTATATATACCCGGGATGGGTTGGGTGGATTTCGATCCTACCAATAATAAGCACCCTGACGAGCAATATATTACCATCGGATGGGGACGCAATTATTTTGATGTGGTTCCGCTGCGCGGCGTTATTCAAAGCAGCCATAAGCATGAGCTGGACGTTTCAGTGGATGTAATGCGGTTGAGTGAGTAGAGGTTCTTGTTGTTTGGGTAAAGATATTACTATGACCTACCCTAAAAGATTTTTTAAAGTGGCAGGAGGTTATACTAAATAATTGTAAGTTGCTGATCATCATTAAATTAATTTTATGAATCGTCTTAAAAATGTACATCCCGGAGAAATTCTTTTGGAAGAATTTTTGAAGCCTCTAACCTTATCGGCCTACCGGTTATCAAAAGACACAGGTATCCCGCAAACAAAAATTTCAGCTATCATTAAAGGGAAAAGAAGCGTTACAGCAGACACTGCTTTAAGGCTTTCAAAATATTTTGGAATGTCTGCTAAATTTTGGTTAGGGCTCAAGACGATTATGATCTCGAAAACGAAAGTAATAATCTTAGAAATACTTTGAACTCAATAAGAAAGTTTGAAGGTGCTGCTGCCTGAAAAACTTATATTAACTTTGCGACCCTTAGTAAAAAATTACAGGTATAAATCATGTTCAATAATCTACAGGATAAATTAGACAGCGCCTTTAAAAACCTTAAAGGCCAGGGAAGGATCACCGAGCTCAATGTAGCCGCTACTGTAAAAGAAATACGCCGTGCATTGGTAGATGCTGACGTAAACTATAAAATAGCCAAAGAATTTACAGATAAGATCAAGGATAAAGCCGTTGGTGAAAAGGTTATCAACGCTATCAGTCCCGGCCAGCTAATGGTAAAAATTGTAAAGGATGAGCTTACCGAGCTGATGGGAGGAGAAGAAGCGCCTTTTAATGCCAAAGGAAACCCTGCCGTAATTTTAATTGCAGGGCTACAGGGTAGCGGTAAAACCACTTTTAGCGGTAAACTGGCAAACTATCTTAAAAACAAAAAAGGCCTGAACCCCTTACTGGTTGCGGCGGATATTTATCGTCCTGCGGCAATGGAGCAATTGCGTGTACTGGGCGAGCAGATAGGAGTGGAAGTTCATATAGAGCCTGAAAATAAAGACGCGGTAAGCATAGCGCAGGCTGCTGTGGCCGGTGCCAAAAGTAAAAATAAAAACGTAGTTATCATAGATACTGCGGGGCGCCTGGCTATTGATGAGCAGATGATGACCGAGGTAGCCAATATCAAAAATGCCGTAAATCCGCAAGAGATACTTTTTGTGGTGGATAGCATGACCGGGCAGGACGCGGTGAACACAGCCAAAGCTTTTAATGAAAGACTTGATTTCAGCGGGGTGGTGCTTACCAAATTAGACGGTGACACCCGCGGTGGTGCGGCCATTTCTATCAAATACACAATAAATAAGCCTATCAAGTTCGTCAGCAATGGTGAAAAGATGGATGCGCTGGATGTATTCTATCCTGAAAGGATGGCTCAGCGTATTCTGGGCATGGGCGATATTACCTCGCTGGTAGAACGCGCCCAGCAGCAGTTTGACGAAGAGCAGGCTAAAAAAATAGAGAGTAAGATCCGCAAAAATAAATTTGACTTTGCAGATTTTAAGGCCCAGCTGGAAATGATCAAGAAAATGGGTAATATGAAAGACCTGTTAGGCATGATACCTGGCGTAGGCAAGCAGATCAAAGACCTGGACATCAGCGATGACAGCTTTAAAGGTATAGAAGCTATTATTGACTCTATGACGCCCCAGGAGCGTGCCAACCCCGACCTGATAAACGGCAACCGCCGCAAGCGCATTGCTTTGGGCTGTGGTAAAGATATTTCGGAAGTGAACGCTTTTATGAAGCAGTTTGAGCAAATGCGCGATATGATGAAGAACATGAACAAGATGGGTGCCTTTGGTAAAATGATGCCGGGTGGCCTGGGAGGTATGAAAAGGTCTTAGAGGGTTTAACGGAGCCTATTAAATAAAAAACAGCCGGTACTTCAAAAAGATACCGGCTGTTTTTTATTATCGTAGATGAGCGTTATCTCGCTACATTAACTGCTCTTTTTTCGCGGATCACTGTAACTTTTATTTGCCCGGGGAAGGTCATTTCGGTTTGTATTTTCTGTGCGATCTCGAAAGACAGCTTGTCGCTGTCCTGGTCGGTTACTTTGTCCGATTCCACGATCACGCGCAGCTCACGCCCGGCCTGGATGGCATAGGCTTTTTCCACGCCCGGATAGCTGGTAGCCAGGTTTTCCAGGTCTTTAATACGCTGCAGGTACTGCTGCATAATTTCGCGGCGGGCGCCGGGGCGGGCACCGCTGATGGCATCGCAGGCCTGGATGATGGGAGATATCACGTATTGCATTTCTGTTTCATCGTGGTGAGCGGCAATAGCGTTTACTACGGCAGGATTTTCGCCGTATTTTTCAGCCAGCTTGGCACCCAGCAATGCGTGGCTCAGTTCGCTTTCTTCGTCAGGTACTTTACCAATATCGTGTAGCAGGCCTGCGCGTTTTGCCAGCTTGGGGTTTAATCCTAATTCGGCTGCCATGGTAGCGCAAAGGTTGGCTGTTTCCCGGCTGTGCATCAATAAATTTTGCCCGTAAGAAGAACGGTAACGCATACGGCCTACCATTCTTACCAGCTCTTTATGTAACCCATGGATGCCGAGGTCAATTACGGTACGCTCACCAATTTCCATCACCTGCTCTTCGATCTGTTTACGGGTTTTTTCCACTACTTCCTCAATACGTGCGGGGTGGATACGGCCATCAGTAACCAGGCGCTGTAAGCTCAGGCGGGCAATTTCGCGGCGCAGCGGATCGAAGCAGGAGAGCAGGATGGCTTCAGGGGTATCATCAACGATCAGGTCTACACCGGTTGCTGCTTCCAGTGCGCGGATATTACGTCCTTCCCGGCCAATGATCTGCCCTTTTACCTCGTCACTTTCCAGGTTGAAAACAGTGATGGAGTTCTCAATAGCCTGCTCGGCAGCGGTACGCTGTATGGTTTGGATAATAATCTTGCGGGCTTCTTTATTGGCCTTTTGTTTGGCATCGTCAATGATTTCCTGCTGGATGCCGATGGCCTGTGTTTGCGCCTCGTTTTTAAGGCTTTCTATTAATTGCGATTTAGCTTCTTCGGCAGTAAGGCTGGCTATTTTTTCCAGGCGGCGGATATGCTCTTCCTGGTGCTTTTCAAGTTCTGTATGTTTTTTATTTACAAGCTCTATCTGCTTGTTCAGGTTGTCTCTTATGGCATCATTGTCTTTTACCTGCTTATCAAGGCCCGTTTCTTTCTGACTAAGGGATTGCTCCTTTTGTTTGATACGGTTTTCGCTTTCTGCCAGTTTGCGGTTGCGTTCATTTACTTCTTTGTCATGAGCTGATTTGAGCGATACAAATTTTTCTTTAGCCTGCAGTTCTTTTTCTTTCCGTATGGTTTCTGCATTCAGTTCAGCCTCTTTTACAATGGTTTGTGCTTTTAAATGTGCCTCATCAATTTTTTGTTGTGTGTTTTTAGCGAAGATAAATTTACCCGCCACGATGCCCAACACCAGGGCCACTGCTGCTACAATAATTATTATGGGTTCCATTAAAATTCATTTGTTTTTTCTCTCGAAAAAAGGTTCTGTAAATTCTTATTCTTAATATCAAAAAAATACCCAGCCTGCGGATGGGTAGTGGGCGAAGATAAAAATAAATTCGGGATTTTGGGGGTGAGATTTTGCATTTCGGAGTTGGGTTTATTTAAGCCTTACTGGCTAACGGCCACAAATGCACGAATATGCATGGAATAAATACAATTTCTGAAATTTTAGTAAAAAGTTGTATTATCGTATAACTTTCTTATTCCTTTACGTTAATATGAAAAGTGAAAAAATACGACAGGTATATTTGTATCCCTTAATAATATTAATTTAAGAGCATGTGCTGCAAAGTGCGTGCTCTTATTTATTTAAAACTCCTGAAAAATGAAGAAAATACTACTTACGCTGGCCTGTGCTATTACCATTTTAGATGCAAATTCTCAGGAATTTGTTATTGAGGGCAGAGTAAATGGCAATCATAGTGATAAATTGGTTCTTCGTTATTTAAATTCCGAAAAGGAAAAAATATCAGACACGATAGCAGTCAACAATGGGCGGTTTTCTGTAACGGGGACTGTTCACGGCTGCTCAGCCGGCATATTGAAAAGTCTCAACACGGATCCCGGCAAAGAGATTTTATGTATAATTTTCCTGGAGCCTGCCAGAATGACGATCACTTATGATTATGGAAATGTAAAAGCCGCTACAATTGAAGGTTCGGCTTCTCAAAAAGAATATGAACGATTAAATAATAGTATGGAAGAAGCCACGGCAATAATGGATGCCTACATACAAAAGAAGATTGTAATAAGAGAGCGGATTGAAAAAGGGGACTTAGATGCCAATGTTGGAGCCGATAGCATCAGGGCTATACATAAAAGTACTTTGCCTGCTATCAACTTTAGGGAGAACCAGAAATTAGCTTATATAGCTAATAATCTTGATTCTTATGTAAGTATGGATATGCTTGTTTACCAAATAGCACGAATCGCAGACGAAAAAATCGATTCTCTTTATGCGAATCTTACTGATAAAGTAAAATTTAGCACTATCGGTGATGAGTTTATTGCCAGCTATGCCAGGTATAAGAAAGCTATAAACACACAGTACCCTTTTGAAAAAATAAATATTGGCGAAAAAGCACCCGGCTTTGCTTACCTTAAAACAAACTCAAAAGACAGTATAAACGACCAGTCTTTGAATGGCAAAGTATATCTTATTGAATTTTGGGATTTAGGCTGCCTGCCGTGCCTGAGGCTTAATATAAGGGTAGAAAAAATACGGAAGCAATATGAAAGATCAGGTTTTGAAGTTATTGGCGTAAGCAGAACCTCCCCGGAAAACTTAACGCAGGTAAAAGCCTATCTTAAAAAGAGCCACTTATCTGCCTGGAGGCAGGTTTCCATAAATAAAGAAATGAAAACTGATGATGACCTGATGCATAGGGGCAGCTTTGATAATTATCATACGCTTGAGGTTCCCCGATCTGTTCTGGTTGACCGGAAAGGTAATGTCATTTATAAAAAGACCGGCTACTCTCCTGGTGACGAGGAACACCTGGAATTATTGATAAAAGAAGCACTAAAGCTTTAAACACTTAATTGGTATTGTTGGTATTTCAGCGATATTTTATGTTGATAAACTGTTCGTTGTGGAACAGGAAAAGACCCAAAAAATGGGCTGACTACCAGGGATATTTATTACATCACCCCAAATGGAGAGTACCTAAGTGTCTGTTAAATCAAATGGATTACAGCTTTCTATAAATTGGTTGAGTGTTTGGGTTGTACCTCATCCTGCTTTGCTATAAAGCATTGCGGAAGACTAAGAATAAGTGAAAAAGATGATGACGATGATATCCTGTTTTAAGTTTGCCTGACGAGAATCATGTTTCTCTGTTTTTTACTATACATACCTTTATTATATCATTGGATTTTACCTTTCAAGTACCTTTAACAATGGGCAAACAACTTAAAGTTTTTTTTGGAATTGTTATGCTGATTCAGATGACAGCGTCTGCTCAAGATACGGGACAAGAAATGAAAACACCATTTGCGGTTAATAGTGAAGTTTTTGACTATCCGGAAGTTCAGTGGATTAAAGGGGCCCCTCTTACAAAGTTTGATCAGAATAGGATTTATATTATTGAGTGCTGGGCTACCTGGTGCGGCCCTTGTATAGGAAGCATCCCACATCTTAATACATTAAGTAAGAGGTTTAAAGACAAAATTATTTTTGTTGGCCAAAATGTTTGGGAGGATGATAAAGAAAGGGTAGAGGAATTTGTAAAGGACAGAGGAGAGGAAATGAGCTATAGTATAGCATTTAGTGGTGGTCATGAAAGCGATTTTGCAGATAAGTGGCTGAAAGCTGCTAATCTGAGCTCTATTCCTCAAACCTTTGTAGTTCAAAACAACAAAGTTGTTTGGATTACGCATCCGGCATCATTGTCTGAAGGAAACCTGCAATTATTAATAGATAAGAAGTTTTCTATTCCTGCAGCAGAAAGTATGAGTCCTCTTAAAAAAGCATGGGATGCTGATTCTTTGTTGCAAAATGATCAAATAGTTGAAGCCGGTAATAAAATAGATGAGGCATTAACAATGTATCCCGGGCTTTCGTTTGGGATTTATTTAAAACTTCAGTGGTTCAGGAAGCAGGGAAAACAGGAAGAAGCCCTGGCCTATGCAAAAAAGCTTTATAGCAATGATCCTGAAAATAATAAGTTCATATACTACGATGAGTTGTTACAAGCTAAACAATACACTACTCTGGCTTCGCTTTTAGATAAAGAGATTCTTAAAAAACCTGAGGATATTGGTGTCGTAATGATGAGGTACCAGGTTTTCTGTATGAATGATGATTAC
>JASGDI010000138.1:0-16229 GCA_049841335.1 Niabella sp. | reverse complement strand
TCCTTCAAAACCTGAAAAAGGTGTTAGCCTGGTTTACGATGACAGGAACGAATATGGCCAGGTAGATCCCATCACTATTTTTATACCAGAACCGGGAGCTGTTTTAAACAGCGGCCCTTCGGCACAGGATAAGGTACAAACAGCTCCTGCAGTAACGAATACGCCGGTAGCGGAAACGCCTAAAAAAGAAAGCACTTTTAAAGTAGAAGAAAAACCCCCGCTGTCCCAAAACGAAGAAGTGAAGCAGCCAGCCAAAGTGGTGCTAAAAACAACCAATGCAGCCTGTAAATCGGTTGCCGATGAAGAAGATTTCTTAAAGCTGCGCAGGACAATGGCTTCACAGGCTAATGATGACAGCATGATTGCAGAAGCTCAAAAAGCTTTTAAGGCAAAGTGCTATACCACTGCACAGGTAAAATATTTAAGCAGCATGTTCCTTTCCAATGCAGGCAAGTATAATTTTTATGCAGCAGCTTATCCTCATGTTGCAGATAAGGAAAACTTTGCTTCTCTTGAATCTGAAATAAAAAATCAGGGGTACAAGGATAAGTTTAACAGCTTGCTCCAATAGTTAGCTGCGGTCAGGATTACAAGTGTTGGGTCTAAAACAATTAACTTTTGCGCTATTTTCTTGAAGTTGCATATAAGGGAACAAGGTACAGTGGCTTTCAGGCACAAAAAAATGCGCGTACCATCCAGGGTGAAATAGAAAAAGCTTTTTGTGTGTTTTTTCATCTCCCCTCTCCTTCGGGAAGTCCCAATAGTTATCGGGAAGGGTGGGGCCTCACCGGATCTTCCCGTACCGATGCCGGGGTACATGCTTTGCAAAATTTTTTTCATTTTGACTGGGAAGGGGAATTTCAGCAAAAATGGATTTATAACCTGAATGCCATTTTACCGGGAGATATTGTTATAAAAAATGTGATGGCTGTTGCCGGTAATGCGCATTGCCGTTTTGATGCATCAAGCCGTACTTATCATTATCATATTTACCAATACAAGGATCCTTTTATTGCAGACAGGGCTTATTTCTATCCTTACACCATGAATGTTGAAATGCTCAATCAAGCCGCTGCTGTTATACAAACCTATACGGATTTTACTTCTTTTTCAAAAAGGAACACCCAGGTAAAAACATTCAATTGTGCTATCCTGCAAAGTGAGTGGGTGCAAAGAGAGGGCCAGCTGATATATGTTGTGTCGGCCAACCGCTTTTTGCGGGGAATGGTGCGTGCCCTTACCGCTACCATGCTAAAAGTGGGTCGGGGAATCCTTTCGATAGAAGATCTTCATACCATCATTCAGGCTAAAGATTGCAGTAAAGCATTCTTCGATACCCCGGCACATGGTTTAACGCTGGTGGAGGTAAAATACTAGGAATATTATCTCGTTAAGCCGGGCCGCCTCAAAAAAATGCGCAAACGTTTGCATATCGCTTATTCAAAAAACAAGTTATTTATTTGTTAATATTGCATTCCGCTGCTGGCGGATGGTAATGACATTGATGCATTCCTGTAATGTATCTATTGTTAAGTAAAGAATTAAAAACTGTATTTTCCAACTGCTTTATCTTATGCCTGAAAAAATACATTATCTCGAGCAGGAGTTGATAGAGAAGCTGCGGGACGGCTGTTTTTCTGCCTTTACCTGCTTATACGAGCGATACAGCGGCGAGTTATACCTGGCTTTGATCCGGCTGCTAAAATCGGAAACAGAAGCAGAAGAGATTTTACAGGATATATTCCTGGGCCTTTGGGAAAAAAGGGAAACCATAAATATCCAATATAGTGTTAAGGCTTACCTGTATCGGATTGCGGAGAACAAAGCCTGTGATTTTTTCAGGAAGCTGAAAAGAGACCGGACACTTTATGAGCATTTAAAAAATACAGCTGCCGGCTTATACTTACACCACGCTCCAGACACAAGCGAAGAATATGCTTTACTTCATGAGGCCATAAATGTGCTGCCTCCACAGCGAAAAAAAGTGTTTTACCTATGTAAAATGGAAGGAAGGTCTTACCATGAAGTAAGTCACCTCCTGGGCATTTCCACGGCTACTATTAACGATCATATTGTAAAAGCCACTCATGCAGTACGCGAATTTATTCTTACACGATCAGAAATAAGAACTACTACACTTCTTGTCTTGTTTACTGTTTCGCAGGCTGGTGTATTTGATTTCTGAAAAGCGATTTCCACATAAGGCATCCTTAACTATTTCCGTTTACCAGCCATTCTCAAAAAAAAATAAAAAAAATCCATTTCCGGGCAGATGATTTTTAAAGCTGAAGCGACTAAATAAAAAATCTTTGGTGAGCCAAGCTCAAAATATAGAAGCATTACTGGAAAAATACCTGGAAAACAGGTGTACACCGGAAGAAGCCGAGCAAATCCTTCAATGGCTCTCGGCAGAAGAATCCGTTACGGAACCAGGGATCGGGTTAATAAAAAAAGCGCTTGAAGTGGTGCGGAATCGTCCTGGTACTGACTTGGGCCAATACGAGCATAGGCTCAATAAAGTTTTTGAACGCATTTCAGCTAAGATCGGCGATGCAGAAAAAGACAAGACAAAAAAAACCGGGTCGCAGTGGTTTCACCGCCTGTCGGTAGCTGCAGTTGTAACAATGATCACAACGCTTGCCTGGTACCTGGTGTTGCAAAACAGGGAAGCGGGAAGGGGTAAAATGGTAGCTTCCGAAACAACAGACCTGGCACCAGGCGGCAATAAAGCTGTATTAACGTTGGGCGATGGTTCGCGTGTGATACTGGAAGATGTTCAAAACGGCAGCCTGGTTACAGAGGGGGCTGCCAGTATTACTAAAAAAGATGGGCAGCTTATTTACAGTAAAAGCACAGCGGATGCGCCCGTTTTTTATAATGTTATTACTACCCCCAAGGGCGGGCAGTACCAGCTAACGCTGGAAGACGGTTCTAAGGTTTGGCTGAATGCTGCTTCTTCTATCCGCTTTCCGACAACTTTCCGGGAGAAGGAAAGAAAGATTGAGATCACAGGAGAAGCCTATTTTGAGATAGCTAAAGACGCTCTCAGACCGTTTAAGGTATTGTTTGAAACCCCTTCAGGAACAAAAAGCGAAGTAGCAGTGTTGGGTACCCGTTTTAATATTATGTGCTACAAAGATGAGAAAATTGCCAAAACAACACTGGTTGAAGGAAGTGTAATGATTTCCAATAGTGGAAATACTGCCGTGTTAAAACCTGCCCAGCAGGCCAGTATAAAAGATGATGAGACAATCAGGGTGCGCAGCGATGTAAATATTGATGAGGCAATAGCATGGAAGAACGGCTATTTTGAATTCTACGCCACAAGCCTGCAGGAAGTAATGCGCCAGGTAGGAAGATGGTATGATGTGGAGATCAGCTACGAAGGAAAGATCCCGGAAAGGAAATTTGGCGGTAAGATATCAAGAGAGAGTAATGCGTCTGAAATATTGAAAATACTGGAGCTAAGCCAGATTAGGTTCAGAATTGAAGATAAAAAAATCATAGTAACACCATAGCTCGTTAAAAAACCGCTCCGGGTTGCAGCCGGAACGGTGCTGGTTGAGCTAATAAACAACAACTTTTCAGGATTGTATGCCCGCTCTATGCGGATTTGTTAATTAACCCAAAAACAAAGGTATGTATTTAATTGTTTATGAGCCCCGGCGATTATCAGGCGGGGGCAGCATGTCTAAAATTTTTAAAATGATGAAGCTGCTTGTTCTTTTTTTAGTAGCCGGGATGCTCCAGGTAAGCGCTAAAGGATACTCGCAACAGGTTTCTGTTTCGGGAAAAAGCCTTTCGCTGGAAAAAATATTTAAAACTATTGAGCGGCAGACGGACTATGTGTTTTTTTACGATCAGGATGCTTTAAAAAACGCTGGCCCTGTTACGTTAAATCTGAAAAACGTGTCGCTCAACCGTGCGTTGACCGCCTGTTTTGAAGAGCAACCGCTTAAATATAATATAGTGGGCAAAACAATTGTGGTTGCCGAAAAGCCGGTTGCCAGGCAACAGCAGAATACCATGAACAGAAAGGTTGCTGTTCCTCGCATGCAGCAGGAGGACATTGAAGTAAGCGGGTTGGTAACAGACAGCGCAGGCGGAAAACTGATAGGGGTATCCGTTACATTAAAATCTAACCCCAGTATTGGAACTACTACCGACCTGAATGGACGGTATATATTAAAAGTACCGGCAAATGATGCACTGGTATTTGGTATGGTTGGGTATCAGACCCAGGAAGTGCCTATAAACGGACAATCTAAAATAGACATAAAACTTCAAAGCGATGTACAAAAGCTGGAGGATATAGTAGTTACTGCATTTGGACAACGCCAGCGAAAGGCCGACCTGGTAAGCTCTGTTACTTCCATAAGCCCCAAAGAGCTAAGGACACCTGTAAGTAACCTGACCTCAGCGCTGCAGGGAAGGGTTGCAGGTGTGGTCTCTTTTCAACGAAGCGGCGAGCCAGGCGCCGATAACGCTGATTTTTTTATAAGAGGTGTAGGAACATTCGGCGCCAACCAGAAACCGCTTATTCTTTTAGACAATATGGAAGTGGACGCCGACGCATTAGCGAGGATACCGGTAGATGATATAGAAAATTTTTCTATTTTAAGAGATGCTACAGCCTCGGCAGTGTATGGTTCCAGAGGTGCAAACGGTGTGATTTTGGTAACCACAAAGCAGGGTAAAGAAGGACCCGCTACTATTGCATTAAGGGCTGAGCAAAGGGTTTCCACGCCTACCCAAACATTAAAATTTGCCGATCCTGTAACATGGATGAAAATGAGAAACGAGGCTTCCATTACCAGGGACCCCTTAGATGAAGAGCCTTACAGCCAGCTGAAAATTGATAAAACAGCGGAAGGCTCAGATCCTATGGCATACCCTGCAGTGGATTGGTTAAACGAGTTAACGAAAAAGACCACTACTACCCAAAACTATAACCTGGGGGTTTCAGGAGGCGGAAAGCTGGCTACATACAATGTGAGCTTTAACTATACCAACGATGATGGTTTGTTAAAGATGAATAAGCTTAATAATTTTAATAACAATGTTAATTTCAAAGTAATCAATATCCGGAGCAATGTAGGGATTAATTTAACGAATACTACGTCTGCTATGATACGGACAGTTGCCAACTTTAGAAATTATTCCGGTCCGCCCACAAGCGGCTCAGAGGCATATAACCTTGCACTAAGGGCCAATCCTGTTTTGTTTTTACCTGTGTATGAACCCGGGCCCACACAATCTTATATTAAGCATCCGATGTTTGGCAATTTTGGCCAGGATGCCCGCTACTCCAACCCTTATGCTGAAATTATGAGAGGTTATTCTGAAAGAAGGACAAGCGATGTACAGGTGCAATTGGAGCTGAGGCAGGACCTGTCTTCCTTTGTTACAAAAGGATTAAGCTACAGGGGGCTGGCCAACCTCTCAAGAAACTCCTACTTTGCGCAATCAAGGGTCTACAATCCTTTCTACTATCAGCCTATGGGTTTTGATGCAGCAACAAATTCATATACCTATCAGCAGCTTAATCCAAATAGCGGTACCGAGTACCTGGGCTTTACTCCGGGAGAAAGAAAACAGGCTGCCATTTTTTATATGGAAAACCAATTAACCTACCAGCGGCTGTTTAATAATGTTCACAATGTCTCTGCAATGGTGATCAACACTATAAGAGATAACATCAGCACTCCGGTTGATAATACTATTTCACTTATTAACACACTTCCTTCAAGAAACGTATCTCTTTCGGGTAGTATAGACTATGGTTACCAAAACAGATACCTGGTTAAATTTGCATTTGGCTATAACGGCTCCGAGCGTTTCTCTGAAAAGTTCCGTTGGGGCTTCTTCCCTTCGATTGGGGTGGCCTGGAATATTTCTAATGAAAACTTTTTTGAACCGCTTAAACCTACAGTAAGCAATTTGAAGCTGAGGTTTACCAGAGGTGTTTTAGGTAACGACCAGATATTAGATACCCGTTTCTTCTATTTGTCAGATGTAAATCTTAGCTCAGGTACTTATGGTTATACTTTTGGCTTACCGGCAGATGCCAGCCGCTATGCCCTAAACGGCGTGGTAGTGAACCGTTATGCCAACCCGGATATCCGCTGGGAAATTTCTAAGCAAACTAACTACGGAGTAGACCTGTCTTTATTCAGAAGCTCACTTACCATTACTGCCGATTATTACGAGCAGTTCAGGGATAACATTGTGCAGCAGAGGTCGCTGTCTAATATTAATGGGTTAACAGCCGGAGTGTATGCAAATGTAGGTCAGTATAAAAGCAGGGGTTTTGATGGAGAACTGGTTTACAATAAAAACGTTAATGCTGACCTTTGGTTCCAGGGGAGAGGTACGTTTACCTATGCAACCGGCGAATATGCGTTTTATGAAGAGCCGGAATATGCGAATGAATATCGCAGCCGTCTGGGAAAAAGCTCCAGCCAGGTATTTGGTTATGTAGCTGAACGGCTATTTATTGATGACAGGGAAGTATATAACAGCCCGGCTCAAGAGTTTGGTTCTGTAGTGCGGGGCGGTGATATTAAATACCTGGATATTAACCGCGATGGGGTGGTGAATGATGATGACCTGATTCCCATCGGATTTCCTACCAATCCCGAAATTAATTATGGTTTTGGGTTTAGCACAGGTTACAAAGGCGTGGATTTTTCATTCTTTTTCAGTGGTGTGGGCAGAACCTCGTTGTTTATTAACCCCACTGCCAACAATACAAGTACAAGTAAGGGAGTAGCTCCGTTTGGGAATGATCTTGCTCCCAACGCGGTATTGCAGGCATGGGCGGATGACTACTGGTCAGAAAGCAGCAAAAACATCTATGCTAAATGGCCCCGCCTGAGTGTAGCACCTATGGCAAATAACACTGCACAAAGCACTTATTGGATGAGGGACGGAAGCCTGATGCGTCTGAAACAGGTAGAACTGGGATATACGTTAAACAGAGGATTCCTTCAACGCTATAAGTTTAAAACCTTCAGGATATATCTAAGCGCTACCAATCTTTTCAAGATCAGTTCATTTAAGCTATGGGATCCTGAAATGGGTGGCAATGCGCTTAACTATCCTTTACAACGAGTATTTAACATTGGTATTAACGCAACTTTATAATGCTTATAAAAATGAATTTCAGAAAAACTATATTAGGAATATTGATAAGCGCTTCAATTATTTCCTGCAATAAGTTCCTTGACGTTGTTCCTGACAACGCCCCGGTACTGGATCAGGCCTTTGCTATGCGCACTATGGCTGAGCGCTACCTGGCTACCTGCTACAGCTCACTGCCCCAGAATTTTTCTCTTTCCGGTAACCCTGGCTTCTTATCGGGCGATGAGTTTTGGCTAAGCTCACAGTCCACCTACTCCGGATATAACAACTGGAGAATAGCTTTGGGAAGCCAAAACGGGGATAGCCCGCTTTTAAACACCTGGGATGGTAATAACCCAACAGTTCCCAGCTTTTGGGTAGGTATTACCAATTGTAATACCTTCCTTGAAAACATTATGAAAGTGCCGGATATGAACGAAGCGGAAAAGCTAACGTGGGCATCAGAAGTAAAATTCCTTAAGGCTTATTATCATTTTCAACTGTTGAAACGTTACGGTCCCGTGCCCATTATGGATAAAAATATTCCTATTTATGATCCTCCAGGTTCCAGCCAGTTGGCTAGAAACTCGGTAGATGAGTGCTTTGACTATATTATAAAGCTGATAGACGAAGGTATGGACTACCTGATGGACGACATTACAGCCGCTAACCAGGAAACCGGACGGATCACCAAGCTGGTAGCCAAAGCGATGAAAGCAGAAATATTGATTTATGCAGCCAGCCCCTTATTCAATGGCAATAACGGCCCTGAAGCAGCACTTAAAAACAAAGACGGAAAAGAACTGTTTAACCATAGTTATTCTGCTGAAAAATGGCAAGCAGCAGCAGTTGCCTGTAAGGAAGCTATTGACTTTGCAGAAGAGCATGGTAAAAAGCTTTATTATTGGACACCCACCGGCTCTCCTCAAACAAGTACAAGGAACCAGATGAATATAAGAGCTGCTGTTAGTGAATCTTCCAACAATGATGAGATCCTTTGGTTAGATACAAGATCTATAGCTTCCGGAACCGTACAGGGTGCTTTTATGGTTCCCAGGTATACAGCCAATGCTACCAGCGGCAGCATTCTAGGATTTATGTCTGCCACCTTAAACATTGTTGAGAAATTCTATTCCAAAAACGGGGTACCTATAGAGGAAGATAAAACGTATCCTTATACAACGCGTTTTGATCTTGTAACCGTTCCCAGCACAGATGCTTACCGGTTCAATTTAGTGGCAGGCGCTACTACCACGCGCATGCACATGGACAGGGAAGACCGCTTTTATGGCACCCTGGTCTTTGATGCAGGCAGGCTATATATGAATCAGGCAGGCTCCGATGGAAGCGCCTATAATATAGACCTTAAATATGCAGGCGCATCGGGAAAGGTTGATCCTAATAACTACAACTGGACCGGGTACGGAGCAAAAAAATTCTATAACTATCAGAACACTGTTGGCTCAAGCAGCACCTTCACGGCAAGATTATTCGGATTCCCGATCATGCGCCTGGCAAATCTGTACCTTTATTATGCCGAGGCATTGAATGAAGTGAATGGCCCTTCAGCGGAAGCTTATTCATATGTTGATGCCGTAAGGGAACGGGTAGGGCTGCAGGGCGTGGTAGACTCCTGGGCTAACTTCTCAATCAATCCTTCCAAACCTTTGACCAAAGAGGGTTTTAGAGAGATTATTAAAAGAGAACGCACCAGTGAATTTGCATTGGAAGCTATGCGCTTTTGGGATTTAAGAAGATGGAAGGATGCGGTAAGAGAGCTGAATGCACCCATCCTTGGCTGGGACATAAACCAGTCCACCCCGGGTTCTTATTACAGAACAACCTTGTTTTATACGCGGTCCTTCCTGGAGCGCGACTATTTCTGGCCCATTAGTTTAAATGAAAGAAGAAGAAATCCCAACCTGGTTCAGAGCGCAGGCTGGTAACCCTATTTAAAGTTCTTTTCAAAATATGAAAGTTATGAATACGAATAAAATTATAATCCGGCTGCTGTTTGGCATGCTATTGATAGCCGCAGGAATGCTATATGGCTGTAAAGAAGACTTAGGTATAACGCCGGCAAGAATAGGAGAGAAACCACAGGCATTAACCAATGTTTCTTTTACGCCAGCTCCGGGAGGTGCGTTGATATCTTACGACCTGCCTAAAAGCCCGGATCTACGCTATGTAAGCGCTGTTTATACATTGGACAATGGCAGTAAAATGACCACTAAAGGCAGTATTTATGATAACAAATTGCTAATAGAAGGTTTTGCAAAAATTGGTGAATACGATGTGGAATTAAAAGCAGTAAGTGTAGGAGATGTTGAATCTGATCCTGTGCATATAAAAATCACTACTGCAAAACCGCCTTACCAATCGCTGGCTGAATCGTTCTTATCCGATGAAAGCTTCTTCAGCACTTTTGGCGGTGTTAACCTGATCTATAAAAATGAAAGTGCAGCTAATATTATACTCCGGCTCTTCAAATATGAGCTTGATACTATAAGAAATCAATATGAATGGAATGTAGTTAACGAAACCTACACAAAAGCAAAAGAGGGAATTATAAGGGTGCGAGGCGAAAAGCCCGTAGCAACCAAATTTGGAGTGGTGGTAAAAGATCAGTGGGGTAATACCTCCGATACTATTTTGCGTACATTAACCCCGCTAGAGGAAATTGAGTTCATGGGAATCAATATTTACCGGGGTATAGAAACCTATTCACAGGCTAACAGGAATGGAGACTATATAGCCAATTACTCTCCTCAGGGAAACAGCGGAGAGATGCAGGTTTCGTTATTCGATGGTTCTCCTGCAACCCCTTATTATAATACTGGAAGACTATGGTGGGGCCGATCAGCTCCTGTTCCTCTTCAGTTTACTATGGACTTAGGCCGCAAAGTGCAGCTAAGCAGGATTAAAATGTGGGGAAGAAATGATAATTTCTCATTGCTGTTCCAGGCTACGCATCCTAAAGAGTTTGAAATATATGGCAGTAATGATCCTGCGGCCGATGGCTCCTGGGAATCCTGGACCTATATCGGTACTTATGAAGGCGTTCGCCCGTCGGGCCTGGCTTTTGGCGTAAATGCCACCGCCGAAGACCAGGATTATGCAAGAAAAGGGGAGGACTTTGAGGTGGACTGGCAAATACCAGACGGATTCAGGTATATCCGTATGAAAATCAATTGCACATGGAACGGCATTCGTGAGCAGGAGCTAGGCAACGCGCTTACAGTATCAATGTCTGAATTAAAATTATTTGGTAAGTATATTAATTAGAGTATAAGAGTGAGCCATAAACATTGTGCATATTCAGAGCGATGATTACCTGGCTGATTCCCATGTGGCAATTAAAAGCAATAAAAAAATAAACGCATGAAAAAATTATTAAGCAATATTATATTCATTTTCTCTATAGCGCTTGTGGCGTTTGGATGCACCCGTTATGATGAGTATTACAGGGAGTATCTTAAAAATGGGGAAATATATTATCCTGGCAGGATCGACTCTTTATCTATCATTCCCGGGGACAGAAAAGGAGTGCTCCGGTTACGGATGACTACCGATCCTAAAGTGATGTCCTTTAAAGCATTTGTGCGCAACAGCCTCTCTGCCAATCAAACGGTGCTTACATTTCCGGTAGCGCCAGGCGACTATGGTAAAATAAAAGAGTATACACTCGAAAACCTCGAAGAGGCGACCTATACCATTGATATCCGCACTTATGCCAGCGAAACAGATAGCTCAAGATCCGTTACAGTAAGCCAGTTTATATACGGTCAGAGTTATATCAATACGCTGATCAACAGATCTTTTTTAAGTTTTAACAAGACAGACCCAGAACGGCCTGCTGCCGTATTTGCGCGGGAACCTAACCTGCCACGGGTGGGCACTTTTTACCCGATGCAGTTTACTGAAGTAAAATATACAAAAAAAGACGGTGATGTAGCTGTAGTAGCTATTACTCCTTATGAAGAGTACGCCTTTTTACCCGATATTGCTACTAACACTACAGTACAATACAGAACCGTTTATAAACCTGTCAACAATTCTGTGGACTATTTTTATACCTCTTACAAAGAAGTGGTATATAACTAGGCTTTGGAAAACAACGATAGACTATTTAATATTTAATTAGTAAGAGGGCAGCGGCTGAATGTCGCTGCCCTTCTATAATGTTATCACCACTCTTTAATCTTCCTGTGTTTTTCTAT
The DNA here is from genome assembly GCA_049841335.1 of Niabella sp. Taxonomy (GTDB): domain Bacteria; phylum Bacteroidota; class Bacteroidia; order Chitinophagales; family Chitinophagaceae; genus Niabella. Next base: position 4,887 of record JASGDI010000138.1, on the reverse strand, counting down.
GAAGTCATTACCAAGAAGAATATGTTGACAGAAAGAATATCAGAAGTGATTATTCGTTTACCGGTTTCCGTGAACACGAAAGAACTACAAGGGCTTGTTGGCCTATAATGGCCCTCAACTCTCTAAAGAACACAGAAGCAGGTTGGCAAACTTGCCTGGTAGCGTAAAAAGAACCGTAAACAGTTTCGTTCTCTATAATACTGGCAATATGCTTAAACTGTAAGACAGGCGAAACTATAAACGGCTCATAACAATATTTTTCTGCGGCGATGCCTCATTCCTAAGGTATGATAGAATTATTCTCATAATTGAGGTCGTAGGTTTCTATTGATTGGCCATACTTTTTATACATTTCATTGCATAAAGCAACGGGATCTCCAGTGGGGGTGGTACTGAAAGCCTGCTTGCCTTGTACCCAGTTCCATTCCCAGTCCCTGATGTCTTTAATAAATTTATCAGCATCGAATGATTGATTATGCTCCAGGCTGTATATGGTTCTTTCAAAGAACTGCTGCCAGCGGGGCTTATAAAAGCTGCTGAATAAACCGCTCCATTGCCGTGCTGAATATTCATGCAACCTGTTATCTTTATTGCCCCAGGTAGTGATCAGGTTCCTGGCATTACGTTCATACAGATCCTTTTCTTCACCGGTTGTACCCAGCTTTCGTGCATCTGCAATCCAGCGTCCCAGCAAAAATTCTTTCCTGCAGGCTACCAGCCTGTCCATATCTTCTATCAATGCAATAAACTCATTCGTATATTTTTTGTAAGCTGCAATGTCTTTTTTGTTATAAGCGTCTGTAAATTTTTTATGAATGCTGATGGCATGATTGGAAAGTACCTGCCGCGTTACATCCACCAGGTCGAACCGGAACCCATCGCTTGATTTCAGCGTCGGGGCTGCCAGTAACAATTCACCCCATGCTTTTGCCAGTTCTTTGTTATCGTAGGGAAATCTTAGGTCAATCCTTATTCCTTTTGAAGCGAAAGTAGGGCGTGATTGTATCATAGACCGAGGGCCGCGGGAAGTGAGCGAATCGGCATACGCTGTACGCCTTAAAATATCCCATGCTTTGTTAGCATGAGCATTGGCTTTGCCATATCTGCGTAACGTGTATTGTTTCAGCCAGGATGTTACCTCAATAGGCGTTGTTCGCCAGGTATTCTCCATCATCATTTCATACACAACCGGGTTGGTTTCTATTGCCTCCATGGTTAGCCCGATACCTACCATCTTGCCTGCATCCGGGTTTTTAAGATCGCGGGAAGGGTTGTTGGCAATGCTGTCCATTAAACCATGCACTACATTATTACCACCAAAATTGTTCAGCATATTCCATATCCAGGGTTTGCCATAATAAGAGCCGTTCTTTGACCATACCGGGAATTTCTCTGTCCACAGATCGAGGATGATCATTTTATCATCCGGCACAGCATTCAGCAATGCTTTTATTTGGGGCTCTTTCCAGAACTTTCTTGAAAAATAGAATAACCAGCCCTGCATTACCCAAACTGCTTGGGGATCAGTTGTGGCCATAGATTGGTACACGTTTTGGCTTACGCCTGCAATAAAAGCGGGATCATCGGTTGGCGGATCTACTTCATTAAAGGTATCTGCCGAATAAAGATGGTCGGTGCCAAACATTTTGGTTTGAATTTCCATAAAACGCCGCCCCACAGATACAAATAATGAATCACCGGGATCAATAATATTGATATTAGGAAAAATGCCGTTCCAGCCTACGCTTTTAATATTGGCACCGGGAAAATATTTTTTGAAAGCCGGTGGCACATGGCCCGAAAAAGCAGGCAGCACGGGCTTCATGCCCAGTGAGCGCTGGCGTTCCAGTATTTTTTTCTGAAGCGCTGCATGTTTCAGCATAAGTTTGCGGGGGAGCGGGCCTCCCCAGCCATCTAAATTACCCATCCAGAACCAGGCGAAGTAAGCGGGGCCGCTGAAAAAGTCTTCCAGGTCTTTCCCTTTCATTCCCATACCGGTGTACAACTGGTACAGCACTTCATTCAGCCCTAAAACAGAAAGCGGCATATTAATGCCATTCATGGCCATCCAGTCTATTTCTTTTTCCCACCGGTCCCAGTCCCACCAGCTCATGCTGTAGTTATAGGTGCAATAGTTCAAATAATACCTGTAATCGTAAGGCGTTTCTTTTACAATCCTGGATGCAGGCAATGGCAGTTGCGCAGGCAGGTTGAGATTGCTACCGTTCCAGGTAACCTGGCAATGGGCAACATACTTGAGATAATGATTAAACGCACTTGCAACGGCTACACCACTGCTGCCGCGCAAGAGAATTTTATTGCCTTTTTTATGAATCTCGAAATAATCTTTCCCTTTTTTTGGGACAGTACTTTCTACAACAAACTGGCCCGATTTTTCACCAATCGTCCTGGCAATTAAATCCCTGGCAGGTTGAACAAACGAATGGCTGCTTTGAGCAAAGCTGCAGGTGTTGCTAAATGCAATAATGAACGTAAAAAGAGGAATAATAAATTTCATTGTTTCTTATTTTATCTCACCCAATAACATTCTTACCATGACAGGGAAATGATCCGAGGGTACTTTCCCGTTATAACTATCTGTAAGCACCGCCCAGTATTTTATCTGCACGTAGGTATTGGCTGTAGCAAAGATATGGTCAATGCGGCCGGTAGTGGTGCTGTTGGGGTTGAAACTGTTGAGTGTGCCGCGGGTAGCATTCAATTTACTTAATGCCAATGTGTAGGCATCTTTTAGCAGGTTGCCATTTACGATCAGTTTATAATTGGGGTTATTTTGATCATAATTCAAATCGCCGGTCATAAATGCAGTAGTGCCGGTACCTGCAATTTTCTGTATCTGCTGCTGCATCAGGTTGGTGCTTTGCTGCCGCGCCTGTGTGCCTACATGATCAAAATGGGTATTGAACACATAAAAGTTATAGCCTGATGCCTTGTCTTTAAACTGGGCCCATGTGCAAATGCGGTTCAATGCCGCATCCCAACCTTTGGAAACCTGGTCGGGTGTAGCAGATAGCCAGAAGTTGCCCGACCTGAGCAGTTCCAACTTTTCAGGCTTGTAAAATATGGGGCAGAATTCAGCGCTGTTGGTCGTTCCATCGCGGCTGATCCCCAGCCAGGCGTATTGTGGTAAGGCCGTCTTCAGATCGTTGATCTGGTTAGGCAGTGCTTCCTGTGCACACATAATATCAAAGTCGTACTTATTGATCAGCTGGGCCATAATAACGCGCCTGTCCTGCCACAGATTGCCTGCATCGTTAGGATTGTCGTAGCGGATATTATAAGTGGCCAGCCTAATCTCTTCTGACCAGACCAGGCCGCTGGATGGAGGCTTCGGATCAGTTTTGCCGCATCCGAAAAACAGAAGGATGTTGCTGTAAAGAAATAATGATTTTATATTCATAATAAGTGAAACCTATAAGGTAAACACGGAGCTGACCAAAAAGTATTGTCAGCCTGAGCTTGTCGAAGGTTAACTCCTTGATTGTCTATATTTCCTGTTAATGACAAATATGCTAAAATTTTGAAAATCAATGTCACCCTGAGCCTGACGTAGGGTATTTTACTATCGAACTATGCTTCGACAAGCTCTCCGAAGGAGTCCATTGGACAGCAAGACATTCGTTTTGTCATTTTAAAGAACTTGATTTGCAATTATCTATGCCTCAATATGACAATCAAGGAGCCTTTTTGGTCAGTCCCGTATATGTTACTGCTTAAACTCCACTTCAGCGTATACAGCACGCCTGTTGGAAGCCCCATTTTCAAGCACTTTGTATTCAATAATTCTCACCTCACCAATCTCTGTGTTCATGGGTTTAAACATAATGTGATCGCCCGTGTTGGTTGGAGTGGCTGCAGGAATATTGAACGCACAGGGCGAACAACCCGATGTGAACTGCTGGCGAAGCGTGTTTAAGCCAGGCTCCGTATCTGTATTGAATGTGAACAGCCCCAACGCCAGCACAATGGGGCCATCTGTATCTTTCAGCATATCGAAGATTTCGCCCGACTGTGTTGTTCTGTTTGCTCCTCCATTCTGTGTATCATCTATTTGTGCTCCGGCAAAAGTTATCGGAAAACCATTAACTGTAGTGGTGCCCATTCCGGCAGCACGCCCGCTGCCGGTCAAAGCTATGAATGAGCTGTTAGTGATTTCGTTCCTCGACAAGATAGCAATTCCATATTGCCCCTGATTGTAGCTTGGCAGAATGGGGATATAATAATGCTTCATGTAAGTAAGATCGGCTATTATCTTAGCCTGGTCTTTATCAAGGCCCGAGCGGGTATTGTTCTTATCAGCTTCACGGATCAATACAATATCCGGTTCATATTTCAGGATGGTATCTGCGTTTTCCTGCTCTTTCTGGTTCCAGGTATTATTTATAGCGCCGTTCCCGTTTTTATTTATTCCAAGAGCAATGATCTTGACCCTGAAGGTTTCATTGCGGGCAGGGGCTTTTTCTCTCGGTGGCTCGGGTGGAAGCGGTATCAGTTCCGGTGGGGTATAGTGCTCCCACGGTTTCTTGCCACAGCTTATTACTACAAGCGATATTATCAGGATCGGGAAAATAACAAACAATAACTTTTTCATCTGTGTGTGTTTTATTTTTTTAATTGTCAGATGGAATTTTGCATAAGAAAATATTCATTGTTTTTGGGTATGAAAATGTCCGGGGGACTCTTTAGGAGAATATTTTCTTATGCTACATTTCATATCCATTCAATTTAGTTGTAATTAGGATTTTGTTCCATATTGGGATTGGCCCGCATTTCTCTGGAAGGAATAGGCCACAGGTTATCCCTGTTCGGGTTATAGGATCTTGTTTCAACAGGTTCCGGGGTTCCGGTGTTGGGGTTTACGGCGCC
>JASGDI010000137.1:0-2966 GCA_049841335.1 Niabella sp. | reverse complement strand
CTGATATTTTACCGGTTTTAACTGCATTAACCAAGGTGGTATAAACACTAACCCCACATTCTACATCGGTACCATTAATCACTGCATCCACAGCTGCAGCTTCAGTGCTGGCATGGGTTTTATGGTATTTTACAAAATCATCAATACCCCAACAATCAGAAGTAACATATCCTGTAAACCCCCACTGCCTGCGTAATATATCTACCATCAACTCATCACTCGCACAGCAAGGCTTAGTTCTGAAAGCGTTATAAGCGCACATCACACCAGCCACTTTCGTATTTACGATCAACTCTTTGAAAGCCGGCAGATAAGTATCCCAAAGATCATAATTACTTACTTCAGCATTAAACTCATGGCGCGATGGTTCGGGGCCGCTATGTACCGCATAATGCTTGGCGCATGCTGCCGCCTTCAGGTATTTGCTATCTTCACCTTGTAAACCTCTTACAAAAGCTTTACCCAGCATAGCCGTAAGAAAGGGGTCTTCACCATAAGTTTCCTGCCCCCTTCCCCACCGCGGGTCCCGGAAAATATTAATGTTGGGCGTCCAGTAAGTAAGGCCCAAATAACGGTCCGCGTTCCGGCCCTCCTCAATAGCTTTATTATGAACCGCACGGCCTTCTGACGCACTTTGATCAGCCATTATGTATAAGGATGTAGTATCCCAGGTGGCTGCCATAGCAATGGCCTGTGGGTATACCGTGGTTTTATAAGGTGTTCGGGCTACACCGTGCAGCACTTCGTTCCACCAGTCATAAGCAGGGATACCGAGCCGGGGAATAGCAGGCGCATGATTCAGCATTTGCATTACCTTTTCTTCAAGGGTAAGGCGGCTTACCAGGTCATTTACCCGTTCTTCAAAACCCAGCCGTTGATCCCAGAATGGTAATTTACCTTTATCTACCTGCGCGGAAACCGTAACAGGCCAAAATACCAGAGAGGTAAAAAAAAGTTTTTTCAGCATAGCTTTTTAATTAAAGATAGTTATCATTCTAAACTAAAACCCTCAAATCGCTGTAAGGATCAATTGTTTTTATAAACCCATTTTCATCATGTTCCAGTTTTGTTACTTTAATACTGCGCAAATGCGTTACACCCTTGCTTAAACTGCTGTCGTGGTAGAACAAATACCATTCTCCATCAAACTCACAAATAGAATGATGCGAGGTCCAGCCTACTACAGGGTTCAAGATCCTGCCCGCATAAGTGAAAGGCCCGTAAGGGTTATCTCCTATACCATAGCAGATAAAATGAGTATCACCGGTGGAATAGGAAAAATAATATTTACCATTGTATTTGTGCAGCCAGCTTGCTTCAAAAAATCTTCGGTCAATATCACCCTGTAATAACGGGGTACCTTTATCATCCACAATCAACACATCTTTGACAGGTTCTGCAAACTCCAGCATATCATCGGTAAGCTTAGCAACTTTTGCACATAAAGCAGGCTCCTTATCGCCAGGTAAATGAGCAAAAGGGCTTTCAGGCTCCTCTGCATTGAAGCTACCACTGCGCCAGCGTTGCAACTGTCCACCCCATATACCACCGAAGTACAGATAGTAGCTGCCATCGTCATCTTTAAATACAGCCGGATCAATTGAAAAGCTACCTTTGATAGCTTCAGACTGTGCCGTAAAGGGGCCTGTTGGAGAATTGCTTATTGCTATGCCAATTTTAAAAATATCATTATAATCCTTGGCAGGAAAGAACAAATAGTATTTGCCATCTTTCTCATGGGCATCGGGCGCCCACATTTGCCTCTTTGCCCAGAGCACATCATTCAGATGCAACGCCAAACCGTTGTCTTTTGCAGGTCCACCAGGACTATCCATAGAAATAACATGATAATCTTCCATAGCAAAATGACTGCCCAGATCATCGAATGCATCGCCGGCATCTACATCATGAGAGGGATAGATATAGATCTTCCCGTTAAACACATGTGCCGAGGGATCTGCTGTATAAATATGCTTGATCAATGGCTGCGAAATGGCTTTGCTGTTGAGCTCATCAAAATTGATGTGGGATATACTTTCTTCAGGCATAAAAGTGAATTGTAAATAGTGAATAGTGAAATATATAGTTTATAGACAAGCTATGAGCTATAGCGTTTTTGTTTTAAATCTGACTCAATCTGCATTTCCATTTTCTTATCTATTACATAAAAAAACAGCAGGCCTACCGCTATCAGAAACGGGATGGCAGGATAAATACTCACCAGCATTTTGGTACCCTGTATGGCAGAAGCTGGTTGCGGTGCGGCGCTTTGGGATACATAATGGTAAAATCCCAATATACCTGCAACCAGAGAACCACCAATGCTCAGGCCGGCCTTCAAACCTACCATCATAGCTGAGAAAATAATTGCAGTTGCGCGCCGGTTAGTTTTCCACTCACTATAGTCTGCCACATCGGCTATCATTGTCCAAAGAATGGGTGTACTGATACCATAAAAAAAACCATGCAGGATCTGGGTAGCGAAGATCAGTTTTACCGACTGTGGCGGATAAAAATAAAAAGCAATAATAAACAGCGTAGAGATAAATAAGGAAGTCATGAATACATTACGCTTACCAAATCTATCGGCCAATGATTTAGAAAGCATGATACCTACCAGGCCAACCAATATACCTCCCCCGTTGAATACGCCCAGCCCCAGCGATGTATCATTTTCAAACGCAGGCAGGTAAGGTTTTATTGGGTTGAGGAACTTCTGAAGTTCTTCCTGGCTTACATAATTTTCAAAGTAATAAACATAAGCCCCCCCCTTCATTGCAAGGGTTATGAAAACAAGAATAGTAACAACCAGCATAATGATCCAGGGCCTGTTTTTGAACAGGTCGCCCAGGTCTTCCATAAGTGTTGACTTTTGTTCGGGTTTTGGAACAATACGCTCTTTGGTAGTAAAGAAGGTTATCAATAACATGATAGTTCCAACTATAGCCAGCACGGTAATTACTTTT
>JASGDI010000136.1:0-40247 GCA_049841335.1 Niabella sp. | reverse complement strand
CTGTTAGCGTCCTGTACAAGGGAGCTACCTGTAAATCTTGGGGTGCCCGACCCTGATCAGTACACCAATGTTTATATGCCCAGGGCAGCAGTGAGCAACCCTTATATAACAGGGCTGCCCCTTGCAGATACAACATACACTTTCTCTTATAATGCTTACCTGGGAGGTTTTTCAACTATCGGGAAGGATATTAATATCCGGTTTGAGGTAGACGGATCATTGGTGGAAAGCTTCAATACCCAGCATAATACCAATTATGAATTATTGCCTGCGGGAAGTTATCAGCTTGTACAGAACTCAGCTATTCCTTCGGGTCAGCGGTCAACACCAACGCTCACCCTGAGCATACAAACCAGCGATGTAAATCCTTTCCAGGGATATATACTGCCGCTGCGCATTACAAATGCTGACGGACAACGAATCAATGATGCCAATGGAACCACCTATTATATTTTTACCCGTTCCTATATGGCAGATGTGGAAAAGAGGCAAAAAGTGTTGTCAACAGGGGCTGCGCTTGACTGGGCTAATAAAACCAGGATCATTATGGCGCGCGGCGCCCAGAATACGCTGGTATTGCGCCACAAAGATAATAAGGCGTTTATCTATTTCCCCCAGGCAGATGGCACTTTCAATCCTACACCTAAAGCATTTGTAGAAACCTGGCGGGAAATAAGATGGCCTGATGCTGAGAACCTGTATTATATTAATGAAGTAGATGCTGTGATCAGGAATTACCCCTTTTGGGCAGGCCTGTTTTATATGAAATGGACCCCCGACATGACCCTTCGGGCAGGAAGTGATGCTGTTCCCGATATATGGACGGAATGGTGGTTAGGCGATTTCTGGAACCCATATTCTACTATCATCCCGTTCAAAAATTATTTCTTACTGATAAATGGTAACGGTGATTTACTACGCCAGCCGCTGCTTTCAAGGGTGGAAGCCCCTAAAACCAATGTGGGCTCCGGCTTCTCGGCTTACAAGCAGGTGGTTGCCTGGGACAATTATTTACTGGCTTTAAGCGCCGATGGCAATTTATGGTTATACAAAATGTCTGCTGAGGCAGTTCCCGGCGAAAGAATACTGGTAGGAACCGGCTGGAACCGGTATGAAAAACTTTTAGTGATTGGTAAAGACATATTGGCGCTGGATCTGAACGGGGACATATATCGCTATCAGTTTGATCCGGCTTCTTATCTTAATTAACAGGATAACGCAGAACAAACTATTTTTCTAAACTCAGTAAATTTTTAAGAATGAAACGGGCATGTATAATGAATGGGCTTTTCTTCATGTTCATTTTCCTTTCCTGCAATAAAAGGGAAAGCACAAATACTTTACCAGCCACGCTAAATATCAAAGACCAGATTGCAAAGCTGAACTTTGTAAGCAGCATAGAATCTGAAGAAATAACAGATATTGCAACCGGTGTAAAAAGATATAAATACCGTTTATTGTTTCAAAACGACCCGGTAACTTTATACATAACAGAAGTAGACCTTACAAAGCCTGGATTGGGATTCCAGGTACTAACGCCCAATGATGCCAGTACTTATATGCTGCAAACAGTAAAAGAAATGGCAGAAAAGTCGGATAGGCAGGGTGACCGTGTTATAACGGCTACCAACGGTGACTATTTTTCCGGGAGCGGCAAGCCATGGGGGGCACTTATTAAAAACGGGCAGATCATAAAAACAGATTTTTTTGATACCTGGCACGGCTTCTTCGGAGTGAAAAAAGATGGCGAACTTTTTATAGGAGCAAAAGGCAACCTGGCCAGGGACAGCGCTTCTTTTTCAATGGCAATAGGAGGCACAGAGCGTTTGATAAACAATTTTTCCAGGGTGTTCCACTCTACAAATTCCGGCAGGCATCCGAGGACAGTGGTAGCATATAACGATCGCAAGCAGGGCTTTCTGATAGTAGCAGACGGCAGGATCCCGGGGCATTCTGTTGGAATGAGCCTGGCCGAGCTGTCGGAACTTCTTTTTGCACTAAGGATTAAAGAAGCATTGAACCTGGACGGCGGCGGCTCCACAACACTGGTTGACAGAGACCCGGCCCAGGGAAGTTTCAGTATTTCTAATAAACATTCCGATGCTGCGCCCCGAGCAGTTGCCAATGCTTTGGCTATTGTTGACAGGTCAAAGTAGTTTGTATAACATAATATAATATCTTTTGAAAATGATCAGATCAGCAGCTATCGTTTTTTTCTTATTGGGATCACTGTTTGCCAGCAGCGCAGCAGGTACACCAAAGGCACTGGGGGCTTATATAAAGCAGGTGGCAGCAGCAAAGGCTGGCGATGCGGAGGCTGTGGTAAGCTACAGGAAAGTATCAGCGAACATGTTTTATGTGTCGGTAACCTGGCAGCTAAAGGACCCCGTTCCGCAGGATGAGCTGTTGGTAAGGATTATACCCGCCTTTTCACCTTCCTTTAACTGGGCACCTCATTTAACGCCCGGCAATAATCACATCATCCCACAGCATGTATTTCGCGCACCGGCCCTTATTGCTGCCGGTAAGAAAAAAATGATATCCGTGATCCCGGACCTGGATCTGATCAGGAAAAACGGGCTTCCCTGGTTAATGGATATGAATGTACCGGCTAATGAGCTGGTACTGGGTTTAGGAAAGTCGAAGGTTACTGATCATATTTTATATGAAAAAGAAGGGGGCATGATTATTCCGGAAGGAAAAAATGAAATAGGTTTTTATATTATCATTTCCGGTAGGTCCGAAGATATTCAGAATCCTTTCCAGCGTACCACTGCTTTTATGTGGAATAAATGGGCTACCCCGCTTTACCAGTCGGGCGAGCCGCTGCATCAAACGGATATGGAGCCTTATGTAAAGCAAACTTACGACTGGGCGTTCAACAACTGGAAAAATGCAGTATGGCAGGAGTTTGAGCTGAACGGCAAAACTGTAGGGGCTCCTGTTTTTATTGTCAATACCACTCAAAGTCCTAACTATAAAGGACAGGTGAACGAAAGAGAGTTCCGCTCAATATGGAACCAGGCATGGTTCAATTCTTTACGATCGGCGCAGGGATTATACAGGTATGCGGTAAGAACGAAGAACGATACTTTAAGGGAATATGCCATAAAAACAAAAGAGCTGGCATTGGCGTTTCCACAGCAGGAGGGCTTTTTTAAAAGCGTGATAGCTACAGAAATGGAGGAAGTAGAAATAGATGGAAGAAGATATCATCGCTCCAAAGGGTGGAACACAAAATATTTCGGCAACTCTAACCGGAATCCTGTAACATGGGATCCGCGAACATCTCCTTACCATATTGCCGATATGAGCTTTACGGCTTACTGGATGCTGGTTTGGTATAAAGACCTGGAAAAAGACCAGCGATTGTTGTCTTATGCAAAAAGTTATGCAGATGCCTTAATAAAGTTGCAGGACAGTGAGGGATTTTTCCCGGCATGGTTAAGCCCTGAAAATTTTAAACCGATGGATCAGCTAAAGAAGTCGCCTGAAACCAGTGTATCAGCTACTTTTTTATTAAAACTATTTGAGCTGACAAAAGAACCACGTTACCTGCAAAGCGCAGAAAAAGCTATGCGTGTGGTGATACAAAAAATTATCCCGGCAGGACAATGGGAGGATTTTGAAACGTACTGGTCGTGCAGCAGGGTAGGAAGTGATAACTGGGTGGGAAAGAAAATAGCGCGTAATAATATGTTTAAGCAAAACAGTTTTTCTGTTTACTGGACAGCTGAAGCTTTGCTTGAAATGTATAAAGTTACCGGAAGCAAAAACTACCTGCAATGGGGGCAGCGAACCCTGGATGAATTATTGATGTACCAGGCTGTATGGCAGCCACCGTTTATTGCCGTGCGCAGTCTGGGTGGCTTTGGTGTAATGAATGCTGATGCCGAATGGAACGATTCCCGTCAAAGCCTTTTTGCCAGGCTGATACTGGAGTATGGAGAAATACTGAAAAAGAAAGAATACCTGCAACGGGGCCTTGCTGCTTTGCGCGCATCTTTTACCATGATGTACACTCCGCTGAACCCTCAAACAATGAAGCAGTGGCAGGCGCGCTGGCCGTTTTTTGGTGAGAAGGATTATGGTTTTATGATGGAAAACTATGGCCATGACGGTGTTACAAACGATGACGGGCTGGGCATTGGTGAGTTTACAATTTACGATTGGGGCAACGGCGCCGCCGCCGAGGCATACAACAGGCTTTTTGATAAGTACGGCGGCAAATTTTTAGCAGATAATTAAGCCGTTTTATGAAATGATCAAAAATTACCGCAACGGTATTGTGTATGTTTGGCTGCTGTTTGTTTTTACTTCTCACAAGGCGCCCTCCTGCGATATACAATTCGGGAAAGCTGTTCGCATAGCGAGGGTAACCGGCGCTCCCGATGCAGATGAACACTTAAAAAGCCCCAATGCTACTCATATCAATTATAATGTGGGAGGAACAGACCTCGGGATCATCTGGGAAATGGAAAAAGGCCGGTACGGGATCTTCTTTGGGGATACTTACGGACGCCACCATTTTGAGGAACCGGTGGTTAAAGGAAGCGACTGGCGTTGTAATGTGCTGGCTTTTTCCGGCGATGATAAGCTGGAGGATGGTCTTACCATTAATGACATGGCAGCGGATTCATCCGGTCAGGCGCGCGAAATAATATACGGGGGAAAGGATATGTCGGGCAAAGGAGACTGGACCTCCATTCCCACCGGCGCTGTAAGAGCTAATGGTGCAGACTATGTACACTATATGAATGTCAGGCACTGGGAATCCTCCAACTGGGGTACCAACTATTCTGCGCTTTATCGGTCAGATGACAACGGCGTTTCCTGGAAACCTGTTCCCCGCGTTCGGTTTGGCGAGGACAGCAATTTTGGACAGGTGGGTTTTTTTAAGAAAGATTCTTTTGTTTATATGATCGGCACCGAATCGGGGAGGCAATCTTCGCCACGACTGGCGCGTTTCCGGCAAAAAGATATTGAGGCACAGGACCGATATGAATACTGGAGCGGAGTGGAAAAAGAATGGCTGCCCGATGAGGAAAAAGCAACGAACCTGTTTGAGGATGCGGCAGGAGAGCTGTCATTTATATACCATGAAAAAAGCAGGCAATGGCTGCTGCTGTATTTTAATGAAAAAAGAGCAGAGATATCAGCACGTTATGCGCCGGAGCTAACAGCAGTATGGAGTCAGCCGCAATGTATTGCGCACCGGAACGAATATCCCCGGCTTTACGGATCCTATATTCACCCTTTATCTGCTCATTCGGATCATATTTATTTCCTGATGTCGATGTGGCACCCCTACAACGTTTTTTTAATGCGGACAGAAGTAAAATATATAATTGGTTTATAATTTTTTACTATTGATCACCACATTATCTATAGCAAAATCCTTAACATATTCTTTTTTGATCTGCGGATTTTTAGCGGCCCGTATAGTAAGATTGGTAAATGTAAAATCCGAAAGCGTATATTGATCTGATTGCTTTACATTAAAAACATCATCACAGTCAAGATTTATATTTTTCATAGTGATATGATGGGCATTGGTGGTACGTACCTCCTGCTCCCCCTTCAGGTCGAAGAACTGTGTCCATGGTTGTATAAATAACATATTGGATGCAAATCCTGAAATATCTTCCACTGTAATATACTCATAATGCTGCGGTGTATCGGGGCGCATTTTCAGCCAAAGCAGCCGTTGTGCATGCTCTATCTTTATACGGCGTAAAATGATGTTTCGGTTATGAACCGATTCGCTACCGCAAGTAAGGGCGCTATGACAAAAACCATACGTACAATCTTCAATGATTATATTATAGTTGCCACCATTATTGGGATCTTTGTCTGCAAACGGCCCTTTACCACCTTTTAATGCTACGGCATCATCATTTACCGACATATAGCAGTTTTTGATCAGCACATTTTTACAGACATCCAGGTCTATCGCATCTGAACTGGGCGCTTTTACGGGAGCATGAGGCGCGTAAATATAAAGATCCAGTAATTTCAGGTTTTCGCATTTATAATAGTGGGAAGTCCAGAAAGGAGAATTGATCAGCCTGATACCAGATACCTGCACATCTTTACTATTGGAAACATACAGCAACCTGGGTCGCATTTCGTCCATATTGGTACACTTGGGATTAAAAGCCCGGCGCAGCCAGAAAGACTTCCAGTAACGCAGGCCATTGCCATTCAGTGTGCCTTTTCCTGAAATAGTAAATCCATCCACAGCATCAGCGTTTACAAGGGCTGCAAAGTACTTTAGTGTTTGCCCTTCCATCCGGGTTTCTACCAGCGCGAAGTTGCTGATATCATCGCTGCCTTTAAGAGTGGCGCCTTCCTCCAGGTACAAATGTGTTTTAGGTTTGAAGAACAGGGAGCCGCTTAAAAATGTGCCTTTGGGAACAACAATCACTCCACCACCGTTAGCAGCAGCTTTATCTATTACTTCCTGTATTTTCTGTGTCTGCACCAGGTTACTGTCCCTGTTCACACCATGATCAGTGATACGGTATTTTTTACCGAGCTTGTTTATATCCGTTGGAGTAATTTGCCTGAACCAATCAGGTATGGGCGAGCCGTCAGGGAAGAGGTCCTGGGCGGTAAGCTGGATACTAAAGACCGTGATAAAAAAGAATACAAACAGTGAAATACATTTTTGCGACATAGAGATAATTTATTTTTTTAACCAGATCGGGTTACACTTTATACATCCTGTTGGCAGAGTTGATATACTCCAGCGGATCGAATGTTTTATCAAACGACTCCTGCAGTTCTTTCATCTTTATTTCAAGGTCTTTAATGCGACTGCCTAATTGCGGATCTGCTTTATACTTCTCAAAAAGCTCTTTATATTTTAATAAATTCTGACTAATGCGGAACGTAACCTGTCCAAAACGCTGTTTTAAAGATTGTACATCATTCATCTGGATATATGCTTTCTGCCGCCAGTCCTTAGGATTCTGCTCCCGCTCTGCCGCCACGAATTTTGCCGCTCCGTCGCGAAGCCTTGTCAGATATTGATAACGTTTTTCTGCATCGTTCTCTTTTGAAAAATTAGCTTCAAAATCTGCAGGAGATGTTTTAATGATAGCAAGATTTTCTTTTAAAGACTTATCAAATTTCTTTTGCAGATCCTGTAGCTCGGTAGTGATAGATTCCCATTCGTTCTCAATACGGTCATTGTCATAATTGAACTGGCTTATCTTCATGGTCAGGGTAAGCATTTCCTCGCTCTGGGCCTTTAATGCTTTTTCTTTTTTACCAATGTTGTCAATATATGTTGTCATGCTGGAGAAAAGAGCTGAAGTGATAGGACCTGTTACGGGTGCTCCTTTTGTAAAGTTACCTGCAAAGCTCAAAAGATTATTGGTAACATTTAACACAGGGCTTTCAGCCTTTTTTTCTTTCACAAAAGCGGCATACTGGTTATACCATTTTGTATAACCGTCATAATTCATTGGATTACCTGTTTCGCTTAGCGAATTAAAAAACGCTTTTGTTGAATTGAACAGCATCAGCGGTTTTATCTCCCTGTCCATAGATACCAGGTTAACCATCGCCGATTGATAATTGGCCTGGAAAATATTTAATTCATTAGCCTCAATGGCTTTCTGCTTTTCTTCAACCGCCTGTAAGCGTTGCGCCAGCTTATCGGCTTTATCCTTAGCGTCTTTAGATTCAGCTATAGACCGGTCAAGGTTGGATAGTCTTTTATCAAGAGTGGTAACCGTAGAATCTATGGATCTTGTTTTTGTATTGAAATTGTTTTGAATATCATTTAAAACTTTATCCCTGAGGTTCATTTCGTGGCTTAAACTATCCACCTGGGCAAAAATGGTGGTGGCAGAAAACATAAAAGGAAAGAGTAACAACCGCTTCATAATGATAAGTTTTATTATAAACAGATTATTTTGCACAAATAATTCGCCAGATTTTCAATCGGAGCAAATATAAAGCCTATGAGCTTCTTAACGAAGCCCTTTCTTGCGCAGGATGTATGACAAATCTCCCTTTTTGTTGCCTTTATCCATCGCCTGGAATACGATAAAATAAGAATATGAGGCAAGGACGCCTCACACAGCTTACCTGAAATGGAGAATTTGTAAGGCAGGATGGCTAAAAAATTCATAAAATTGCTGTTAATATTGAAGAAACATTTTTTTGTAAGCCCTTCGGGGTTTAATTTTCCTGATCCTGCAAACTGAACCTGAACAAATGAAATATAGTGTTTATATATCCCGGTACCTGTCTGTATTTTTATTGCTGCTCTTTTTATCCGGCCTGGCCGGGGCGCAACCTGTAGCTCAGAAACTTGAAGATTTTGCAGCAAAATTCAGTCCTGAACGGGCCTACCTGCATTATGACAAGTCTTCCTATTTCCCCGGTGAGACTATCTGGTTTAAAGCTTATGTGCTGAACGAAGTGGCTCCTGCCCTGGAAAGTAAAAACTTTTATATAGACTGGATAGACGATAAAGGACAGATATTGCAGCATACAGTAGCTCCTTTAGTAGATGGTGTTACCAACGGGCAGTTTGATATACCGGCAGATTTTAAAGGCCGGTATATTGCAGTGAAAGCCTATACCAGGTGGATGCTCAATTTCGATTCTTCGTTTTTATATAAAAAAGCTATCCAGATCCTGAATAAAGATTCTCTGAAACTACCTGAGAAAACGGCGATAAGGCCTGTGCTGGAGTTTTTCCCGGAAGGCGGCGATCTGCTTGCCAATTTCCCAAATAAAGTAGCGTTTAAGGCTACAGACCAATGGGGACGGCCCGTTAAGATCAAAGGTGTTGTTTTGGGCAGTAACGGGAAAGTAGCAGACAGCCTGAGCGTACAGCATGACGGGATGGGCTTTATATGGCTGAATCCTGCGCCTGGCGCTGCTTTTACGGCTAAGTGGAAGGATGATCAGAATAAAGAGTACACTACCAGCCTGCCGGTAGTAAAAAACAGCGGGGCCAATCTCCAGGTAAAAGTGTTACCGGGCAGGCGGGAGTTTCGTGTAAGTATTTCGCCCGATCTTGCTGCGGCATCAGATAGTGTATATCTTATAGGCAGTATGTTTCAGCATCCTGTGTTTACTATTGCCAAATCTGTAAAGGGAGATATTACAGGTATAGTGCCCACAGGCAACCTTCCTTACGGCGTTTTAACTATTACCTTGTTTGATAAGAGCTGGAAGCCACTGGCTGAACGTATTACTTATATTGATAACAATGCCCCTTTTATGATTACTCCCGAAATGGAAGTGCAGCGCTGGGGGTTAAGCTATCGTGCCCGTAATGAAGTTAAAATTACTGTTCCCGAAAATGCAGGAGCCTCGTTGTCAGTGTCTGTTACGGATATGAGCATTGATGCAGATAGCAGTGATAATATTTTATCTACTTTAATGCTCACCAGCGATTTGAAAGGAAAGGTGCATAATGCGGCGTACTATTTTACTGATACTGTCGAAGTGAAGCAACAGCACCTGGACCTGGTAATGCTTACCAATGGCTGGCGCAGGATCAACTGGCAGCAAATAGTATCGGGTACGTTTCCCAAGATCAATTACCCTAGGGATACTTCCTATATATCGCTTTCCGGAACGGTACAGGGCATTATGCCTGGTTTGATAGGAGATGGCGCTGCCGCCATGATGATCGTAACACAAAAGGACCAGCAAAATAAAATGTTGCTGGTGCCTGTACAACGCGATGGTACATTCAATGACCCTTCAGTTATTTTGTTTGACACAGCACAGGTATATTACCAGTTCCAGGATAAAAACCTGAGCGGTGCAACCATACAGTTTGTGCCCAATAAATTACGCACGCCTCCGGCAGGCAAAGGATATAATAACCTGTTATGGCCCGATACTACCGGGGCCTGGCGGCATTTACAGCTGGCAATGGAACAGAGCGATAACATACAAAAAACTAAATATAAGGAGTTGGAGGCTGTTACAGTAAAAGCTAAAACAAAAACTGTGGTAGAGCAGTTGGATGAAAAGTATGCCTCTGGTTTGTTTAGCGGCGGAGATGCGATCCTGATAGATGTTTTAAATGATCCATTTGCAAAAACGGGCGATATCTTTATGTTCCTGCAGGGGAAAGTAGCGGGCTTACAGATTAATGGCCAGGGTGCAGGCGCTTCTTTAAGCTGGCGGGGTGGAGCACCCCAGATATATGTTGATGAAGTGCCTTCTGATGTGAACATGGTTTCAGGCATTAATGTGAATGATGTAGCCTATATCAAGGCTTTCAGGCCTCCGTTTATGGGTGGCTTTAATGGAGGTAATGGGGCTATTGCCATTTATACGCGCAGGGGCGATGATGCAAAGCGCGATCCTGGGGCGGGCATACCCAGCGGCAGGATAGAAGGATATACCGGAATACGTGAATTTTATTCGCCAAGGTACCTGACAACAGCACCGGCACCGGGTGCCGACAGGGATGTGAGAACAACCCTGTACTGGAATCCCAATGTATCTGTAGATCCGCGTACCAGGCAGGCTGTGATCTCCTTTTATAACAATGATGTTACCGATGCCTTCAGGGTAGTGATAGAAGGTGTGACAGCAGATGGCAAGCTGGCCCACCTGGAAGAGAAGATGGAGTAGGGAACTCAACCACCTTCAACTCTTCAATCTGTCATCCGTCAACTGTCCTCTTAAATTAATGCTCAAATTTCATTTGCCGAAAGCTAAAAGCTTTAAGCCTTCTGCTTTTGGCTTCCTGCTGCAGCCATCTTCTTTGCGCATGGTCTCTCCCAGGGAATCTCCTTGGGAGTCCTCTGGACCTTCGGACCAACCTGTGCATATCTGTTACTTGGTAATTTAAAAGTCATTCCCGTTTTGCAAATCAACTAAGCCACAGACAAGTAATACCGACACACAGGCCGGAGGCCTGCGTGAGAGGAGTACCTTCAACTTTTCAATCTGTCGACCTTCATCCGTCCACTGTCAACTTAAAGCAATGTTTATTTTTCATTTCCGGAGAGCTAAAAACCTTAAGCCTTATGCCTTCAGCCTTCTGCTGCAGTTATTCCTCTTCTTTGCGCATGCTCTCTCCCAGGCAGACTCTCTGGAAGAGACCTGCGTGAGATGCTGCTAAATACTAAGTACTAAAATCTAATATCTATCGTCTGCTTAACCTCTTACTACGGTTCTATCTCCACCCCTTCAATAACTATAGATTCGGCCATGAGGCTCAGGTTAACAGATCCGGCGTAATCGTAATTATACGGTGAGTAAGATTCTGAAATGGCTGATACGGATGCTTTTTTCAACAGGGTCTCTTTTTTAGGCTCTTTGCCGTAAGTGTCCGTCATGGTTACCTGTATGTCGTAACTTGCTTTTTTATCTTTAATGGCAGATAGCAGGTCCTTATCCAGTTTAATGGGTACCACAGAATAATAAATATATTTTTTAGAGGGATACAGACTGTCCGAATCATATACATCTCTGTTCAGGCTATAGCTGGCCGAGGCAAGGGGCGTTTTGATTATTTTTCCTTTATGGGTAAATGTCATTTCAATGCTGTAGCGTTTTTCGTTCTGGGCTTTTGCAACTGTACAAAAAAGGGTTAATGTTAATAAGATAGCGGATAGTGTAAATAATTGCTTCATGTTTTTCTTTTTAAAGGGTTGATACAGGTAGCGAAATTATATTATTTTAAGCCATTCTCATTTTTAATGTGTGCCAAACCCAGGAATGAAGTAACGTAGGCAGGCGAGTAGGAAGTAGCGAGTGGGGCCTGTCATCCGTCAACTGTCCTCTGTCCACTTAAATCAATGCTCAAATTTCATTTGCCGAAAGCTGAAAGCTTTAAGCCTTCTGCTTTTGGCTTCCTGCTGAAGCCATCTTTCTTGCGCATAGTCTCTTCCAGGGAGTCCTCTTGACCGGCCTGCGCATACCTGTTACCTGGCTATTTTAAAAACCCATTTTCATTTTGCAAATGAACTAAGCCAGAGACAAGTAACATTGGCTCACAGGTCTGTAGACCTGCGTGAGAGGAGTGTTTCTATTGTCTAAATACTAAGTACTAGAGTCTAACGTCTATTGTTCATTTAACATCTGGCTACAGTTCTATCTCAATCTCTTTCCTGCACAGGTTCCCCTCACCTGCATGAGAGCATGGTTACATCCGGCTCATTCTTTCCAGGAAATCATCTTTGCGTCTTGTAGAAACCTCTATTTCGGTACCATCGGTCAGCACAACAGAGCCGCCCTTTCCTTTCTGATAACTTTTTACATAGGAAAGGTTTACCAGGTGAGAATTGTGTATCCTGAAAAAATTGTATTCGCCCAGCATGTCTTCAAACTCTTTCAGCGTTTTAGCTACTACCAGCTTCTGTTTATCCCTTAAAAAAATGGTTGTGTAATTAATCTCGCTCTGGCAGCGCAGTATATCTATTACCGGCAATAGTTCAAAGCCGTTAACCGTTGGCACAATGATCTTTTTAGGGGTAGTGTATTGTTTCAGTTGTTCCACGTTCTCTAACAATGTTTCCAGTTTAGCCAATTCGCCGGCTTTTTTCTTCAGCTGTATTTTTTCCACTGCTTTCTTCAGGTCGTCGGGATGAATGGGCTTTAAAAGGTAATCTATGGCGCTGAACTTAAATGCCTGAACAGCGTATTTGTCATAAGCGGTGGCAAAAATAATATCAAAATTCTTTTCCGGCAGTTGCTGCAACAGGTCAAAACAGGTTTTATCGTAAATATGCACGTCCAGGAAAACCAGGTCTGGTAACAGGGTTCTGATGGCTTTCACGCCATCTTCTACGGTATGAAAGCAACCTGCTACTTTAAGTGTTTTGCTGCAGTGTTTGGTTAGCAGGTCGGCAAGTTGCTTTGCCGCATTTTGCTCATCGTCAATTATCAATGTTTTTAGCATCTTAGCCGGTAGTTATTTTAATGGGTTCGGCCGTAAATATATTTTATAAACTGCTGATAACGGGGTCTATTTATTTTTTGCAGCGGATTTATTATTATTTGATTAAAAATAACAATTAACTGCTAAAATGCAGTTTCTAGGGGTAGGATCACCTCTGCTTTCAGCCCGTTTTCTTTATCAGTTAACTGCACTGCTGCCTTAGCGTTTTTTAGTTTGTTCAGCATATCTATACGGGATTGGGTTATTTTCATCCCCAATGATTTTCTTTCACCCGGTGCAGTTTGCTGTGCAGCGCCTGTGCGACCAACGCCATCATCCTCCACGCAGCAGTGCAGCATATTATTTTGCTTACGGATGCTGATGGTAATATGGCCGTTGCCCTGCTTTTTGCCTATGCCGTGCCAGATGCTGTTTTCAGCAAAGGGTTGCAGCAGCATAGGCGGCACCAGAATATTTTCCTGGTCAATATCATCAGCCACGTCAATGCTGTAAGTAAACTTATTATTGAGCCTTTTGGCTTCAAGCTGCATATACAGGCGTAGCGCTTCAAGATCATCAGCCAGTGGTACTTCTTTTTGTTCGGAATTTTCCAGGGTGAGGCGCATTACTTTGGCAAAGCTGGTGAGGTATTCACCGGCTTCATCAACATTGTTCCTGCGTATATAATCGCTGATGGAGCTAAGCGAGTTGAAGATGAAATGCGGGTTCATCTGCAGCCGCAGCACTTTCATCTGCGTGTCGGTGATTTGCGCCAGTTCTTCTGCATCTCTGCGGCGTTTGTATGACCAGAACAGCACACCGCCGGTAGCCAATAAAAGTCCTGCCCCGCCTATCAGAAAATTACGTACCGTTTTCTGGCGCCTAAGCTCGGCAGCATGGGTAGCCTGCAAAACGGCGGTTTTCTTTTCGTTTTCAAATTCGGCTTCCTTGCGGGCTAACTCATTTAGTTTTTTATTGTTGAATGCGCTATCTCTAACTAAAATAAATTCTTTATAGATATTGTAAGCATTTTTATAATCTCCCTTTTTTTGATAAATCGCTTCTAAAGCTTCCAGTTGTGATGCTAACAGTTCTAAATCTTTTGTTTTCCTGGCTATTTCAATTCCCTTGTTTTGATAAGTTATTGCTTCATTAAATCTGTCTCCCAAAACTAAGGAATCGGGAAGCCGCAATGTTAAATTGGAAATATGATAATAGGCGTTTGCCAAATTATTAGAGGTTCCTAATAGTTGATAAATTGAAACTGCATCTTTTAATAATTGCATTCCTTTTTTATATTGCCCAAGATATCCATAGCTTATTCCCAAGTCTAACAAACTATTGGCTATGCCTTTTTGAGAATTAATTTTTTTTGCTATAGCAAGTGCCTTTTCGTTGTAAGCAATTGCATTCTGATAGTTTTTTAGTTCCAGGTATGCTGAGCCAATGTTAGCGTATGCTGTGCCGACTAAAAGTGTGTCTTTTAAGGAAAGGAAGATGTTGAGTGCTTCTTGATAATATGTAATTGCTTTTTCGTAATTTTTTGTTTTTAAGTGAATAACGCCAATATTCCCATAAGCGGATGCGGAGTGAATTTTAAGATTAAGAGAATCGCTTTTTCTTATAACGCTATGCAATAAATCAATAGCAGCGTTGTAATTTGACATTTGAGTCAGATGAAGAGATTTTATTGTTAAAGCTCTAATCATTGAAAGGTTGTCATGTATTTGCCCGGCAATTTTGATTGCAGTATCAGCTATTTCGGCCCCTTTCAAAAATTCTCCAGTTTGATAATATAAATGGCTTCTTGTTATATTAGCATCGCATAATCCTTTCGGATGATTTAAACTCTTGGCTAGTCTACTCCCTTGTTCAATCATGTCTATTGCTTTTGGCACGTTTATAAATCTTAATGCGTGAGCAGTACTAATGTATAAACCCATTTTAATTGAATCATTTGGCTTATAAATTTGTAGTTTTTCGCTCAAAGAATCTGCAAGTTTTTGCTGACCAAATACCCAATATGGTATTTTCAACATAAAGAAAAGTAGCAGTAATCTTAATTGCATGGTGTTATTTATTTAGTTATGAAACTAAGGTTTTTTTGTAAATCACACAGTCATTGGTGCAGGAAATTTCAGAGGGTGAATAGTAGTGGGGGCTGTCAACTTAAATTAATGCTCAGGCCGGAGGCCTGCATGAGGCGGGCAAACAGGCCTGATATTTTTCCACTTACATTAAGCTCATTTTTCCCAGGAACTCATCTTTGCGGCGGCTGGAAACTTCTATTGCTGTTCCATCGGTCAGCACAACAGATCCGCCCTTCCCTTTCTGATAGCTTTTTATATAGGAAAGGTTCACTAAGTGCGAGTTATGCACTCTGAAAAAGTTATAGTCTCCCAGCATATCTTCAAACTCCTTCAGCGTTTTGGCTACTACCAGTTTTTGCTTATCCTTTAAAAAAATGGTTGTATAGTTAATCTCGCTCTGGCAGCGCAGTATGTCTATTACCGGCAATAGCTCAAAGCCATTCACAGTGGGTACAATGATCTTTTTTGGAGTGGTATATTGTTTCAGCTGTTCTACGTTTCCAAGAAGGTAGTCGAATTTTTTTGAAATACTGGTGCTTTCTTTTTGCTGCTTTATTTTTTGGGCAACTCTTTGAATGCAGTGGGTATTGTAAGGCTTTAACAGGAAGTCCATAGCATTATGCTGAAAGGCATGATAGGCCAGCTGCGTTGAACTGGAGCAAATAACCAGGTGCTCATTAGAGAAGGACGGAGGATTTTGCTCCTGCGTTATTTGTATATGAAGCTGTGCATCTATAAAAATAAGATGAGGACGATGCTTCTTTAACTGAGGCATCGCTTCTTCAAACGACCTGTAATGTGCGCCAATATTGAGGCTGGTGCCACAGTATTGTGTCAGCATGCCGCAGAGCTGGTTAATTGCGTTTTCTTCGCGGTCTATGATAATAGCTTTAAGCATCTTAGAATTGTTTGCTCCAATTCAAAAATATATTTAAATTGAAGTGCTGATTGTACCCATTGGGGGGACACTGAAGCAGGCGTATTTAATTTTTACAAAACAATTGTTATGGGAGAAAAAAATGTTAATAGGTTTTACGGCACGAGGAAACCAGTAGAAGTTCAGAAGCATGAATTTTATGAAGACTCAAGCATCGACTTCCGAAACCCGGGAGATGACAAGAAGAGATATAGCAAACTGTCTGACAAAATGAGTAAAATTTATGAAGCGGTTGGTGATATGGCTATCGACCGGCATACTTTGGAACAGTTTATTGACTTTTACAATGATAAGGAGGGACGGGATGAATTTTTGGGCGCCTGGATACAATATATTACCAATGGAGAGATGCAAAATTCGACCCCGAAGGAAGAGGAATGCGAAGAGATCGGCTTCTTATTTTCCATTTTTTATAAGCGGGAAGAAACTATTAATGGGAAAACACAAACTTCTTATATTGGTAAGGCCTTTCCCGCATTACGTGTTGAAGAGCGGTTGAGTAAAATAAAACAAATGGGGGGGCAGGGACCAACGCTCGATAAACGCCCCTTGTTCAAGAGTTTTCTCCCCTTTTATCAAGAACAGCTATTGGAGATTTTAAACAAGAATGACGCGATTTTAGAAAAGAGAGGCAAGGCTGCTGAAGCCATTAACTTTGAAAATTTAGATAACAATAAAATTGCATCGATCATTGAGACGTTAAAAGGGGACAAATGGGGCGAAATAGACCCGATGACCATAGAGATATATGTAGAAAACCCTGTTACTTACCATGAAATATCCAAATACAATTTCAAATATAATGTTAATAATAACGGAAGTGAAAAGTGGCGGAAAGAATACGAAGATTTTGTAGAGCGATCGAAAAGCTGGAAAGTCGGGGATCTTTTAAAAGAAAGCTACGAAAAATCATTAGAAAAACCTTCACCGGACTACCTTCATCATGATATCACTTTCTCCGTAAATATTACACCCCAAGAGTGGCGATCTTATTTTCAAGGAGCACAAGACCCCAAAGCTCATGCAATGAAATATTACCTCTGGCAAAACTTCAATTTTCCCCAAAGCGCATTTAAAGTTGTTATACCTGTTGATGCATACAATGTGGGCCAGTTATTAAAAAATGGTGATTATAATCTGACAGAAGATCAAAAAAAGTATATAGATACATTACTTAAACCATAGAGGACAGCCGCTAAACCATCCCCGCCTCCCGTAACACCATAGCTACCTGGCGGGCATTGGCAAAGCGTTTGCAATACAGGCTTTCTGCTTTTTCGAGTATGCGCTTGTTGTACGTAACAACCGTGCTTTCCTGTATCTTAAATGCGTTGGCAATCTCTGACGCAGAAATGGAATCGTTATAAGCATATTTTCTAAGAATGCGCAGCTCCTGGAAACCAAACATATTCTTATCCTGGAAGGCTTTTTGTGCTCTCGCTAAAAATTCATTCAGCCATTCAAGGTCTTTACCATCATCGCTGGTGGCCCTTACGGTAAAGGGGTCGCTGTTGTATTCCCTTAAAACCGTAAATTCATTCACAAATTCCAGCAACCTTCTTCTCTCATCGTATTGAAAAATGCAGGCTAACCGTTTGCAAAGCAGGTACCTGCCATCACTGTGCCGCAATGCCATTTCGGTAATATAGCGATGCTTCATGAATTCAATGTCCCAATCGCCCCGCATCAACCCCTCAATAAGTGTAACCGATGTTATATTATGAGCGGGGCAGTGCTCCGGGTGAATTAACGACAAGTATTTAAAGAAATTAAAAGATTTCTCATCATAGCCCAGCCATCGCTGAACGCCGTTAACATGCTCAATCTCCATTTTGTGAAGATTCACCACAAAAAAGAACCGTTCATAGTGAATGGTTTCTTTCAGATGCTGAATCTCGGCCATTTGTTCCGAATGGGGAACCATTTTATTGTACTCCGGATTTGGAAGAAGCCGGTCTGCCTGTCCTTTGTAAAAGGCCAGCAGTTCTTTTGGGGAAAGGATCTTTGATGTGCTGATTAGCTGCTTACTCATAATTTGAATTTATGCCTGCTTAGAATTGATTCAGGCAGTGGTGCGCATTTAGATTGGGGTTAATTATTATAATATTAGTGTAAGTGTAAATATAATAACCTGAGTCTGTTTTTCAAATTTTGAGATAAAGAAATTATGTGCTTTTTACAGATAAAAATAAATCAACTCCGGAGAAGAGTGATAGCATTGCATATTGAAGATTGGATAACCTTTCTTGCCCATGATCTTTGACCTGTGCATACCTTTTACCTGGCTATTTGAAAAAGCCATTTCCATTTTGCAAATCAACTAAGCCATAGACAAGTAAGTAGGGAGTAGGGGAACCTGTCCACTTAAATCAATGCTAACATTCATTTGCAAAAGGCTTTAAGCCTTATGCTTTCGGCTTCCTGCACAAACCTCCCATCTGTCCTTCCAAAGGCCGTTTCGGGCGAAAAATAAACCAACTCCGGCAAATAATAAATGCAGGTTGACAGGTGTATTTCACCCGCCTATTTTTGTATGGTTAGCGTATAAACAATTTCACTAAAACAAAAAATTGACTATGAAACGGATTAAACTAACTGCTTTTGTAATGCTGGCTTTTGCCCTGGCTCAATCTTCGCAGGCCCAGACCTTTAAAAAGGGTACCAATGCATTGAATGTTGGAATAGGTGTTGGAGGTAACTACGGTTACTGGGATGGCGGTTCCTCGTTACCGCAGTTTGGTGTCAGTTTTGAGCATGGTACCTGGGAAATCCCTGGCCCGGGCGTTATAAGCATTGGCGGCTATTTGGGACATAAAGCGTATAAGTACAGGGCATACGGAGATGATTGGAGCTGGAGCTATACTACTATTGGTGCCAGGGCTGCGTATCACTATACGGGGCTTGATATGGAGAAGGTTGACCTTTATGGCGGTGCTTTGCTGGGTTATGTCCTGTTCCGGACGCACGGCTATTCTGCCGCGTCCGGCGGAGGGGCCATAGGCGCTTTTGCAGGCGGAAGGTATATGTTTAGTCCCAATTTTGGCGTATATGCCGAGCTTGCGGGAGGAAACTACAACCTGGCCATTCTCAATGGTGGCATCACATTGAAATTTTAGATGATATAGATTCATTATTAACTGCTTTTTTCTAACGCTTCAATCAAAACTTCGGAAATGAAAATCTCTGCTGCATTTTTTAAAGCTGTCATGGCTATGGTACTTGGTTTGTCCGCTCTGTCATCGTGCGATAAGGATGATGAAATTGCTATAGTACCTCCTTTGGATGATAACTCCCGGCCATCGGCAGCTATCGTAAACATTATTGTTACGGAAAAGAAAGACAATACTCTTCGACTGAAAATGGATGTAGCAGTGTTTAAAGATTCACGGAACATGGAAACCCAACTGAAACCCGATCAGTTCATTATTGATACATTGAGGTATGGAGGAATACATGCTTTTAAAAGAGGCCGCTTTACGCTTTCAGGAGCTCAGCGTCTTACTAATTATTCGGCGCTGATGCTGATGGATCAGAGCGGCAGCATCAGCGGTACCGATCCCAGGGATTACAGGCTGGATGCTGCCAAAACATTTTGTTCCAATCTTGGCAGTGGGAACCAGGTGGTGCTCTGGTCTTTTAAAAGCAGTATATATACTGCTTATGGTAACGGGTTCACCAATGATACAGCAAGCGTTATTGCGCAAATTGAGGCTCTTAGAAATAAAGAAGGTGGCAGCACACCTCTGTACAAATCGCAGGTAGCTGCTACAGACTATTGCAGCGCTAATGGAACGGCTGCCGGAAAGGCGGTACTGGCGTTTACAGATGGAGGCGATACCGAAGGAGGGTACACACCGGAGCAGGTGGCAGCCAATGCGGTAGCTAAAAAGGTGCGGCTCTTTAATATCGGGCTGGGCAACGCCGAAACCGTGAAACTTTGCCGGCAGGCCGTAGCAACCGGCGGGGCGTTTATGTTTGCCAAAGATGCCCGCCAGCTGATAAGCATGTTTGGTAACCTGGGCAAACTGCTTGATGGGTCGGCCCGGTTTTATCAAACAGAATGGCAGATCACAAGACAAAACAATTTTACTTCGGGAAACCTGTCTCATGAGCTGCGCATCTTATTGCCTTATGGAGAAGAAGAACTGAGGGTTCCTTTTTCGGTTGATTATTAAGTTCCGAATAAACGCATCTGGCATACAACTGAAACCCTAAAAAAAGAAATATGACACCTGAAAACATTTTTTACCGCATTCAAAACAGCCTTTCTGCAGTGAAATTATTCAGCCTTTCTGCAGGACTGCTGCTCCTGTGCTTTACCGGTTGTAAAAAAGAA
The DNA here is from genome assembly GCA_049841335.1 of Niabella sp. Lineage (GTDB taxonomy): Bacteria > Bacteroidota > Bacteroidia > Chitinophagales > Chitinophagaceae > Niabella. Next base: position 20,010 of record JASGDI010000136.1, on the reverse strand, counting down.
AGCCAGGGCGATCCGGCTAACCCTAAAGGCGAGTACTATTTGAAATTTAAGGCCAATGGTACTCAAAAACTTATTGACTATGCCGTAATACAGGGCCAGGATATTGAATCACAGACAACCGACGCATACGGGGGAAAAGTTTTCCTTTACAGTATAGGAGCTGCCAAAATCAGCGGAGAAATGGTAGGATTGGGCTTCGTCAGCCAGACCAGGTTGACTGCACCAGCAACGTTTAGAGAATCAGCCGGGATATCTGGAACTGATAAAACCGCAACACTTATGTATAATAAAAGCCTGGCAGATATAGACCCGCTTATGTCAATTGGCGTTCTTGATCCTTTGAACAACTATGCATCTGTTGTACGGGATGTTATTATAGATATTACCGAGTACAATACCACTTATATTAAAGGTACTTTTTCGGGAACAGTTTATCCTGCGGATGATGACATGGGTCCGGTTCTGTCGGGAAAAATAGCCATTACCGAAGGCGAATTTAAGCTGAAGCTGCCTTAAGAGCCAAGTTCAATTTTTAATAAATTTTAAACAGGTATTGATATGAAAAGTAAAGCCTGCGCTTTTGTAGCGATAGCGCTGTTAGTTAGTGTATGGTTAGTCAGTTGCTCAAAAGCTGTGCCGGGAGAGGAGGAGAATCTTCCCGGGGATCAAAAGGGAGAAGGGTATATACAGGCCACCATCAATGGTAAAAAACTGTTAGTGGATGAGAAGAGTAATGAATTAAACTTAGTAGACGTGTCAATTGGAGGATCATCGGCCAATCAGCTTACTATTTCCGGCTCAACAAGCTTGCTGAAGCCCGCTAATTATGTGTCCATTTACCTTATGCTTACAGATGCCGATCCTATTAAGGCAGGGAAGTACACGATGGATGTTAAAAATCCTGAATATTATCCTTTTATGGCAATTATCAATGAAGGAAATATCAACGGGAACTTGAATATCTACCTAAATACATCCACCGATTTTGACCCTGATTTCAGGGTGACACTCGAAATAACGAAGTTCTCCAATAAGAAAGGAGAGTATATGGAAGGAAATTTTGAGATCATTAACGGAATGAAGGGGACAGGTTTAAAAACATATTCTCTTACAGATGGAAAGTTTAAAGCTCGTGTTGAATAGCCGGGCTAACCGGAGAATATTCAATTGTTTCATCTTTAAAAATATAAAAATGAAAAGAATTATTAAAGTATTGCTTGGGCTCTTTTTACTCTTATACGGTTCTGCCTGCAGCAAAGGAGATAAACTGTCGCCGGAAGAACTGGAACACCAGCGGTTTGCTAAATATTATGTAAAATTTAAAGTAGATGGTAAGCAGGAAGAGTATAAATACCTGGATGAAGGACAACTGGGTGTAGCGATAACAACTGTGGCCGACAAAAACGGTAATTACGGGTTAATGGGCTGGGGTTACAAAACTAAAGAATTGACTAATCGCAATGCGGTGAGCTGGCTGATAGGACATTCTGCTCCTGTTTCCGCCAATAAAGTGTATGGAGCCCCCAACAGCACTGTAGCCGGCGCAATTAAAGCTCCCGTTTTTTGGTTAAGTTATCAGGACAATGCCGGTGACAGTTATGTGGCTTCAATATTTGATCTGCTACCCGGGCCTTATGATGCAAAGGTGACGCTTACTCATATTTCCGATACCGAGGTAAAAGGCAGCTTTTCGGCAACGCTCCACAATATAAAGGATGGGGCTATTGTAAAAACAGTGAAACTGACAGATGGTGAGTTTTTTGTTCCGGCAAACTATTAATCACCCATTAAAAATGACAGCAATGAAAACAGGCGCATGGTTAATCAATAAGCTCACTTTCTTAGTTTTTTTGATGGTTTCCCCGCATTTAATCTATGGCCAGGGGTGGCTGGATAAACTATCTAAAACTATTGATAAAACAGCTGAAGTAGTGAACAAAGGAGAGAAGGTTGCAAGAGATGCGGACAGAGCAGGAAGAGAGGTTGGCAAAGTGGTAAAAACCGTAAGAAGCATTACCTGGAAGAAGGATAACTCCCCCAATATTAAGTATGAGCAAATACCCGACTATAAATCGCAGGAAGAAGTGGGGTTGAGCCGCAACCAAAAACTGCAGGTTGAAAACGGGGAATTTAAAAATCTGCAATGGCAGCCTGTTACCAACTTTGAAAACCAGGTTTTTCCCTCATTTATTATTGGCTGGGCTAATTACACCGGGGAAAAAAAAGAAGATATGGGTAGCTCACTGGGTTTTAAAATTAGCACATCGCTATCCAATGTAGTACTTAAATGGGAAATTGAGTGCACTGATAAGCGCTTTTTTAATATAGACAGCGGATATATTAATTGTGACTACCTGAAAGCCGGCAGCAATTTTATGCCAAAAATCAGCTGGGATTTCAGAGCGCTTACGAAGCATTCTGCCAATGCGCCGGTAAACCTTTATTTCAGGCTTACCGACCCTAATTCTAATAAGCGGGTAGAACGGCTGGTGACCATAAATCTGAGAAGCATCAATGATTGTTTTTTTAGTTATAATGGAAAGTCTTACGATTATTTATTTGCAAGCTATGTGAATGAGGAGCACCCCAAAATTGATAACCTGTTGCGGGAAATGCTGAACACCAATATGATTAATGCTGTTTATGGTTACCAGGCCGAAACAAGAAGCAGCGTTTTGGTGCAGGTAGCTGCGCTATGGCGTGTATTGCATGATAAGGGTTTTCAGTATAGCAGCATTACCGACAACTCGGCCAATGCAGGCCCCAACGGGCTTTACTCACAAACTGTTCGCCTCATTGATAACTCACTCGAAACCCGGCAGGCTAATTGTGTGGACGGCTCGGTACTGATCGCCTCGGTATTAAAAAGAATAGGCATTGAGGTAGCCTTAATCACAACGCCCAACCATTGCTTTTTGCGCTTCAGGTCAGATCCCCAAAATAACAACTACCTGTTTTTAGAAACAACTGCACTCTCCGATAATAGATACCTGTTGAAACCTGCTGAACATGTTGCGGAATATAAAAAATTGCTGAGTGAGTATGATATTCCAAAGGTTTTTAAACTTGATGTAAAAAATCAGGCTTATTTCCTGCAATTCCTCAGCGCTTTGGAGGGAGGGCAGAATAGCTATAAACAGGCCATTGATAAATTTGGCAAAGAACATGTGCAGGCTATTGACCTGAAAGAAGTAAGACAGTTTATTAAGCCCATTCCGGCGTATCAGTAATTATTCATTATTAAAAAAACGTTATGAAGAAAAAACTTTTTGTTGCGGCGCTTATCAGCTGCCTGGTTGTTGCAACGGTTGTGTATGCACAATCTGGTACAAACGCAGGATCGAAATACCAGTATTGCGAATTTATATTTGAAGTTAATACAAAGAATGGGCAAACAACAAGATCCGGAACTATTTGGTATGGGAACGGGAAAAAGGAAAAGCATAATGATTTTTATAGCGGCCTGAATTATTTGGGTGCAGCAGGCTGGGAACTCTGTACATCAATCAAAAGTAAGTGGGACGAAAGTTATGAGTATTATACTGAATATGGATCAACCTATACCTATACTTTTAAAAAGAAGCTTTAACAGGTGCCTCCTGTGTGAGTAGTGAATAGTAAGTAGGGCGCAGGATACAGGATTTGAAGCTTGATACTGGTTTTAAGTTTCAGGTTTGAAGTAATGTTCAACCTGTCAACTTAAATCAGTGCTCAAATTTCATTTGCCGGAAGCCAAAAGCTTTAAGCCTTATGCTTTTAGCTTCATGCCGTAACTGTCCCTGAAATAATCAATAATCAATGCTCAACATTCATTTGGGAGAAGCCTGCGTGAGAGGGGGAAAGCTTACTTTTTTTTAGAAAAAACGAACTTCTCAAAGCTAAACATATGCAACTCTCTCTCCTTTGTCCGAAAGGACTCCTCTGGAGGAGAGGGTCAGGGTGAGGTCGTTTCTTGCGCAGTGTCTAAATACTAAGTACTAAAATCTAACGTCTATCGTCTGATATTATCCTGTCATCTGTCATCTGTTAATTGTCACCTGCTTGATCCCTGCCCAACAATTGACCACCATTTTAAAAAAACATGACCATCGTCAGTATTTTATGCCATAAAGGTGTAGTATCTTTAGGACAGATAAAAACAGTTGCTGTATGATACTGTTATTCTTCAAGTTTAAACACTATTCCAATGGTTACAGAAGCTCAGCACAATGCACTCATAGATGAGTGCAAGCAATGGTATGACGTATTGGTATCTTACCGTGCCAAAGTAAATAACCTTAAAAATGAGTTGTATTTCTTTGCCCCGGGAAAAACGGACCATGAGGTTCTTAAAGGTATCGAACATTTTCACAACAATTTTCATATTCAGCTGATCAACATTCATGATCTGAAGCATGAAATCAAGCACCATGTAAGTGAAGCCGGGCGTCATCCGGATTTTGGACATCGCATACCCCATCACTATATAAAAGAAAAACTGGACAGGCTGGTGAGCGATCTCGACAGCCTTGAGCAGGATTTTCACAATTTTACTAAATAGATAAATGTACCAGCCAGCCTGTAACCGGTTGGCTGCTTTGTTTTATAAAGAATGCTCCGGAGGCTTCAAAAGCCTGCGATAGTTCTTATTATTAAAAATATTGTTATGCCAACATACGATTCAAAACATGTAAAAAATATTGCCTTGCTGGGGCACGCCGGCAGTGGAAAAACCACGCTTGCCGAAAGTATGCTCTACCAGGCAGGTATAACCAAGCGCCCCGGCAGCATTGCTGCAAAAAATACGGTGAGCGATTACCACGAGCTGGAAACAGAAAGACAGAGCAGCGTATTTGCCTCATTAATGCATACCACCTGGAAAGATTATAAGATCAATATTATTGATACGCCCGGCTATGATGATTTTATCGGAGAAGTGATCAGCGCCTTGCGGGTGGCAGATACAGGAGTAATTGTATTAAATGCCGCGGCCGGTGTGGAGGTAGGCACCGATATTATCTGGGAATATACCGATGCTTTTAAAACGCCTTCTCTTTTTGTGGTAAACAGGCTGGATGATCCCGATGCCGATTTCGACAAAACATTGCAGGAGGCCCGGGCTCATTTTGGCAGCAGTGTGGTAGCCGTGCAATACCCGGTACAAACAGGCCCCGGGTTTAATGCTATTATTGATGTGCTCACTATGGTGATGTACCAGTATGGCGCTGATGGCGGCAAGCCTCAGAAGCTTCCTATCCCCGAAGATCAGAAAGAAAAAGCCGATCTGCTGCATAAGGAATTGATTGAGACCATCGCCTCCAATGATGAAGGCTTGATGGAAAAATATTTCGACAAAGGAGAGCTGACGGAAGAAGAAATGAAAGACGGGCTGCACACTTCTATGATCCGGCATGATATTTTCCCACTGTTTTGCGCATCCGCAGAAAAGAACATGGGCTCCGGGCGTATTATGAGCTTTATTGACTATATATGTCCTGCGCCTAATGAAATGCCTCCTCAAAAAACAAAATCGGGAAAAGAGCTGCCCTGCGACGCAAAAGGCCCTGCCTGTATTTTTGTTTTTAAAACCATTATAGAACCGCATATCGGGGAGCTCAGCCTGTTCAAAGTATATAGCGGTACCGTAAAAACGGGGGCCGAGCTGGTAAATGAAAATACGGGTGTTACAGAAAAAATAAACCAGCTGTTTCTGATGGAGGGCCATAACAGGGTGCCGGTGCAGGAATTAACAGCGGGCGATATTGGAGCCACCATTAAATTGCGCAGTACGCATGTAAATAATACACTTCATGAAAAAGGCGCCGATCTTGAGCTGCAGCCTATCCGTTTCCCTCATCCTAATCTTACAATAGCTATCAGCGCCGTTAACAAGGGAGATGAAGAAAAGCTTTCGCAGGCATTGCATACACTACAGGAAGAAGATGCTTCTGTTAAATTTGAAGCATCGCCGGAATTAAAACAAACGCTGCTGCATTGCCAGGGCGAGTTGCACCTGAAAGTGCTGCAATGGAAAATTGAGCGCATTCATAAGCTGGAGGTGAAATTTGAAAAACCTAAAATTCCCTACCGTGAAACCATTGGCCGCCGGGCTGAAGGCAGCTACCGCCATAAGAAGCAAAGCGGCGGGGCAGGGCAGTTTGCAGAAGTATATATGCGCATTGAACCCTGGTACGAAGGCATGCCCGATCCGGAAGGGTTGAATCTCCGTGCCAAAGAAACGCATGACCTGGAGTGGGGCGGCAAACTGGTTTTCTGCAATTGTATTGTTGGGGGCGTGATTGATGCGCGTTTTCTTCCCTCCATTTTAAAAGGGGTGATGGAAAAGATGCAGAGCGGCCCGCTTACGGGCTGCCGGGCGCGTGATATAAGAGTAAGCGTGTACGATGGTAAAATGCACGATGTGGACAGTAATGATATTTCTTTTAAAATAGCCGGGCTGCATGCTTTCCGCCAGGCTTTTTTAGATGCCGATCCGCAGTTGCTGGAGCCTGTTTATAAAGTAGAAGTGATTTGTCCTGATGAAATGGTGGGCGCTGTAATGGGAGATCTGCAAACACGTATGGGCGTGGTGGAAGGTATTGATGCCGAAGGCCATTTTCAGAAGATAACCGCCAAAGTGCCTTTAGCGCAAATGCACCAGTACAGCAGTGCGCTGCGCAGCCTTACCCAGGGCCGTGCAAGGTTCAGTATGAATTTTGATTCTTATGCACCCGTACCTTACGAAACCCAGCGGAAGCTGATGGAGGCATACAGCAAGCACGAGGAATTGGTAGGATAGGATTGATTTTTTGTTTTTATAGAGAGAACCGGGAGGCTTTAAAGGTCCCCGGTTTTTTTCTGTAGCCGATGCTGGGGCTGACCCAAAAGTATTGTCAGCCTGAGCTTGTCGAAGGCTAACTGCTTGATTGTCTATATTTCGTCAAGCTCTCCGAAGGAGTCCCTTGGACAATATGACAATCAAGGAACCTTTTTGGTCAGCCCCGACTATGTTGTAGCCTTCGGCTACATTTAAAAAGTAGCCGAAGGCTATAACATAGAACTTTGAGACTGCAAGTCCCAAAGAGCGATGACTTTGGAACTGGTTATACCTGTAAAAACTATTAGATGCAAGTCGGGGATTTTATATATTGCCCGTTTTCCGGGAACTTATCTTTCGTATATACATATAGGTAATGCGAGAGGAGCGCCTTATTGCAGATCGGCCTGCACATAAAAGCTGCCATCGGTGATAGTAACCGCTTTATTCCTGTCTGGATCCCCGTCGTCTTTTTCAAAATATACCGTGCCCGAAAAAGTGCCCTGTATCTCCGTGTCGTTCATTTCTGTGATGGTTATTTTGCAATCTTTCTTTAGCTGGAATCCACCGTCATCATAAGCCATTGAAGAAAAATAAACAGATCCGTCTAAAGGCGCCTGTGAATAGGTAAGGAGCGCTTCAGGAAGCAATCCGCCTGAGTTGTCGGTATAAGTTTTTTTAGCCAGGGCAGAGGGGGTAAAAATACCTATATGCATCAGTTCTTTAAATTGTGCTGAAGCCATGCCAAACTCATAAATATGGTATCCAAGAGATTCATAAAGGGCTGATGAATAGAAAGAGGTAATAGAAGAGGGTATCATATCCAGCTTTTTTTCTACACCATTAGCCTTAAATTTTATATAATACTTACCTGGCTTATTAAGCACATCTTCCTTTTTGGTGCAACTGCCCAGGAGCAGTGCTATCAGGAGGCAGGTAAAAGTCAGTTGTAATATATTCTTGTTCATGGCTGTTTGTTTTAGTAAAAATAGGCTGTGATCCAACTGCCTGCAACCTGCATTTATTATTTAATGCTTTTGATTGATTGTTTGGTCCTTTTTTCAAAATAGGAGAAATGCCCTGTAATATTTTATATCAAAGCGGTTAACTTTGAGAACACCAAAACCTGATACCGGCTATGTTAAACCGATTGTTTTTAGTTTGTCTTGTATTTGCTTTTTTCTCTGTAAATGCCCAGCAGCAGCAAATAGATAGTTTATACACGTTATTGAAAAATAAGGAACTAAGCGATACCAACCGGCTTAAAATGCTGAACAACTATTCCCGTCTTTCCAGGTTCAACAATACCAATGAAGCTTTGATTAAGGCCAGCGAAGCTTTGCAACTTGCCAGAGCAATAAAAGACGAATATTGGATAGCGCAGAGCATTTTAAGTATGTCAATGATCTTCGAAAAAATGGGTGAAATTTCACTCGTAGAAAAATGCCTGGATATTGCAGAAGTCTTATTTACGAAAACGAAAAAGTATGAGGCATTAGGACTTTGTCTTGGGCAAAGATCTGCCCTGCTGTTTCACCAGGGAAAGCTAGCGGAGGCTACAGATTATAATTATCGCTCATTGAAGTTAGCAGAGCAAACAGGCGATGTATTGGAACAGGCAAAAGGTTATGGGGAGATCGCTAATATATATTTTGGGCTTGAATTATATGAAGAGTCGATACGCTTATTCGATAGCGCGTATATACATTTTGTAAAATTAAAGGATTCTGTCTTAATGGGGTTGTGTTATGCAAATACAGGTCAGGCCTATATTAATTTAAAAAAATATAATGAAGCGGGTAAGCGGCTTGATACTGCAATACTTTTTTACAAAGCAGCTGGCCGGGAGGAGGTGATAGATGGATTAGAGCCAAGTATTGCTTTAGTAAAAGCCTATTCGGGCGATTATGACTATGCTTTAGAGTTGATACAAAATGCACGGATAAAAGCACAAAAGATCGGAAGGCTGAGTTGGATTGCCAGAAGTAATTTAAATACTGCCCGGATAATGCTGTTAAAAATGGACGGAACCGGAGAAATAAACCTTGCATTACCATTAGCGTATGCTGATGAAGGGCTTAAAATGGCGGAAAGGGCAGAAAACGCAAAGCTACAGATGGATGGAATGGATCTTCTCGCTGAGATTTATGAAAGGCAAGGAAATTATAAACGGGCCAATTTATTTCGGAAAAATGTAGCCGTACAAAAAGATAGCGTTTCAAACAATAATAAAATACAGGAAGTGGCAATAAAAGATTTACAGTATTCAAATGACAAACAACAAGCCATTCTCCAGGCTACCCATACCGCCCAGATAAAACAACAAAAAACCGTCCGTAATTTCTTAATGGGCGGTGCTGGTCTGCTGTTACTGTCGGGCGGTGCATTATTCTGGTCGTACAAGCGCCGTACGGAATCAAAAACAAAACAGCAGGAGGCTGAATTGAAAGCTCAGATATCAGATACCGAAACTAAAGTGCTGCGCCTGCAAATGAATCCGCACTTTATTTTCAACTCGCTCAATTCTGTAAGCGATTATATACGGAAAAACGATACCGAAGAAGCAGATGCTTACTTAACCAAATTTGCCAAAGCCATGCGTATGACGCTGGAAAATTCGGAGGAAAAAGAAATTCCTTTGGCGGATGATTTAAAAGCGCTGGACCTGTATATGCAGCTGGAAGCTAAAAGGCTCAATCATAAATTTACTTACGAAATAAAGGTAGACGAAGGCATTGATGCTGAAACCACACTGGTGCCCCCGTTGCTGTTCCAGCCTTTTGTGGAAAACAGCATCTGGCATGGTATCAGCAAAAAAGAAGGAAAAGGGCACATTCTGGTGCAGGTAAAAAAGGAAGATGAAATGCTGCGCTGCATTATTGAGGATGACGGTGTGGGGAGGGGAGATACGGCTACTGCAAAGCTGCCGGCAGAAAAACGTTCTCTGGGTATGAAGATCACCAAATCGCGGATCGACCTGCTGAACAAAACGAAAGGGAGCAATGCGTCTGTATCATTAAAAGACAAACCGCAAGGGGTGGAAGCGGAGTTGCTTTTACCATTGCTGACTATTTGATAAACATGAACTTCAATACCGGACAATGACAAAAATTAAAGCTATTATTATTGATGATGAGGAAAACGCAGCATCCCGCCTGAAAGACCTGGCAGATAAGCACCTGGATAAGTTGGTAACTGTGCTGGGTTGCTATCATACTGTAGAAACCGGCATTCAGGCCATTCAGCTGCTGCAACCGCAGTTGGTGTTCTTAGATGTGCAGATACATGATAAGACCGGCTTCGATTTGCTGAACGAAGTACCTGTTAAAAATTTCCAGGTGATATTTGTAACCGCTTTTGAAAAATATGCGGTACAGGCTTTCCGCTTCAGCGCTATTGACTATCTCTTAAAACCAGTGGATGTTGACGACTTAAAAGAAGCGGTTAAAAAAGCAGCAAATAAAAAACCCGGAGATAATGTTGCCAGCCATTTGAGAGCATTGCTGGAAAATGTGGAACAGCTAAAGCAATATACGCCGCCCAAAAAAATAGTGGTGCCTACTATTTCAGGATTTGAGCTGCTACCTGTAATAGATATCCTGCGCTGCCAGAGCAATGTAAACTATACGTCCATATTTATGCAGGGTGGGCAAAAGCTGGTAGTAGCCAAAACGCTGAAAGAGTTTGAAGAAATGCTCAGCGAATATAATTTTTTAAGAGTGCATGCCTCACATTTGGTGAACCTGGCCTATGTAAAAAGCTACCAGAAGGGGAAAGGCGGCGCTGTCATTTTAACTGATGGTACCGAGATTGAAGTGTCAAAAGCCCGTAAGGAAGACCTGATAAGATATTTTAATCAGCTATAAGGGTTATTGAGGCATTGTATCAGCCTGCGGTTTGAATCGCGGGCTTTTTTGTGTGCGCTGCTTTTAAGAAATAAATGAAAGGGACTGATTAATAAATCGCTCTGCATAGATAATAAATGCTGGTTGTGACCTCTTCACCATGCTGCTATTTTTGAATATGTTCGGTGTGGTATAATATCCCGGTGCTTATCTCAAACATTACTACTAAAACCAGATGCAATGAAACTATATGCTATTTTTAAAATGAAACTAACGATTTTGATGTTTTTTATTTTATGGGAACAGCCCAACGCCTACACGCAAGTGCGCACAATCAATATCGGGCCCAATCAGTACGCCGCATCATTAGAAATGACTCCCGACAACTACGAATATCTTATCGTAAATAATGTAGCCGTTTTGAGGGACAGCCTTGTAAAGTTTTCTAATGAGATTTATTCAAAGTTTAATGACGATTTCGATTTTATTGTTTATTTATTTAATGAGGATTATTTTCAGGATGGGGTAAGACCTGAATTCCCTTTTTTTGGGCAAGCTCATAACGTTGCCAATGCTGTTACAGGTATTGGTTTGTCAACTTTTAATCATACAGCACAATGGGGTTCTGCCGGGAAACTGAAGACTGTAATAATAATGCCCGTAAGGGAGTTTATATTTTACGGTCCGTTTCTACACGAAATTTGTCATACCTGGGCCAATTTTGGTATTCCGGCCAGGTGGTGGAATGGCCAGGAAATATCATACCCGCATCATTGGGGGCTTACAGGTGGATCTACGAAGGGACAGTTAGGCGGATTTCAGCAAAGCACGCTGGAAACTAATGTTGATGGCGACCCAAACAAGTACCGGGTAGCTTCCTTTGGAGCGAATGCAAATGGGGGGAATACGGTTACTTATAATAAACTGGAACTTTATTTGATGGGAATGATTCCTATATCAGATGTCCCCGGTTTCGATGTATTTAGTGGCATAACAGGCATAAGCTACGGAGGGTCTACAGTTACATTCACTGCAGCAACAAGAACAACTTATGATCCGGCAAGCTTAGAGGCACTCTTAGGGCAAAGAAATCCATCCAGCATTAACTCACAAAAGGATTTTAGAACCCTGTTTGTTCTTCTTACTCCTGCACCAGTTACAGCGGATGAATGGTATATAGTCGAACATCACGCTAATTTAATGGGTATTCCCGGAAGCGATGGTACTAGTTCTAATAATTTTTGGGAAGCAACGGAAGGCTTAGCAACTATGCAAACCGGCAATTTACTGAATGCGGTATTGCCCGTTCAATTTGGAGTGATTACAGCTTCAGTCAAAGATGATCTTTTGAAAGTTAACTGGAGCACGTTGTCTGAAGAAAATAACGACCACTTTATTATAGAAGCTTCTGCAGATGGAAAAAACTTTACAGAAATAGGCAGGCTGAAATCAGCTGCTAAAGACGGTAATTCAGACGTACCGGTTCATTATACTTTCACTCTTAATACCAATAACCTGGGTATAGCAGGTTTTGGCTTGTTTGCATTGCTGTGCTTTGCCGCCAGGAGAAACAGAAGATTATTTGCCGTTGCTTCCCTTGTTTGTGCTGCCACATTTATTTCCTGTAATAAGGATACAGACGCCTTAAACACAAGCCTTGAAAGAAATATTTACATCCGTATTGCACAGGTAGATAAGGACGGAACCAAAACTTACAGCAAAGTGGTAAAAGCAGTGAGGAAGTAAAGAATAGTACTACACTAGTGTTTAATACCTTACAGGCATTTCCGCCTGTAAGGTATTGTGGTTTTATTCCTCGTTATTAAAATACAGCTTGTAAAATCTTCCTTTATCATCCTCTCCGTGCTCAATCATGTTCCGGTCGCCATGAATATAAATGTGAAAGTTTTTGTCCAGCTTGATAACGCTTTTGTAGCTGCGGTTCTGCCGTTTTACAGCTGCAGGGGAAATAGAAAAATTATCCGCTATCTCAATATCCCTTTCTGCAACATAATGTTGTTTATACCGGTCGAAGCTTTCAATAAACTCCTGGTGATGCAGCACTTCGTTATTAAAGGTTTCCTGGTCAAAGTGCTGTTTTTCTTTAAAAAAAGCAAGGCTGCGGTTCAGCATATCGGCCTGATCGGCTTTGGTTACATTATATTGCTCGGGCAGGTGATCCACCACATAAGTTTTGTATAAAGCCATCGTGCTTTCGGTATTAAAATACTGATCCTGCCGCTGCTGTACCCTCAAAAAGCTGTCCGTCCAGTAGCGCGCTTCCGCCGATTTGTTCTTACTGTCCACTACTGAAACGATAAACCCGTTTTCCCGGTCGGTGTTATAGATCATGCATCCTTTATCCAGTTTATTGATATTGATACCCTCCTCACTTTCTACTTCAAAAGCATCTTCGGTAGGAAATACTTTTAAAAAAGGTTCTTTGTTTTCGGATTTAAACAGCCCGATGGCATCCACGGTTTCGCCGTTCAGCAAACCTTCTTTAAAGTACACCACATACAATTCGCCGCCTTTTATATTGGGATGATTGCCCAGGCTGTATAAATGCTGAGCCAGCTGTTTAGACTGCAGCAGGGTTTGTTCAGGATGGTCAAAAACAGAGCAGACGCACTTCCATACTTCATTATTGCTGATATGTCCTTCACTGAAAAAATGAAAATACTCCTCTGATCTGAAGGGCGTTAAAAAGTATTTGATCAGCAGATCTTTTACTTCCGGGGCTAGAACAAGCTCTTTTTTGGATAAGGTTAAATACTCTCCTTCAGATTCGTTGCCCACTTTATGTACGGCGATATGGGTAATGGATGATCCCTCAAAATATTGCATGTATCTTTTTTAAAAGGGGTGTAAAGTAGAAAAATTTTGCTATAAATCAGCTATTGTTTCAGGTATAGCATTGTTTCAGATAGTTGCGGGTGGTAACCCTTTTATTCATAGCTGAGTCTCACAACAGGTATTGTGTATGGACTGGTCTCATACACACGGCGAGTCCTGCGGGGAGAGACTCTCCTGGAAAAGCTATTTATCCGGGCCATCCACCACGGCGGATTTGAAAAATGGCCGGGCAAATAAGCCCGGAGGGCTGACAGGATTATAATAAGAGTAACCTTGCCAAAGAACTCCGGAGGAGTGATATAAAGCATAGAAACCTGCAAAATTAAAGGTATCTGCCCTGTCCTTGTAAAACCTTCCTGTTCCCGGTTCATCATTCTGCCTTACTTTTGCGCTTCGGATTTTAACTACAAATACCTACTTCCAGCTTTTATGAAGCAAAAGAACTACTATATTATAGACTTTGACAGCACATTTACCCAGGTAGAGGCGCTGGATGAATTAGTAAGAATATCTCTAAAAGATAATCCCGATAAAGAAGCCATATTTAAAAAAATTGAAGATTATACCAATATGGCTATGGAGGGCAGGATCTCGTTTTCTGAAAGCCTGGCTGAACGTGTGAAGCTTTTAGGGGCCAACAAAGAGCATCTTAAAAAGCTGGTAAGCCATCTTAAAAAGAAAGTGTCTAAATCTTTTTTAAGAAATGCGGCTTTCTTTGAAAAACATGCCGATGATGTGCTGATCGTATCAGGTGGATTTAAAGAGTTTATTACTCCCGTAGTGAAAAAATTCGGTATTAAAAAAGAAAATGTTTATGCCAATACCTTCCATTTCGATAATGAAGGAAATATTATTGGGTACGATGCGGAAAACCCGTTAAGCCAGGAAGGAGGTAAGGTAAAATTGATGAGGGAACTGAACCTGCAGGGGAATTTATATGGCATTGGTGATGGCTATTCTGATTTTCAGCTAAGGGAAAGCGGGCTGATAAAGAAATTCTTTGCTTATACAGAAAATATTTCCCGTAAAAGTGTTACGTCAAAGGCCGACTATGTAACACCCAGCTTTGATGAGTTTTTATACATCAATAAACTGCCGGGCTCTATTTCATATCCTAAAAACAGGATCATCTGTATAACAGAAGGCAATGTGCCAGTGGAGAGTATTGAGCTGCTGAAGCAGGAAGGGCTGACTATTATTAACGGTAATGATACAGATGAAAAGACTGTTCAGAAAGCCAGCATCATATTGGCAGGTAATGGGGTGCAGATAGATAACAGGAAAATAAAAAAAGCATCAAGATTAAAAGTGATCGGCTACCTGGGCGCCTCTCAAACAGCGCTGCCTGTTGAGCTTTGTACTGAAAAGGGGATTGTTATTTTTGACGATGCAAAAGCAACGGCCACGGCTAATACCGCTATTCCGCAAAGGATCACAGCGTTTATCAATAAAGGATCTGTCAGCCACAGTATTAATTTTCCTACGCTTCAATTGCCCGCCGTAAAGCAAACGCACCGTATTATTCACATACATAAAAATGTGCCGGGGGTAATGGCCCAGATAAATACTTTGCTGGCTCAGCATGCTATTAATATCGGCGCGCAGTATTTAATGACCAACCAGACTATTGGTTATGTAATTGTGGATATTAATAAAGAATATGATAAGCAATTGCTTAAAGAGCTGAAGAATATTGAGCATACGATCCAGTTCAGGGTGCTGTATTAATGGCCGGAAGCGAGTTGCCGGATGCTGGATATTGGTTACTGGTTTCGGGTTACTGGCTACAAGTTTGTAATATTTGTCATCTGTTCTCTGTTAACCTCACTACTCTATAATTTTAGAGAAATAGTCTAAATACTAAAATCTAATATCTGTCATCCGTCAACTATCAAGTATCAGCCTGTTATCTGCCCTCAGTCCTCTGTCAACTCACTCTCCCCCTTACCGTTTCACCAATGCCAGGTCCAGCACATCTTCCATCCTGTCTACATAGTGAAATTTCAGTCCCTTAATAAAAGAAGCTTCTATTTCTGCAACATCTCTTTTATTCTGAGAACAGAGAATGATCTCTTTTAATCCGGCACGTTTGGCTGCCAGTATTTTTTCCTTAATACCTCCTACCGGCAATACCTGTCCGCGCAAAGTAATTTCCCCTGTCATGGCCAGGAATGGTTTTACTCTTTTGCCTGTTAATACGGATGTAATAGCCGTCATCATTGTAATACCGGCGCTTGGTCCGTCCTTAGGTGTAGCCCCTTCAGGTACGTGTATATGTATGCTTTTCCTGCTGAACACGGCCGGGTCAATATTATATTCCTGCGCGTGTGATTTAAGATAGCTTAAGGCTGTTGAAGCGCTTTCCTTCATTACATTACCCAGGTTTCCGGTAAGGTTTAGTTCTCCTTTACCTTCGCTCAGGCTGGCTTCAATAAATAAAATATCCCCGCCTACATAAGTCCAGGCAAGCCCTACCGCCACGCCGGGAACTGTAACTGCTTTATAGAGGTCATTATTAAATTTCGGCTTTCCCAGTACTTCCTGCAATTCTTCCAGGGAAAATGAACTGCTTAGGGTTTCGTCCATTGCTATTTTCTTGGCCCTGTTACGCATGATGCTGGCTATAAGCCTGTCCAGCTCGCGCACTCCGCTTTCGCGTGTGTAGTCTGCAATCAGGCGTTCCAGCACTTTATCGCTGATCTTAAGGCTGGTTTTAGGAATGCCGTGCATTTCTTTCTGCTTGGGGATCAAATGGCGTTTAGCGATCTCTATTTTTTCCTCGATCGCATAGCCGCTCAGGTTAATGATCTCGAGCCTGTCCCTTAAAGCCGGCTGAATATTTTGCAGGTTATTTGCAGTAGCTATAAATAATACTTTGCTTAGGTCGTATTCCAGCTCCAGGTAATTGTCGTAAAATGTATTGTTTTGCTCGGGGTCTAACACCTCCAACAGTGCGCTGCTGGGATCGCCACGGAAATCATTGCCCACCTTATCAATTTCATCCAGCACAATTACCGGGTTGCTGCTTTTGGCCTTTCTTAAAGATTGCAGGATACGTCCGGGCATAGCGCCGATATAAGTTTTACGGTGCCCGCGGATCTCGCTTTCATCATGCAGCCCACCGAGGCTTAAGCGAATATATTTACGTCCCAATGCGCTGGCAATACTTTTTCCAAGGGAGGTTTTACCAATGCCCGGAGGGCCCAGGAAGCAAAGGATAGGGCTCTTCATATCGCCTTTCAGCTTTAATACTGCAAGGTATTCCAGTATCCTTTCCTTGATCTTTGCCATCCCGTAATGATCATTGTCCAGTGTTTTTTGTGCATTTTTCAGGTCATAATGATCTTCGGTATATTCATCCCAGGGTAGGTCCAGCATCAGGTCTACGTGGTTATACACCACCGAATAATCGGGTGTGCTGGGGTGCATGCGCTCCAGCTTTTCAATCCCTTTCTGAAAGGCTTCCCTGGCAGCAGCAGGCCATTTCTTGGCCTCTGCTTTTTTCTGCATTTCTTTTATTTCCTGCGAATTGGGATCTCCTCCTAATTCTTCTTTAATACTTTTTAACTGTTGCTGCAGGAAGTACTCGCGTTGCTGTTTGTCCAGCTCGGTACGGGTTTTATTGGTTACTTTGTTTTTAAGCTCTACAAACTGCAGCTCTTTTTGCAGGAGCTCCATCAGGTTGATAGCACGCTGCTTCAGATCAGTAAGCTCTAATAATTTTTGCTTCTCCTGGATGGATGTATTGAGGTTGCTGCTCACAAAGTGAATCAGGAATACCGGGCTTTCTATATTTCTCAGGATGAGGGTGGCCTCAGTGGGTAAATTGGGCGACTGCTGAATAATATTGGCAGCAATATCTTTTATGTTGGAGATATAAGCCTCAAAATCGCTGTCTTTCGGAATTTCGCCCTCCAAGATCTTGGTGGTTCTCGCCTTAAAATAGGGGTCGCCCGTGGTTATTTCATTAATGATAAATTTGCTGCGCCCCTGTATAATAACGGTGGTACCCCCATCGGGCATTTTGATCAGCTTGATGATTTTAGCAATGGTACCTATGGGCTCCAGGTCGCTGGCGGCAGGTTCTTCTACGGCAGCATCTTTTTGAGCTACCACGCCAATCAGCTTATCTCCTTTGTAGGCGTCATTTACTGCCTGGATGCTTTTGTCGCGGCCAACAGTGATAGGAAGCACTACACCAGGGAACAAAACCGTATTTCTCAGTGGAAGAATAGCTATTTCATCAGGAATAATATCCTGGCTGTCATCTGTATCATTTTCATTAAGCGGAAATATCGGCATAAAATCCATATCATCTTCAGGCTTCAAAATCACTTTACTAAAATCCATAATTTTATTTTTTGAGACAAACTGTCATATCCCCCGCTTCACAACAGCTATTTAATGCTGTAAACGGCAGGGAACATTATTTGGCAATATTAATGCCATCGGCCTGATTTCCGAAAACTTGGCGTAATAAAATTTACGAATTGAAGAGGAGTGACAGGAAACCACTGTCACAGAATCCATTCCTAATCGTTGCTGGTAGACCTCACCCCACAAGGCTGTCAAAAATTGATTTGGTTGTCATATTGTCCAATGGACTCCTGCGGAGAGCTTGCCGAAATATTGATAACCAAGTCATCTGCCTTCGACATTCCAATAGCTATCGGAACAGGCTGACAATTCTTTTGACAGACTGAGCAGCATTCTGTCAATTATGGAACATTTACTATGAGCAAAAAGGGCAGTAAGAAAACTATTGGATAAATGTAAACAGGCCCTAAAACGCAATACCTAAGCTGAACTGCAGCGCCTGGTTTTTCCATTGGTCCTGTACGGTAACGTCCTTAATATCGCTCAGGCCAACTACATAGCGCGCTGTCAGCCTGAAGGAGCTGATGTGCAGGCCGGCACCGCCCACCATTGAAAAATCGCCTTTTTTAAAGGCCTGTTCGCCATTTTCCAGGAGGTTCTTTTCCTTGTTCATAAGAACACCAAATTGCGGGCCTGCTTCTATATGCAAAGGGCCGATAAGGCGGAGGTTAACGAGAATGGGAACAGACAAATAGTTAAGCTTTGCTTTAACCTGGTCATTATTAAAATCAGGCAGTGTACGGGTAAAAGAAGTATCGGTAGTACTGGAGGTTTGAGAAAAAAGCACTTCTGGATTGATGCTTACTTTATCGCCCAGCCCTATTTCGGCAAAACCACCTACCAGGTAGCTGTAATTGAACGCTTCTTTAAAGCTTTTACCATCAATTTTCCCTGCATTAACACCGGCTTTAACGCCTATATGAAATTGTGCGTCAGCAGAAAAGGACAGAAATAATAAGATAACTATAAGGGTTAAATAGCGGTTGATCATTGTTCAAAGTTTTTGAGGGTAATATATAATACAAACGTACGTGAAATTATTCATTCATAGAATCGCTCAAAGAATGAATGAAACATACGCTATTATGTAGCTAATTTTATGCCAGTTCAATAACTGTTATCTCAGGCAAAATACCCACACGCCCCGGGTAGCCTATAAAACCAAATCCACGGTTCACGTACAGCTTCTGATGGGCTTGTTCGTATAGCCCGGCCCAGTGCTTATATACATATTGCACAGGGCTCCATCTTAACCCGGGAATTTCAACTCCAAACTGCATACCGTGCGTATGCCCGCTGAGTGTAAGGTCAATGTCGGTGTATTTTGCGCTCACTTCAGTATCCCAGTGTGAAGGATCGTGGCTCATTAATATTTTAAAAGGATAGTTTTCAGCGCCCTGCATGGCCCGGCTAAGGTTGCCATAGCTATGAAACCGGCCCCTGCCGCTGATATTTTGTACACCAATCAGGCCGATCGTATCCGCTCCTCTTTGCAATGGGAGGTGCTCGTCCAGCAGAAGCCGCCAACCCATATCGGCATGGATCTTTTTGAGTCTGTCCAGGTTTGCTGTTTTGGCAGCAGCATCGGGCCATTGGGCATAGTCGCCATAATCGTGGTTGCCCAATATGGAATATACGCCCATAGGGGCAGTAAGGCGGCTGAATGCTTTCCGGTATTCACCTACTTCTTCACTTTTATTATTTACCAGGTCACCGGTAAATAAGATCAGGTCGGGTTTTTGCGCCAGAATCAGGTCCATGCCCCTGTTTACTGCATTAAAATTGGTAAAGCTGCCTGTATGTATATCTGATATCTGAACAATTTTCAGCCCTTTAAAAGAAGCCGGCAAATTGGCAAAAGGGATCTTTATATTTTTAACCTGGTAATTGTATTTATTGCTTAACCCGTAAATAAAGGAAGTAAACAGACTGCCCCCTGAAACAATGCCTAACCAGGTAAGAAAAGAGGAGCGGGATATGGAATCTCCTGTGGCACCGGCAATTTCGCTTATTTCATTATTGCCAGAAAAAAGTTTACCCGCTATCCACTGAACCGAGCGGCGGAGGTCGTCTATAAAAAAGAACAGTGCGGCAACCAATTTAGCCATGAAAAATGCAAAAACCAGTACAAAAAGG
>JASGDI010000135.1:0-7776 GCA_049841335.1 Niabella sp. | reverse complement strand
GCTATAGAAAAAGGAGGCTATGATCATTTCATGCTTAAAGAAATTTTTGAGCAGCCTACTACCATTTATGATTGCCTTCGCGGTCGTTTAGATGCTTCAGCAGGCACTATAACGATGGCAGGCATTCAGCAATATGCCGAACAAATCATCAATGCTAACAGGATTATCATTATAGCCTGCGGAACCAGCTGGCACGCAGGTTTGGTAGCTGAATATATTATAGAAGAATTATGCCGTATCAATGTAGAAGTAGAATATGCCTCGGAGTTTCGTTACCGGAACCCGGTTATTAATAAAGGAGATGTGATCATTGCTGTTAGCCAAAGCGGCGAAACAGCCGATACCTTAGTAGCCATAGAAAGTGCTAAGGAAAAAGGAGCTATTATTATTGGGGTAGTAAATGTTGTAGGCTCTTCAATAGCCAGGGCATCTCATGCAGGTGCTTATACACATGCAGGCCCTGAGATCGGCGTAGCATCTACTAAAGCATTTACTGCACAGCTTACCGTTCTTATGATGATCGCATTAAAACTGGGTTATTTAAAAGGCACTTTATCCAACAACCGCTACAGGCAACTGTTAAATGAACTGGACACGGTTCCTGAAAAAGCAGCTTGGGTACTGAACCATCATGAACATATTCAATCAATTGCCGAAAAATATAAAGACGCCCGTGATTTTCTTTACCTCGGGCGCGGTTACAATTTTGCCATCGCATTAGAAGGCGCATTAAAACTCAAAGAGATCTCTTATATACACGCAGAAGGCTATCCTGCTGCAGAAATGAAACATGGGCCTATTGCATTGGTTGACGAATACCTGCCGGTAGTATTTGTAGCCACAAGAGATGCCTATCATGAAAAAGTAGTGAGCAATATGCAGGAGATCAAAGCTCGTAAAGGAAAACTGATTGCAGTAGTAACAGAAGGCGATGAACAGTTGGCATCTTTATGTGATGACGTAATGATCGTTCCCGAAGCTGATGAAGTAATTGCCCCGCTGTTAAACGTTATTCCATTGCAGCTGCTTTCCTATTATATTGGTGTTGCAAGAGGATGTAACGTTGACATGCCGCGCAACCTGGCCAAAAGCGTTACGGTAGAGTAATGTTTTATTTTATGTACCCGACGCCATTGCTGCTATCAGTTTCGTTGTCCGAAGAACTCCCTCGAGAGCGTCGCACACTTCATCGTTCCAGCTATATATCACCCCTCTATTCCCATCAATAATCAATGAACCAGATAAGAAAACATAAAGCAGACCAGCTCGGTTATAATTTCATTCCCGCTTCTTTTTTACCTGAAGGGAAAGATGAATATTACCTGCGCTTTCAGCAAAACCCGGCTACAGATTACCGGCCTTTAACCAAACAGGAGATCACCATCCTTCAGTCTAATCGTAACCGATCCGGCAATTGGGACGATGTGCTGGTCCGCGATGGCATTGATATACACCTTATAGAAGAATGTACGTTTTACGGACTGGTGAGGATAGGCAAGCTGGAACAATATTTCCTTGAGTTCAGTGAAGTAAGGTTCCCGGTAGGTCTTTACCATAGCCAGATAGTCAGCTGCGATATCGGGGATAATGTATCCATCAGTAATGTAAGGTATCTGAGCCATTACATTATTGAAGAAGATGTGATCATTGCCAATGTAAATGAAATGACCTGCACTTCTCACTCCAAATTTGGCAATGGTATTATAAAGGAGGGTGAAAAAGAAAATGTACGTATCTGGGTGGAACTCTGTAATGAAAATGGCGGCAGAAAAGTTTTGCCGTTCGATGGCATGTTAGCCGGTGATGCCTGGCTTTGGTCAAAATATCGCAGTGATAAAAATCTGATGGATACTTTTCAGCGTTTCACCG
Organism: Niabella sp.; assembly: GCA_049841335.1. Lineage (GTDB taxonomy): Bacteria > Bacteroidota > Bacteroidia > Chitinophagales > Chitinophagaceae > Niabella. The sequence goes on along the minus strand of JASGDI010000135.1, from coordinate 5,907 downwards.
AAGAAAAATTTGATGCGCTGCATGGCTACTATGGAACTGTTGGTAAAAGGACCGTTATAAAAAATACGCATATACTCAAAGATGTAAAAATTGGTACAGATGCTTATATTAAAGGCGCCAACAAATTAAAGAACCTCACCATCAACTCTAACGAAAAAGCAAAATCACAAATTGGTGAAGGCTGCGAAATGGTAAATGGCATCATGGGTGTTGGCAGCCGTGCTTTTTATGGGGTCAAAGCGGTGCGCTTTATTCTATCCCCTTTTTCCCAATTAAAATATGGCGCCCGACTGATCAACTCTTATTTGGGTGAAAACGCTACAGTTTCCTGTTGTGAGGTATTGAATTCCTTAATTTTTCCTGCCCATGAGCAGCACCATAACAACTCTTTTTTATGCGCAGCATTGGTAAAAGGCCAAAGCAATATGGCCGCCGGCGCTACTATTGGTTCTAATCACAATTCACGCGGAGCAGATGGTGAAATACAGGCAGGACGCGGCTTTTGGCCGGGGTTGTGCGTAAGCCTCAAACACAATTCCCGTTTTGCATCATTTACCATGATCGCAAAAGGTAATTATCCTGCTGAATTGGATATTCCCTTCCCCTTTTCTCTTATCAGCAATGAAGAACATTCCAACAAGCTGGTAGTAATGCCCGCTTATTGGTTTATGTATAATATGTATGCCATACAAAGAAATGAACGCAAGTTTGCAGAAAGAGATAAGAGAATTGATAAATTTCCTCTTATAGAATTTAATTGCCTTGCACCTGATACCATCAATGAAATATATGAATCGCTTGGCCTGCTTGAGCTTTTTACAGGAAAAGCCTTCTATAAAGCCAATAAAATGATTGGCAGCGATGCTGACTATATTTCCAAAGGAAAATCACTCCTGGCCCATCATTCACCTGTAATAGACAGGCTGGATATACGGGCTGATGGTTTTGAAAATTCAAAACGACCGGTACAGGTTATAAAAGTTCCGGAAAGCTATATTGTTTACAAAAAAATGCTGCGTTTTTATGCAGGTAACGAAATTATCCGGTACATCACTGAGCATCATATTACTGATACCCAACAGCTGTTACAAGTTATTGAACCCAACAGTAACATCCAGGAATGGGCCAATGTAGGAGGACTGCTGATTACCAAAGACAGGCTGAATCAACTGCTGTCCGAAACCAGGGAAAATAAGATCAGCAGTTGGGAAGGTATTCATAACTTTTATAAAATATGTGCAGAAGAATATCCTTTACAAAAGATACGGCATGCTGTTTCCATACTTTTAAATATCGACAATATCAACAGCACGGATATTGACAACAGCTTTCTCAGGAACCTTTTTCAGCAAACACTTGAAGCAAAAGAATGGATCACTAAAAGTGTTTACCATTCTAAAGAAAAAGACTATAAAAACACGTTTAAAAACATGGTGTATGATTCTAAAGAAGAGCTGGAGAATGTATTGGGTAGCTTTGAGAATAACACCTTCATTATACAGCAAAATGAAGAACTCGCCCTGTTTGAAGAGCAGGTAGCAATACTACTAAAGCGCTTTAATCCATAATTGTTTTACATAGTCCGGGCTTTAAAAGACCAGGTGATACTGAACTTTGCCACCAGCTCCCCAGCAGCGTTTTTCCCTTCAGAAGTAGCAGTTACTATTTGAGGCGCACCTGTCTCAACAGCGGCTGTTACAGCATTTTTGAAGGCTTCACCATCTAAGCAGGTAAACAGGGTGATACTGGTAGCTTTCTTAAAATATTCAGCTTCCATTTTTACCACTAACATAGATACCCCGGGCTTTCTTTTGTAAACATTTGCCATAGCCAAAGCGCCGGTACTCAGCTCTGCCGCCATAGCAAGACAGGCAAAATAAGTGGAATGAAAAGGATTTTTACTGAACCATATATAGGGTACCTTTACGCTGCAGGACTTATCCGTTATACTTTTGATGCGTACCCCGCTAAAGTAAGCCGATGGCAGCTTCCGGAGCATAAATAAATTAAACTTAAACGAACGGGCAAGCTTTATAAAGTTATTATGGGTTTCCATATTCTTACATCAATGGTATATTCCTAAAGTTATAGCAATAAATAATAAAGGCGTCATAAGTTTTTTATGACGCCAGATATAGTTCTATTTCTTACCTTTTACAGCTTCCACTCAAGCGGGATAATTAAACGCGCATTGAAATTCCTTCCCATATTAAATACGCCTGTTCTTCCTGTTACCGGGTTTTCATCAGCATATTTGAGCCTGCTTAAATGGCTTTGATAAGCCACGTCGCCTATATTCTGAACACCAACGCTAACAGAGCATATCTTTTGTCCTGCTACTTTTACATCGCTACCAATACCTGCATTAAAAAGCACATAGCCTTTTGTAGCTGTTTCAGTTTCATAACCCGCAAAGAAATTATTTTGAGAAGCCACGGTATTCATCTCTATTTTACCATAAAAATTCGATAAGGTTTTCGATACCCTTGGGAACTCGGCCCGTAGCTCAGTTAATATAGTTACCGGAGCTATCAGCGGCAGGTTAGAAGAACCATCAACGGCCTTGGTAAACATGCCCCTCACAAAAGAAAACGTATTTTCAAAATGCAGCCAGTCCAATGGATGCGGGTGCAGGTCAATGCGCGCTTCAATACCTGTTAAGGTGGCGCTTTGCTGATTAAATTGAAATGCAGGAACCCCATCTATCAAAGAGTCGGTGCCGTTACTGGTAAGCAATCTGTTATAAAAGATATAATTATTGATATAATTGAAGTAGGGTGCTACACTAATGTCAACATGGTTGGTTGTTATTTCAACCCCTGCATCTATAGATGTTGATATTTCGCTCTCCAGGTTTTGATAACCAATTTCATATCGGTTGGTACCTTCATGCTCCCCGTTAGCGGCCAGTTCAGACAGGTTAGGTGCCCTGAACCCCCTGCTGATATTCGCTTTTAAAGATATATGATCATTAATTTCATGTGTTGCACCGAGGCTTGCTGAGAAGTTGGCGAACTTTTTAGTAAAGGCATTGAATTTCTCCTCACCCTCTTCTTCCATTGATTTGCTGTTAATGCTTCTCATATCATAACGTAAACCTCCGCTTAACGTGGTCTGGCCCCATGTTTTTGAAGCAACACCATAAATCCCAAAATCAAACAGGCCATAATCAGGAATAATAGCTTCGTCTGCCCTGTTTTTATTTTGTTGTTGCATACCATTAATGCCCAGGCTGACCTTCCAGTTATTATTTTCCTGTAAGTGATAAGCAAGGTTATAGTTGATAGTTTTCAAGTCAAAAAAAGCTTCGGGCTCATCGGGTGCATCCGGCTCTGCAAATTCCTTACGCTGGTTTTGCTGAAAACCAATAAGAGCGGCTATCCTGCTTCCATCATTCAGCATGAAAGAATTGTCCAAAGCTATTTTAGTATGCTGAATACCCTGCCTGGGAACTAAGGGAGTTCTCCCTTTTTCCAAAGACCGGGTTAATGTATAACTGTCCAGCACCAGCTTTCCTTCCTCATCTCTCTCTCCTTCTACCATTCCTACTTTCTGGTTGAAATGTGAAAACAACAGGTGTGAAAATCCCCAGCTTTTGTTAACGCCTATGTAGCCTCCAAAATTCTTTTCGCCAAATCTGCTGTTAAGCACATTGCCATCATATTTATTTTTATAATCGCCAGCGCTTTTAATGCTTCCATAGGCATTCCAGTTAAACCCGTTAATATTTCCAGCTACATTAGCATATTGTCCAAACATCGTGTTATTACCACTAAAGGAGGTTTGTAAATTAGCTTGTACCGTATTATTAGCCACCGGTGTGTTGGTAAGAATATTGATAACGCCCCCGATCGCATCGCTGCCATACATTAACGATGCAGGCCCCCGCAATATTTCAATTTTCTGTGCACTGTATTCATCCACTTCCAGTCCATGCTCATCTCCCCATTGCTGGCCTTCCTGCCTTATGCCGTCATTTATTGTTACCACGCGGTTATAACCCAATCCCCGTATAAAAGGCTTGGCAATTGCAGGCCCTGTGGTTACTATAGAAACTCCCGGCTCCCTGGCGGCAATGTCCAGCAAATGGGTACCAACCGATTGCTGAATATCTTTTCTGGAAATAATAGAAACCTGTACCGGGGTATGTTTTAGCCGTGTAGCCGATGAAACACCTGTTACGGTTACATTCTCATTTTCCACTACGGATTGTGACAATAAAAAATCGTGTGTTGAAGCACCTGCCACTATAACTGTCTCTACTTTAGATCTATACCCTATGTATGAAACCTGCACCGTTAATCTTCCGTTAGGTAGCGCATTAAATCTGTAAATACCATTTGCATCAGTTGTTGTAGAAAGCTTAAGATCAGGAACAACAACCGTTGCACCTGGCAGCGGAGCCTGTGTAACAGCATCTTTTACAACTCCCGACAGACCCGGTTTATCTTCATTAGCATGAAGCGCATTTATTATGAATAACAATATAAAAGAAAAAATATATTTTAGCTGCATAAATAGGTAAATTAGAATGCACCATTACAAAGGCTTTGCTATTATACAGTACCTGTAACAGTATAGCTGTTGGATATCATGGGTAAACACCCCAAAAGAATAAAAAGTAACTTGAATGGATGGAATTATCTTCCGGTTAAGCCGCCGGAGGCCCCCTGCGAAGACATACATCAAATGCAGATTGGAATAGAGGGCTTTCAATTTTATCCTGGCCTCGCACTGCAAAAAATAACAGTGAAGTGGCAGTAACAGGTTCTTCTGCTATAAACGGAGGGACAGCTATGGTATTTACCAGGCCACAATTAAACTTATACGCATTAAATTCCTTTTCTCCCGAAGTGGTATGCTGAAAACCATAATCAGTATGGGCCGAAAAAAGATCGTGAAAATACTTTTTGGGAGTAACGCTGATGATAAATATCAACAGAAGTATTGCTGCCCAAAACTTTTTTATATTTTCAATCTTTTTCAATTTATGAAACAGAGTTGCAAAGGTAGTCAAACAAAATAAAAAGCTGCAAATAATCGCAGCTTTTCAAAATAATAATATAAACGGTTATTATTCTACTTTCAGATTAAGCACAATTTCATCTTCCAGAATACCCTCCAACTCATCCCCGGGTAAGGTTTCACCCACACCTTCAGGCGTTCCTGTAAAAATAATATCGCCGATATTAAGCGAAAAGTATTTAGAAATATTGGCCAGCAATGTATTAAAGCCATAAATCATTTTACCGGAATTACCCTGTTGCACCAGCTCATTGTTCTTATAAAAACCAAAATTGATATTCTTCAGGTTAGGGAAATCGTTCAAAGGACGCCATTTTCCCAGCACTGCTGAGTTATCCCAGGCCTTTGCCTTCTCCCAGGGAAGCCCTTTCTGTTTGAGCTCATTTTGTATATCCCTGGCAGTAAAATCTATTCCCAGGGTAATAGCATCATAATATTGATGCGCAAATCTTTTGTTGATATACCTTCCATTTTTACAAACCCGTAAAACAAGTTCACACTCATAATGCAGTTCATTGGTGAACTCAGGATAATAAAACGGTAAATGGGGCTTCAACAGAGCAGTTTTGGGTTTCAGGAAGATAACTGGTTCTTCAGGAACCTCATTTCCCAACTCTTTAGCGTGAGCCACATAATTTCTGCCAATACAAAAAATTTTCATGATTCAAGAGTTTTCTACAGATCAATACCATCTGATCAACCACATATATAGTTATTAACAGCGTTCATAGCGGCATTCAATCCCCGGGTTGCGAATATTTCAATAGCTTCTACTGATTTTTCAATTTTTAATTTTACTATTGGCTCTTCTTATTTTGTCCATTTTCCTAATACAAAATCAGATTGCATGCCTTTGGGAAAATTATTACCTATACCAAATCT